>PMTB01000050.1 GCA_003167475.1 candidate division FCPU426 bacterium | reverse complement strand
ATCAGGCTGGCAGTCTGAGGGTCGTCGGTTCAATCCCGATCTGCTCCACCAGAACTTATAGAAAGAAATATTGTTCTTGAAGCCCTGCAAAGTGGTTGTCGTGGGGCAGTGTCAGGCAGTAGCCTGACAAGTCGAGAGGTAGCTAATATTATAAAGTTGCATACTTGCGCATGCAACGAGCGCCTCAGCTCAGCTGGGAGAGCATCAGGCTGGCAGTCTGAGGGTCACCATTTTTCGGATTGACCGAAAAATGGAGATAGTAGAAAGTAGATAGGTGAGCAGTAGATTGTGGAAGGCGGAGCCTAAAGGCATTATAGTAAGGCTGGCCGGAAGTACGAGTAGAGAGGCTGCTTGCTGCCTCTCAAACGCAGGCTATCAAATCGTCTTATTTTCCCGCCGTCTGGTCTTCATAAAAATAATAAGGAGAAAATAAAAAAATGGTTGAATCAATACTTACCGCCTTAAGCGTGTTTGTGCAGAATATGTTCATGTTTTTCGGGCCTTTTGGGATCGGCGTTATACTTGCCATGGCCATTGAGAGCGCCTGCATACCTTTGCCTTCCGAGATCATCATGCCTTTCGCGGGCTACCTTATCGTGGCGGGCGGAATCAATAACGCTCCTTTCTATCATTTCGGCTCCGTGCCAATGACCATATTTGTCATCGGCATGCTCGGCGCTTTCGGGTGCCTTGTGGGGTCAATCGCGGCTTATGCTTTGGGAATATACGGAGGCAGGCCATTCCTTAACAAATACGGCAAATACATGCTTATATCGCACCATGACATGGACCTGGCCGATAACTTTTTTAACAAGCACGGCGAAGCGGCCATATTTTTCAGCAGGCTTATGCCTGTGGTAAGGACATTCATATCGCTGCCTGCCGGTATCGCCAAGATGAACTTCTGGCGGTTCTGTTTTTATTCAATGCTCGGTTCCATACCGTGGTGCTGGGCTTTGGCATGGATAGGATGGAAGGTCGGGTCGCATGCCACGGATATTACAAATTACAAGGAATCACTGAAACATTCGCTCGGCAAGTGGCTGCACCTGGTTGACGCGGTTGTGCTTCTCCTGCTTATCGCCGGGGTTGTCTGGTATGTCATGCGGCACCTGGGGCTCATGGAAAAGCAGAAACAAAAAGAAGCGGCTGAAAACAAAACAACAAAAAAAGCGAAGAAAAAATAATTTAGAGACTGTTCGAAAAGGCCTTAATGACAGGTCGTGTCCGGCACGGATGAANNATTTCATCCGCACCGGACACGAAGGGGAATATCCCTTATTAATGAGGTTTTTTGGACAGTATTATTAAACGGCTTACAAGGAGCTCAAATTGCATTTTCAGGACTTGATATTCACTTTACAGGATTTCTGGAAGAAAAAAGGATGTATCATAACCCAGCCTTATGACATGGAAAAGGGCGCGGCAACTTTTTCGCATAATACTTTTTTTCGCTCACTCGGGGCCAAATCATGGAACGCGGCCTATATAGAGCCGTGCAGGAGGCCGAAGGACGGGCGCTACGGCGAGAACCCGAACCGTTTTCAGCACTATTACCAGTACCAGGTGATCCTCAAGCCGTCGCCCGACAATCTGCAGCAGCTCTATCTCGACTCGCTCGCGGCGATCGGCGTCGATCTCGCGCTGCACGACGTGCGCTTCGTCGAGGACGACTGGGAGAGCCCGACGCTCGGCGCCTGGGGCTTGGGCTGGGAATGCTGGTGCGACGGCATGGAAGTGTCGCAGTTCACCTACTTCCAGCANNCACTCGGCGCTTCCGGCCTCGGCTGGCAGGTATGGCTCGACGGCATGGAAATAACACAGTTCACTTTTTTTCAGCAGATGGCGGGCATCACGCTCAATCCGATATCCGCGGAGCTGACATACGGGCTTGAAAGGATAGCCATGTACATACAGGGCGTGAACAGCGCTTTCAACATAAAGTGGAACGACTCCGTCACATACGGGGACGTGTTCCTGGAAAATGAGAAAGAATACTCGGCATATAACTTTGAGCACGCCGACACCGCTATGCTGCTTTCCACGCTGAATAATTTTTACAAAGAAGGCGAGCGGCTCGCGGGTTTGAATTTGCCCATACCGGCCTATGACTATGTGCTTAAGATATCCCATATGTTCAACCTACTTGACGCGCGCAAGGCCATATCCATATCAGACAGGCCCTCGTTCATAAAAAAAATCAGGGACCTCGCCAAAATGTGCGCCGAAGGATACCTCAAAGTGACCGGGCAGGCCGCGGAAAATCAGGACACAAAGGCCGGTGGCAAATAATGTCAAAATTCATACTTGAAATTGGCGTTGAAGAGATACCGGCGGACTATCTGGCCCCGGCGATAAACCAGCTTAAGGAAGAGGCAAAGAAAGCGCTTGAAGCAAAGCTTATCGGGTACAAAGATATCAGCGTTATGTACACCGTGCGCAGGTTCATACTCTTAATCGACGGCATGGAAGAAAAGCAGAAGGACCTTTCTTTTGAAAAAAAAGGGCCCAGATACGATATAGCTTATAAAGACGGGGCAATGACGGAAATAGGGAAGACTTTTTTGTCCAAAAATAATATCAGTGAAAAAGACCTCAAAACAAGGGAAGAAAAGGGACAAAAGTACCTTTTCATCGATGTTTTTGAAAAAGGGCAGCCGTCTAAAACTGTTCTGGCCGAAATGCTGCCTGAACTCATCCGCGGCATGCGCTTTCCAAAGTCCATGGTGTGGGACGATTCCATGGTCACATTTGCCAGGCCCGTCAGGTGGATACTGTGTCTGCTTGACTCGGAAACCGTCCATTTTAATTTCGGAAAAATAAAATCCGGCAACCAGACAAGGCTTCATAAATTTATCCAGGATAACAAATCCGTCACGGTGAAAGACGCGGACGATTATTTCAAACAAATGGCAAAGAACGGCATACTTTTGAGCCAGGAGGCGCGCAGGGGCGAGATACGCTTTAACGCGGCCATGCTCCTGAAAAAAGCCGGCCTTGTGCTCATGGAAGACGACGAACTTCTCGACAGGCTCGCGAGTTCCGTAGAGTCTGTGACGGCCATGACAGGGACATTTGACGAGAAATACCTGTTCCTCCCGAAAGAAGTCATCATTACCGCCATGCGCGAGCACCAGAGATATTTTGCGGCATCAAAGGAAGACGGCACTTTCACCAACTGTTTTGTCAATGTGCGCGACGGCGGGGACAAGAACAATGATTTTATAGCAAAACAGCACGCGAAGGTCCTGTATTCCCGCCTGAAGGACGCGGAGTTTTTCTACAATGAGGACCTGAAGGTCCCGCTTGAGGATAACAATGAAAAATTAAAGGAAGCGATATTTATAACGGGGCTCGGGACCATGTATGAAAAGGTGGAGCGCCTCAAAATGATGGCGGGCCGGTCAAAGGAACTTTTCGGCTATGGCGATACCGCAGCGCTGGTCAAGGCAGCCTCGTTCTCCAAGGCCGACCTGATGACAAATATGGTTGGAGAAAAAGAATATGTGGGGCTGCGCGGTTTTATGGGCGGCGTTTATCTGGCGAAACAGGGTAAGGAAGAAAAAGTATGGAAGGCCGTAAGCGAGCATTATCTGCCGAACATGGCGGGTGACTCTCTGCCGTCGACGGCAGAGGGATTGTACTTAAGTATGATAGACAAGATGGACAACATAACCGGGTTTTATATAGCAGGGTTCAAACCCACCGGCAGCAAGGACCCTTACGCTGTCCGGCGCCAGGTGCTCAATATAATTTACACCGTAATGGAAAAGAAACTTGACCTCGACCTGGCGTTTTTCATACGGGAGAACGCGTTTGCCTACAAACAACAGTTAGGAAAAGAGGCTGAAATAAAGGAAATAAGCGAGTTTTTCAGGCAGAGGGAAATAAATTACTTCAAGGAAAAAGGGATAGACTACGATATAATCAGCGCGGTCTGCGCCGGGGCCGTCATGAATGTTAACGATGATTTTAACAAGGCGCTTATTTTTATGGAGGACCGCAAGGACACGAAGGATTTTAACGCGATAGTTTTCGCGGTGAGCCGCATGGCGAACATAGTGCCTGCCGCACACGTACCCGGCAAGATTGACAAGGCTTTGTTTGACACGCCGGAAGAAGGCGCGCTCTATGATATGTTCATTGCGGAAAAAAACGCGGTTGAGAAAATGATAACAGAAAAAAAATACAAGGACGCTTTTGATAAAATAGCGGCTTTCAAGCCGGCAATAGACGGATATTTCAATAAGGTCATGGTCATGGCCGACGATGCAGGGAAAAAGAACAACAGGCTGAACATGCTTTCCGAGATAAGGGATGCATTCTATAAGCTCGCGGATTTTTCAAAGATAGTTGTGGATAGAAAGTAATCAAGATACAAGTCAAAATGGAGGTTTTTTATGGCAAATACGGTCGAGATCACGGACTTAAACTTTGACGCGGAAGTAAAGCAGTCAACCATACCTGTTATGCTGGATTTTTGGGCCCCCTGGTGCAACCCATGCAAGATGATTATGCCCATGGTTGAAAGGCTCGCGGTTGAGTACAGCGGAAAAATAAAGATCGGAAAGATAGATATTGACGCTAACTCGAACACCCCGTCCACTTTCGGGGTCAGGAGTATTCCGACCATTATTTTCTTTAAGAACGGCCAGATGGTGGACCAGATAATAGGCGTGGTGCCGGAATCCCAGATGAAAAAGATCATCGACAAAACGCTTGCATAAGAAATAAAAAAACAATAAAACCGGTTCAAAATAAAATAATTCGCCCCAATCCGCGGCTCCGCAATTCCGTCAAGCAAAAATAAAAGTTATTAATGCCACACGTGTGCAGTGTATATTAGGGAAATCATTATTTTAATCAAAATTTTTTCAAAAAAAACACCTTAAAACCCAAAAACTAAAAAATGCCTTAAAAATATAGGCATTTCAACGATAAATTTACACAAAAATCTCCATCTGCAAATTGACAAAAAAGGTGCAATTTAGTATAATTATATTAGGGAAATAGCTTAAGATATTAGAGTTTTCAGGATTTGGCAGTCATCTGCGGGAAGTGAGCATACTGTCGGTCGGTGAAGTGCGCTAATTTGGAAATTTGTATGTTTTTTGTGAGATACACCGAAACTAAAAAAAATGGGCGAGGGCAAAATGGAAAAAAATAAAAAAGAAAAACAGGAGCGGAAGATGACGAACTTATTAAAGTTATTTTTATTCAGTTTACTCCTGCTCTACATGCCGCTATCACGGCTGAACGCTGCGTGCAACGCGACTTCCGTGACCATATGCGCGGCCGTGGATGATACGGCTATTATATATCTTAACGGAACCCTGATAGATACATTTACTTATTGCGATATCGGCTGGTCCTGTCAGCCTAAATGCATAAGCCTTAGCCCTGCGCAGCGCGCTTTGCTTAATGATTCCGGCAATGTCCTTGCCACTTATGTGCAGAATACCAATTGCTGCGAATTGTGGGGCTCGTGGTCCATGGATATTACCTGCGCGGACAGTTCCAGGGTATTATCATCAAGCGACTCCACAAATATAAAAATGTTAAATGACCAGACCTGCATGACGGCTCCGACCCCCAACCCGTCACCGACGCCGCAGGGCGGATACCAGTGGTACCAGCCCCTGTATGCGCTGGATGGAAACTGGACAAACCCGATAGAAATGACCGGAAAAAAATGGGGTAAAAGGATTTATGACCCGGTCACGGGAAACCTGCTGCATACATTAAGCTACGCTGCCACAATGTCGACCAGCTGCGGAGCCATATGGTTCAGGGAGCCTTTCTCGCTGACTCCGGTAAGCACCCCGGCGCCGCCCGCTTTTACGATTACAAAATCCGGCAATCCGACGACCGGGATACAAGGAAACCAGGGCATCACTTTTACCCTGCATATTTGCAACACAGGGGGCGGAACGCGCGGCAATGTGCTGACCATAAGCGACATATGGCACACGACAGTCGGCAACGGGTGGAGGTTCAATTATTTCGTCTATAAGGGCGCCAATGTCGGTTGGAGTTATACTGACGACAATTTTGGATCCATTTCCGCGGACGTGAACGGGCCCCCGACCAATATAACTTTCAATGACGGTTTTCTCGGAGTCACATGCACCGGATGCCCCACCATATGCGACGATCTTGTTTATTCTTTGTACGCTGATAATCCCGTGGCCAATTGCCTGACATGGGACAATGCCGCGAACCTGATCTACCTGGGCTCGCCCACGATCGTTTC
>PMTB01000155.1 GCA_003167475.1 candidate division FCPU426 bacterium | reverse complement strand
GAGCATGCACACGGATGATAACCTGGAATACCGCAAAAACTGTCTTGCCACGCTTAAGAAACTGAAATTCGAGGTAGGCACCGGCATCATGGTCGGCCTTCCCGGACAGACGACGGAATCAATAGCGGACGATCTTCTGTACTTCAAAGAACTAAACCCGGCAATGGTCGGCATAGGGCCTTTTTTAGCCCATCAGGACACAAAGCTTAAGGACTACAAAAACACTGACATATTTCCCACGCTAAAGACGCTATCCCTTATAAGGCTTGTTCTTCCCAAATCGAATCTTCCGGCAACAACAGCTATGGGAACGATCACGCCTGACGGCAGGCAACAGGCCCTGCGCATAGGCGCGAATGTGATTATGCCGAACTTTACCCCGTCAAAGTACAGTGAAAATTATAAGCTCTATGACAATAAAATTTGTATTTCAGAGGAATACGGTAAATGCGCCGGCTGCACGACNNGGACGGCTATCGCAAAAGCCGCCGGAAAGCGCATTGTCAAAAGCAAAGGGTATTCAAAGAACAGTTAAGGCGTTCAAAAGCATTTATGACAGGTCGTGCACGGTGCAGGTCGAATTTTTCCAAGGAATGCCGGGGTATTGAACCCTATATCAAACGTCATCAAGTTTTCAGCGGAAAAAGGCAAGCCTGAGGTTGAAATTGGGATGAAAATGGAGTATAATCATGGTATTAATGTTTATTAAGTACTGGATAAAGGGATGGGTATTGAAAAACAATTCCTCACTAAAATATTCGGGTTTTTCGAAAGGTTCCATCCTGAGATCGCAGGCACAGGCGTCGGTTTGGCTATAGTAAAAAGGATAATAGAAATGCACGGCGGCGTTATCCGGGCGGAATCAGGCGGCCCGGGTAAAGGCACCACTTTTTACTTTACGCTGAACGACGAAAAAAAAGTGGGGGTAGCTGGAAATGGACAAAGATAATCCTTTGGTTTTGTTGGTTGAGGATAATGACGGGCACGCGCAGCTTGTGGCGCTTGGAATGCGGGACAGCGGCATAGACCATGAACTCATAAGGGTCTCGGACGGGACACAGGCCCTTGAATTCCTCCATAAGAAAGGCAAATATGAGTCCTCACAGCAGCCAAGGCCGGGCCTGATACTTCTTGATCTGCGGCTGCCCAAGATGGACGGGCTGGAAGTGTTAAAAGAGGTAAAAAGCGACGAACTTCTAAAGGATATTCCCGTCGTGGTGCTGACCACTTCCGAAGCTGAAAAGGATATAGCCAAAGCCTATGAATTCCACGCAAATTCCTACCTGGTAAAGCCCATGCATTTTGACGAACTTTCAAGCATGCTTCAGGAGACCGGTTTTTACTGGCTGGCCTGTAATAAAAGGGCGTACTAAAACATGAATAAAGTTATGCTTCTTGTGGATGACGATGATTCGCTTTCCAAGTTCATTAAGATCTGCGTCGAGGAATCAGGGGCATTAATGGAAGTCAAGCAGGTGACAAGCGTGGATAAGGCCATGGATTACCTTCAGAATAAAGGCGAGTTCGCGGATAAAAGCAGGAACCCGGACCCGTATGTGATGCTTTTGGACCTGGGACTGCCGAAGACTTCCGGTATAGATTTTTTAAAGCGGCTTAAAAACAAAAAAGAATACGCAGGTATGCCTGTCGTCATCCTGACCGCCATGGAATCAACCGAAAATATCAGGAACGCGTACTGTAATTACGCCAACAGCTGCCTTATCAAGCCGTTTGGTTTTGAAAAAACAAAGGAACTCATGAAAAGCGTCACCACTTATTGGGGCAGGTATAACAGATTGCCTGATAGGGCCGACTGAAAACAGTACCATGTTTCAACCTCCTTGAATTTATTTCAATTGTAATTTTCAATAAAACCAATTATTATTATTGATTATAGTCATGCCATTTTGCGGCGCAGCGGCGCACGCCGCCCTGAGTCCGTCGAATGGATAATGCGCCATCCGCGGGAATAAAAAAAAATAACAGGGAGCGTTCAATGCCATACTTCAAGTATAACGACAGGAAGGTATATTTCAACACTTACGGCAGAAAAGGCCCTTATCTGCTTCTTTTGCACGGCAATTCCACGGCTTCGGCCATGTTCAAAGGGGAAATAAAACGTTTCTACGAGAAACGCTTTAAGGTGTTTACTTTTGATTATCCGGGGCACGGCAAGTCGGAAAAAACCGGTTCTTTTCCGCAGGACTTTTGGTACGAAAATTCAAAAGTCGCCGCCGCGTTATTCGACAGGCTCGGGGTGCGGAAGGCGTTTGTCATAGGCACAAGCGGCGGGGCCCTTACGGGTTTGAACCTGGCGTTAGAGCATCCCGAACTGGTTTTCAAACTCATATGCGACAGTTTTATAGGGGAAAAGATACCCTTTGAGATGGCGGAGAAGATAGAGCGGGACAGGATCTCGGAAAAAAAAAGCGAAATGGGTTTTGCGTGGTTCATGCTTCACGGTTTTAAATGGGAAAAGGCAGTGGACATGGACACCCAAATGCTCTTAAAAGCCGCAAGGTCGGGACAAAAGACATGCCGTCAGGACCCTTCGGGCGTCAGGGTTCCGGTCCTTTTGACAGGGAGCAAGACCGACGAAACCGTCCCGGGCATTGAAAAAATAATGGAAAGCCTGAAAAAGAAAAGCAACATGTTTGAGTCAATCCTTTTCGACGGCGGAAGCCATATGACCATGCTGACAAGGAACTATGATTTTGGCAGGATAGCCGTTGAATTCTTTAACAGGCCGGCTGTAAATACAAACTGAATAATTCAGTGACAAAACGCTCCTTTTTTATGTTAAAATCATTAAAACCAAGGAGCTATAAATGGCTGACAAAACCGTGTACCTCGAACGAATAAATGCAAAAGTGCCCGTGGACAATATACTGTACCGCATGGGCTATAAAAAAGGCAAAACAGTTCTGCCGCCGGCGCAGCAGAAAAAGATCTACGACGCCATTGCCATGGGTGAAATGCTCTGCGACATAAAAGGCGCCTATCTTTTCCTTAAGATAACCTCGAAGAACGGCGGCAACGTAAGGCTCGAAAATAACGCGCTCATCGAAAGTTCGTTTGTCGCGGACCTTTTCAGGTCAAGCAGCGAAGTGCTGCTTATGGCGTCGACCGCGGGCAAAGCCATAGTGGAACGCAGGGACCTTGAAATGAAAGCAGGCAACAATTCGCTCGGCGTAATACTTGACGCGGTGGGGTCCGAGACCGCGGACACGGGCCTTGACTGGATGCAGGAATTCCTTGAGGCGCAGCTGGCTAAAAAAGGCAGGGCAATAACCAGGCGCTTTTCGCCCGGATACGGCGACCTGAAAATCGAATGCCAAAAAACGATATATGATTCACTTGAGCTTGCAAAGATAGGTATAAGCATTTCCGACAGGTTCCTTTTAACCCCGGAAAAAAGCGTCATTGCGGTGGCGGGGGTGTCATAGGAGACTGTCGGAAAAGTCCTTA
>PMTB01000273.1 GCA_003167475.1 candidate division FCPU426 bacterium | reverse complement strand
TTCTTTTGAGGGCTTCAGGGTCGGCGGATCGTACACCAACAGCATGATGAACTTCATTAACGGAGCCGCATCGGCGCAAAACCAGCAGATCGTGGACCTGATAGCAGTTAAAAGCGGGGAAGTGGTGATAGAACCTGCCAAGATTAGGTTCATGAACCCCGCGACAAAAAAATACGAGAACATGCAGACCAAGGCGATAACCATAACCATAGGGCAGGGCAGGCGCAAGTCGGCCGCGGCGGCTCCCGTGGAAACACCAACGCCTACCGTCGCCCCTCCCCAGGCGGATATAAGGTCCATCAAATACAGTTATCATCTGGACCTGGCCGGGCTCATGCCTTATATTCTGCTCGGGCTGGCGCTTTTTGCCGCTATATACTTTGCCTGGAAGAAAATATTCGGGATAAAAGAGATCATGCCGGCGGTCCTTGAAGAGGACCTCAGGAAAGCGGCGCTGCGGAGGATAAAAAAGGCGAAGGAACTTTTGAGCACCAATGACGTCAAAGGTTACTATTCCGAACTGTATGAAATAATACGGGAGTTTTTGAACAAACACTATAATAATACCTTCAGCGAGCTCACTACCCAGGAAATAATCAGGAAACTTGAAGACCTGAAAGCCAGGCCTGAAGATATCAATTACGCCCTTGATTTTATGAAGGAGAGCGACCTGGTGAAGTTCGCGGATTACAAACCGTCTGAAAAAGAGATCGGCGAAGTCGGGCTAAAAGCCGAGGATATAGTCAATAAAATCGTTTAAGGGAGGTTTGATATGGGAAAAGAGATAATTTCCACCCCAAATGCGCCCGCGGCGCAGGGCTCATACTCGCAGGCCGTGAAAGCGGGCGGCCTCGTCTATGTATCAGGACAGATCCCCATAGACAACGCGACAGGCTCGCTTGTGACCGAGGGAGTGCATAAGGAAACAAGGGTCGTTATAGACAACCTGGAAGCGGTGTTAAAAGCCGCCGGAAGCGGGCTCAATAAGGTGGTAAAGCTGGGCGTGTTCCTGAAGAATATAGACGACATAAAGTTCATAAACGAGGTCCTTAAGGAACGTTTCGCGGAACTGCCGGCAAGGACGACAGTCCAAGTCTCCAGACTGCCGAAAGACGTAAGCGTGGAGATTGACGCAATAGCAGTTTTGTAGAGCGGCTGCTTGCTGCCGCTCATCGTTGGGTTTGTTTTGGATTTAGAACGTGTAGTCGCAGGCCTACGTTCCATCGGCCTGCGCCTAGATATGGACGTGATAAACTCAACTATTTGAAGGGAAACATGACGTCAAAGCTACGTTTTAATCCCCGCCACGCACCCCGATGAAACGAAGGGGTGCGACTACGAAATAATTGTTAAACCGCATTTAATCCAGTTTTAACCCTGCCAGATCCTTCTGTCCGTTCGCGAAATCCGACCCGTTCATTTTTTTTCCTGATTCAGGTTGTACTGTTTTGGCCAGCACGCATGTATCCGCAGTTTTGATTAAAAAACCCGTTCCTTTGACCAGGCCTATTACAGTGCCTGCGGCTGAGTTTTCCGAACCAACCGGGCATTGGCTTACAGCCGCTGATAAAATCTTCAAGGTTTTGCCTTTCATCATGCAATACGCGTTCGGCCATGGCACCAAGCCGCGGACCTTATTCACAATCGTCTCCGCGGGTTTGTTGAAATCCAGCCTGCCTTCCTCTTTTTTCAGGGTCTTCACAATAGTGGCCTTTGATTCATCCTGTTTTGTCCTTATTGCTTTTCCGGCTCCGACTGTATCGACGACCTTTACCACGGTGTCCCCGGATAACTTTGACAGTTTCGCGAACATTGTTATCGCGTCGTCGGTTTCCTCAATGGCGGCCTTTTCGACGTTTATGATGTCACCGGCGTCCAGTCTTTTCTCTATAAACTGGTAAGTGACCCCCGTTTCTTTGTCCCCGTTGATTATCGCCCAGTTGATTGGGGAGGCGCCGCGGTATTTGGGCAGCAATGACGCGTGTATGTTAACGCTCGCGAATTTGGGGTGGTATATTATAGAGTCCGGGATTATCTGGCCAAAGGCGACTATTATATTTATATCAGGGGCGGATTTTTTGTATTCATTGACAAAGGCCTGGTCCGAACATTTTTCGGGCTGCAAAACAGGGATGTTTGAGTTCACAGCGATTTTTTTTACAGGGGTTGGGTCGACTTTCATATCCCTTCCTTTAGGCCTGTCGGGCTGGGAAACAACAAGGATGACCTCATGGCGTGAATCTATCAGGGATTCAAGGACCGGGACGGCGAACTCGGGCGTGCCGAAAAAAGCTATTTTCATTTAAGGCTTTTCTTGCATTCGTTCTTTAATTCCTTCAGTTCTTTGGAATGCAGCATTTTCCTGATGGGCGTCATACGGTCTATAAAGACCACGCCGTTTAAGTGGTCTATCTCGTGCTGTAAAACTATGGCCAGGAACCCGGACGCTTCTATAAGAAGTTCCCTGCCGTCCTGGTCATTGGCCCTTACCTTGATAGAGGAGGGCCTGGATATTTTTTCTGTTATGCCGGGGAAACTCAGGCACCCTTCCTCAAACTCTGTTTTTTCCTTTGAGTGTTCGACTACCTGCGCGTTGGCGAGGGTGAATATTATGGTCTGTTCTTCAGTGCTCGCGTCGAGCACGAGCATGTGTTTTGAGAGTCCTATCTGGCTGGCGGCGAGGCCGGTGCCATTGGACGCGTACATGGTCTCAAGCATGTCCGCAAAGACGGCTTTTAAGTCATTGTCAAACTCTGTTACAGGCTCTGTTTTTTTCCTGAGTATGGGGTCGCCATATTTGCGTATAGTATAAATCATATATGAATTATATATAATGTAATGATATTTTTCAACCATTAATACAACTTCCTGAAAGCGCATTAGTGGTCTATATTTGCGCTTTCAGGAAGTTGTAGCGGTTCTGGAGATACATATTTATATTTTTCATAAGTATTTTAAAATCGCAAATAAGACCTCTAAAGCGATTTTAAAGTACTTGACAACGTATGCAATTATGTGTATATATGTATATCGGCGGTTTTAATTTGCGCAAACCGCGAAGTATGATGTATTTTTATCAGGGGGTATTTATGGAGATAAACGAGCTGCAGGCGGACTTTTTCAGGGCATTATCGAGCCCGGTCAGGATAAAGATCTTAAATGCCCTGAAAGACAACAACAGTTGCGTATGCGACCTTACAAAGCTTTTGGGCGAGACCCAGCCCCAGGTTTCAAGGCACTTAAGCGCCTTAAAGGCGGCCGGTATTTTGACCGCGGAGAAGAACGGGAAAAAAACATGCCACAGGATAAAGAACAAGGATGTGTTCAAACTTATGGAACTGTCGATCAATCTGATCCGGGACAAAAACGAAAAGATCCTCAATGCCCTTGACAAAGGAG
>PMTB01000058.1 GCA_003167475.1 candidate division FCPU426 bacterium | reverse complement strand
GTCTCTTGGCTTTTGGCTTAAAACCTTATCCTGTAATATACCCCTGTTTCTTCATCCGTGCCAGCAGGTGCTTCACCCTTTGCGGCTGGAATTCTTCCTCTTCGAGTTCCATCAGGGCCCTGCCTCTTGCCTTCGGCTTGGGCAGTATCACAGCCAAGATTGCCGCTTCCTGCGGGGTCAGTTCTTCCGGTTGTTTGTCAAAATAAAACGCAGAGGCGTTCCTGATGCCGTAAATACCCGGCCCGAACTCGGCGATATTAATATAGTAGTCCAGTATCTGCCTTTTGCTTAACTTCTTTTCCAGCCTCAAAGCCGTAAGGGCCTCCACTATTTTCCTTGAGAATTTCCTCTCGCCGGTCAGGTATATGTTTTTCACCACCTGCTGGGTTATGGTGCTGCCTCCGTGCTTTAAGGTGTGGTATTTCAGGTCAAACTGCGCGGCCGCCAGTATTTCATCCATGCTTATGCCGTTATGGGTATAAAAATCCTCATCCTCGGAAACTATGATGGCGCCGGTGACGTGTTTTGGCAGTTTGCTGGATAAGACAAAATCCCGCGAAGAGGGGGAGACAAACTTTTCCAGGTTTTTTTTCCCATAGCCCTGTATCCTTATCATAACGCCTTTTTCAACGCCGCTTATATCGGGCAAAGCAAACATGAACGCGCCGTAAACTATAAATAAAACGCCGAGTACAAGCAAGTAGTGTTGTTTGAGCCTGGATAAAATATGCCGCAATTCAAAAGCCTCAGTGTTTAGCGCAATGAAAGACATGTAACTTTCTATTCGCACAAGTTTTTTCCGGCCGCAGGGTTTTTGGCAAAATCATGCGGATAAGGAGGTAGCTGACAAAGTATACTGCATAAATTTGCCATAGTCAAGGCGGGACGTTGTGTTGGGACAGCGCTCCCGCACTGTCCGCCAGTGGTATTTTTTTTCAGCCGCCAGCCCGGTTTAAACCACGGATTAAAACTCCTGCGTGCGGACCAAAACCCCACCCTTGACATTTCCCAGCCTTTAAAATACAATCCTAGATATCACATTAACGGAGGGCGCCTTTGACCGCGGAAAAGCTTAGGACCTACATTGACAAACTGCTCCACCTTTCCTTATATATGATACTTTTCATAATCCCCCTGTCTTTCTGGCTCCCGGCTAACGAAAGTTTTGAAACACCCAAAACCGTGAATTTTTACGTCCTTCTCGCTTTCGCCTCCGCCCTCTTTATTGCCAGGCAGGCTCTCTCCGGCAGGTTTTTCATCAAAACAACCTCTTTTTCACTGCCTGTCCTTGGCATCACAACCGTTGTTTTTCTTTCTTTTTTAAAGGGCATATACCTTAACAGCCACGCTTTCCCCATGCACTGGCAGTTTTTCAAGTTCATACTTGCCAATGCCGTAATGTACTTCCTGATGATAAACGTATTCTCAAAAAAGGACATACCGAAATTGTTGTACTTCATCCTTGCCTCCCACTTCATAGTCACCACGTACGGCCTGCTCCAGTACCTCGGTGTTGATTTTATTAAATGGGTCTCTTTCGGCGAGGGCAGGGTTTATTCCACCATGGGGAACCCCGACTATATGGCCACCCAGTTCTCAATCCTTATCCCGGTAATGATAGCGCTGATAATCTCGCCGATAAGCAGGATAAACAAACTGCTAGTGACAATTTACCTGTGTTTCATGTTCATCCTTATCATAGTCTCCCACGGCCGCGGCGCCTGGGTCGGCTTCCTTGGTTCCCTGATTTACATGTTCATTCTTTTCGGGGCGGCTTATGGCAGGGATTTCTTCTCCCGCAACAGGGCCTTTGCCGTCGGGCTTGCCTCTTTTGTTGTCCTGCTGGCAATCATATTTTCGTTCCCCAACCCGCTCAATAAGAACAGCCAGACAATACTGGACAGGCTTAAGTCCGGCTATTCCCTGACAAATAATTCAGTGGCCGTAAGGCTTTTTTACTGGGAATCGGCCCTGCAGATGGCCATGAAAAACCCTCTGTTGGGCGCTGGTATCGGCGGTTTTTCCCTCAACACATCCTATTTCCAGAGGAAGGTCCTCGACAGGTGGGAAAAAGTCGCGCCCCTCATGGCTGAGCAGATCGAGCCGCATGTGGAACTGTACACCCACAATGACTATTTGCAGACGCTGGCTGAAACAGGGTTTGCGGGCCTTGGCGCGTACCTGTGGCTTTTTGCGGCCATACTTATAATGTCTTTCAGGAACGCTTTTGCCGAAAATAACCCGCTTTTAAAAAACATACTCTTCGGAATTTCCGGGGCCATCGTAGCATTCCTCCTTAACAGCCTGCTTAATTTTCCGTGGAGGGTTGCCCCGACACTAATCCTCCTTTGGTCTTTATTCGCGGTTTTTTCACTCTCTGAAACAAAGACAACACATGAAGCCGTATCCGACAAATTCAAATCCTGGGTTCCGGCTTTGGCGCTTTTGCTTGCAGTGATATTTTCCGCGGCGCAGGTAAATTCCCTGCTTGCCAATACCTGTATACGGTCCGGTCAGGCGGATTTTATGAATAAAAATTATGATTCCGCGCGGGTGACATTTGAGCGCGCCCTGAACGCTAACCCCCGCGGCACGGATATAATAGAACTTGTACTCTACTCCGGCAATGCCTATAACGCCTTAGGCAACACCCCAAAATCCGTGGAATACTACAACCGCGGGCTCCTGATGTTCCCGAACTTCATTGAATCACATTACAACGTGGCAAATGTTTACATGAACAGCAATATGACAGACAAGGCGGTGGAGGAATACAACAAGGTCCTGGATTTAAACCCGAAGTTCACAAGCGCCATAAATAACCTGGCCAACATTTATTTTAACCGCAGCGAATTTGACAAGGCGGTTGAAATGTACCAGAGGGCGCTGAAAATAAAGCCGGAAGGCGTGGAAGCACGGTATAACCTGGGGGCGGCGTACTTCAGGATGAAAAAGTATAAAGAAGCGTATGAGGAACTTTCCACAGTCCTAAAATACGACCCGAACTACACACTGGCAAAGGACTGGATAGCGAAGATGAAAGCGGCGGGGCTGGTGAGGTAGGAAGAGTTATGGAGACAAGAGACTGGATCCTGAGTTTTAATAACCTTTAAGTTGTCAAGCCAAAAGCCAAAAGACAAAAGTAAAGTGAAAACAAGGAGAGACAAGTTGATAAGTAAGACCGACAGATAAGACAGGCCACAGTCCAACTTAAAAACTTAATCCTTTGTATTAACTTTACTTTTGGCTTAAAAACTTATGGCGGACTTCAGTTTCCAGTCTCCAGTCTCCATTCTCTTGTCTCTAAACCTCACCCTGTTTCCCTTACAGCCCCTGCAAATACAGCCTTCCATCTTTTTCCTCAAACTTTGTCCCGAACCCCTTCGATATTTTCATCATCAGCGCCCTTATCTCTTGCGCCACAGCGCCCCTTGCAAAGACCGGCCTGTTCTCCACGATCTGCACCGGGGTTATAAACGCGTTCTTTATTGTCCCGTTCTTAAAAAATTCGCACGCAAAAATAAACGTCCTTGATGTCATTACCTTTACCTGGTCAAAGACCAGGTTGCCCATGGAGTACAATATTATTTTGCCTTTATATATCTCAATGCCCTGCATCACATGGGGATGATGGCCCAGTACCATGTCCGCGCCCGCGTCTATGCAGGCCCTGGCAAGGCGTTTCTGGTAAGCCTGCGGATTGTGCGTGTATTCTACGCCCCAGTGAAATGAAACCACCACGATATCGGCCGCAAGCTTTGCTTTTTTTATCTCAGCCGTTAACTCAACCATACTGCGTTTTTGGGAAGGCTGCGGCAGAGCCGGATCTTCCGGGACTTCTTCCACAATTGTAGGCATATTCAGGTCCGCGACAAATGCCACTTTTACGCCGCGCACCTCTTTGATGACAAAAGCGCGCGCTTTTTCCCTGTTTTGTCCGGCGCCTGCGTATGTTATGCCCTCTGCATCCAGATATTTGAACGTATCTGTCAGCGATTCCTCCCCATAATCCATCATATGGTTATTCGCCAGTGAAACAACTTTAAACCCGCATTTTTTAACTATACTGAGATTTACCGGGTCGGCCCTGAACGCGTATCCTCCGGCTTTTCTTTTTCCCCTGGTTGATACGGGGCACTCAAGGTTGCAGAAAGAAATATCTTTCAGCCTGATAAAACCCGCGGTCTTTTCAAAAATAAAATCCTTCCCGTCGCCGTCTATCCTGTTTTTCACGCCCCTGTCCAGCATCACGTCACCTGCCGCGCAAAAGGATATACCGGCGTGTGAATCAGGGGTGTTTTCCGCAACAGGCCTTGTCTTTTCGGAGGCACAGCCGGATATAATGACAAAAAGGAGGATAAAGGATGCGGCAATACGGGCTGCTTTTCCATTCTTCACTTTAATGCACCGGCTTTTTATTTTACTTTTAGGCTGGCTGTAATCCCCAGTTCAAAGCTTCAACTATTATCTCCGAATATGACGGATGAATGTGCATACAGTCTTTGACCGCGTCTATCTTCACCTTTGCATTTATTATCACGGTAAGCTCGTTTATTATCTCGGCCATCTCGTCCCCCACGCCCGTGGCTCCCACTATTGTATTTTCTTTTACATCGCTTATAAGCTTTATAAATCCGGCGTCTTTTCCCTCAACCACGGCTTTGCCTATGGCTTTGAAGAAATATTTATAAACCCTGTGCTCCAAGCCCGTCTCTTTCGCCTTATCCTCTGTCAAGCCCACCTGCCCCAGCTGGGGGTGGGAAAAAACAAGGGTGGGCATTGCGCTATAGTCCAGGCTTATTGGCTTTTCATTCCTTATATGCGCTATCGCGGCCGAGGCTTCCCTGGATGCCGTGTAAGCGAGCATAGGCCCGCCTATGCAGTCGCCGGCTGCGTATATATGCGGCGCGCTAGTCTGCATTTGGCCGTTAACTTCTATAAAACCTTTTTCATTGAGTTTGACGCCGGCCAGGTCAAGGCCTATCCTGCCCGTATTGGGCCTCCTGCCTATGGCCTCTATTATCAGGTCGTATTTGTCCTTTATCACGGTGTCGCCGGATTTTATCTGTACTTCCCTGTCCGTGCTTATCCCTAAAACCTCGCTTTTTTCGTAAAGCCTTATCTTTTTTTTCTTGAATTCCCTGCCAACGGTCCTTACTGCCTCGGTATCCCCGCCAAAAAGAATTGAATCCATAAGCTCGACTATGTCCACGCTTACCCCTATGTTATTAAGGAATGAAGCGTATTCGCAGCCTATAACGCCTCCTCCTATAATAAGGGCCTTTTTAGGCGCCTCTTCAAGGTCGAATATTTTTTCCGGGGCGAAGACAGCCGGGTTATTGAATATTTTCTTTGATGAAGAACCAACCGCAAGTATAAAATTCGCGGCCTTTATCATCCTGCCGTGCACTTCTATCTCGTTTGGGGAGACGAACCTGGCTTCCCCGTTTATGATCTCCACGCCCGCGAGTTCGAGCCGTGTTTTAAGTCCGGACCTGATGAAACCGACCCTCTGCATCACAATACCGCGTATGTTGTTATAATCAGTCTCATGCATGGAGTAATGAAGCAGGCCTTTTAACGGTATGCACCCTTCATTTAAGCATACTCCGCCGAGTTTTTCAGGGACGCGCTCTATGACAGCTGTTTTCATCTTATGTTTTGCGGCTTCCAAAGCCGCTGTGTGGCCGGCCGGGCCGGAACCTATGATCACTATGTCGTACATCGTGTTCCCTCCAAAAAAATAGATGAAGAAGTTTTAAGATTACAACCCACTTAAAACTTAAAACTGCCCTTATCTTAAAACCAAAAATAAAATATCCGGTAACACTATAACTCAAAACATACCTGAGCGCAACCCTTGATAAGTCCTTTATTTCGGGACTGAATTGTTTTCCTAGAGAGGGGACAAGCCCCCTCTCTACGAAATCTAAATATTATATGTTTCCGCCATATACGAACTTCTCACCCATGTCCCGCTTTCGACATGTTTAAATCCCGCCTTATATGCCGCTCCCTTATACCAATCGAATTTTTCCGGTTTTACGTATTCAGCAACTTCCGCGTGTTCCTTGTCAGGCTGGAGGTACTGTCCTATGCTTATGTAATCACAGCCTGTCTTAACAAGGTCGCCGAACACTTGCAGGACTTCATCTTCCTTCTCGCCAAGCCCCATAAGTAGAGCTGATTTGGTTGTCATTGCGGGGTCAATTTCCTTTGCAATCTTCAGGACTTTAAGGCTTCTTTCATAATCCGCGCCCTTCCTGACTTTATAAAGCGACGGCACGGTTTCCACATTATGCGCGAATACTTCAGGTTTGGCGTCCACCACTTTTTTTATGGACCCCCTTACAGCCTGGAAATCCGGCACTAATACCTCTACTTTTATCTCCGTACTCCTGTCTCTAATACTCTTTATGACCTCCGCGAAAGCGAAAGCCCCGCCGTCTTCCATATCATCCCTTGTAACAGATGTTATCACCGCGTATTTAAGATTCAGCCTGGAAACCGCCTCGGCTACTTTTACCGCTTCATCCCTGTCATACTCCCCGGGCTTGCCCTTTTTCACATTGCAGAATGCGCAGCTCCTGGTGCATGTGTCACCGAGTATCAGGAACGTGGCCGTGCCCCTTTTAAAGCACTCGGATATGTTCGGGCAGCGCGCCTGATGGCAGACCGTGTGAAGGTTCAGCCCCGACAAAACCTCCTCGGTCCCCCTCATGTCCTTAAAATCTATTTTTTTTATTGCGTAATCCGGTTTTCTCATTGTTTTAGATTCCAGTTGTTGACCGCGTATTTCGAGGTGAGCAAAGCCACGACCTCCCGTTTTTCATCAAGCTTAAGCGGCATTTCCTCAAGGCTGCAGAAAAATGTCTCGGTAAATGAGGCTATCATGTTTGCGCACGCTTCCACGGGATCGACAACCCTGCCAATAAGCGCGGCCAGGTCCGTATAATTTCCGTTGTCTTCCTTTTTTATGAAATAATCCATAGCGCCCGGGTTTGGCTGAAGCGGTACGGAGCCGTGCTGGAATATGATATCTTTCTTCCTTGACTGCGCGTTGCCGCCGATCTTCTTCCCCTTAATGACAATGTCATACTCCTCGTTTGAGGCGAAACAAAAAGCCGCAGGGTTTCCGAATTTGGACCCAGATGGCTGGAAATCCCTGGCATATGCGGCAGTCAGGGAATATTTTGCGTACATTTTTATGATGAATTGGTTTAATTTTTCAAACGATTCCTTGACCGTGAGGTCCTTGCAGGAGAGGTCCTTTTCGGAGCAGACTATGGAGTAGGTTATTTCATTATTATGATATATCGCCCCGCCCCCGGTTTGCCGCCTTACCACGGGCACCGCGTCTTTTTTACAGCGGTTAAGGTCCAGATCTTTCAGCGCTTCCTGGTTCTTCCCTACTGATATGCCTACCGGGCTCCATCCATAAATACGCAGCACAGGCTGCGAGGTCCTTTCATAATAGGATAAAAGATATTCATCTATAGCCATATTTTCATACGGGGAATAACTCGAGAAAGGTATGTAGCGGGTTGTTTTGCTGTACATATTTTCCTTCCGTAGGATGAGATTTGGAAGTTCTAAGATCTAAGTTTTAAGATAACAACAAAACCCGCCTCATCTTAAAACTCAAAACTTAAAACTTCCTTATCATTTTTAGAAACAAGTAAGTTTCAATTCCCTCGCTGCCTTTGTCTCATCCGGCCTGGATATGCGTGTTGTTGAAGGCGAGTTCTTTATTTTTTCAGGGTCGCTCTGCGCTGTCATGGCTATCTCTTTCATGGCCTCTATGAACATGTCGAGTTCCTGCTTTGATTCGGTCTCAGTGGGTTCTATCATAATGGCTTCCTCGACCACGAGCGGAAAATATATGGTGGGCGGGTGGTATCCGCGGTCTATAAGTGCCTTGGCTATATCCAGCGCGTGCACACCGTTCTTTATCTGTTTTTTTGCAGTGAATACGCATTCGTGCATGCATATCCTGTCGTACGGCAGGTCGTAAAACGGTTTTAATTTGACCATTATGTAGTTGGCGTTAAGCACCGCCATTTCAGAAACGTCGATCAGGCCTTCTTTTCCAAGCATTATAATATAGGTATACGCCTTTAGCAGGACCCCGAAATTCCCAAAAAACGAGGCGACTTTGCCTATGGAGTCCTTATTGTCCGGGCTGATGAAAAATTTGCCAGACGTATTTTTATCCACATATGGCTGAGGCAGGAACTGCGCTATGCGCTCCGAAACGCCGACCATGCCCGAGCCCGGGCCTCCGCCGCCGTGAGGCGTGGAAAAGGTCTTGTGCAGGTTTATGTGGACTATGTCAAACCCCATGTCCCCGGGACGAACCTTGCCGAGGATCGCGTTCAGGTTCGCGCCGTCATAGTACATGACCGCGTCGTGTTTTCTGGCTATCTCAACTATCTGCTTTATCTTTTTTTCAAACACTCCAAGGGTACTGGGCATGGTCATCATGACGCCCGCGACCTCGTCGTTCATCTTTTCCCTGAAAATATCCACGTCCATGCCGCCCTCGGCATCCACCGGGACGGTGATAACGGAATATCCCGCGACAGCGGCCGAAGCCGGATTGGTGCCGTGGGCCGATTCCGGCACCACTATATATTTTTTCTTATTCCCTTTTTTCCTGTGATAGGCCGCGGTGAGCAGTATCCCCGTGAGTTCTCCGTGCGCGCCGGCATATGGCTGGGTAGTAAATTTTTTCATGCCTGTTATCTCGCAGAGTAATGAAGAGATATTGTAAATAACTTCGAGCGCGCCCTGGGCCGCTGTGTCATCTATCATGGCCATATAGGGATGAAGCCCGGTGAAACCGGGTATGACAGCTGCCGCTTCATTGGCCTTTGGGTTGTACTTCATGGTGCATGAGCCCAGCGGATAGAACTCGGAATCCACCGAGAAGTTAAGCTTGGAAAGCCTGGTATAGTGCCTGACCACGTCAAGCTCGGATAGTTCCGGAAGGGGACTGTCTTTCACGCGCCTTAAGTTTGCCGGTATCTTATTTACCGACTTTTCATCCGGGGTTCCCGCGTCCACTCCGTGCCTGCCTGTTACGCTCTTTTCAAATATATTCTCCATATTCAACCTCACAAAGCCGATTTAAAAGCGGCTGCAAAATCGTCCATTTCTTTCACTGTCCTTTTTTCCGTGACAGCTATCATAAGATAGTTGTTTTTTCCGGGGTAATAAAGGGACGCCGGTATGCCCGCGGCAAACCCTTTTGCCAGCATCTTTTTCGCGAAAAGAACCGCGTCGCTCTTTAAATTTACCGTAAACTCATTGAAGGTGGCCCCTTCTTTTATTTCAACGATCCCTTTAAGTTTTGTTTTCAAATATTCGGCATTTTCAAAATTAACGAGGGAGGCTTTCCTGAAGCCTTCCTTGCCCAAAAGCGCGAGATAAACGACCGCCCTTAAAGCGCAGAGAGCCTGGTTCGAGCAAATGTTCGAGGTCGCCTTTTCCCTCCTTATATGCTGTTCCCTTGCCTGCAATGTAAGCACGTAGCACTTGTTGCCGTTCCTGTCCACGGTCTCACCGACTATCCTTCCCGGCATTTTCCTTACGTATCCTTTGGAAGCCGCCATGACGCCCAGGTAAGGACCACCGAAAGAAAGGGGGAGCCCCATAGACTGCCCGTCCGCTACCGCGATATCAGCGTCCATTTCGCCCGGCGTCTTTAAGATACCCAGGGACATGGGATAAAAAACCGCTATTTTTGTTATTCCCTTTTCCTGGGCCGCTTTGAATATATCGGAAAAATCATCGGCAATACCGAAATAATTCGGGGTCTGCATCACTATGGCCGATATGCTTTCGTCAAACATGGACATTATCTTTTCCCTGTCGGTGTAAATATCATTAAGGTCGATTTCTATTATCTCGATCTCCTGATTCGCGACGTATGTTTTTACTATCTGCCTGTATATCGGGTTTACGCCTTTGTCAATGATGACTTTTGAGCGGTTATTGGTCCTGATGGCCATGGCAATGGCCTCGTATAAAGCCGTGCCGCCGTCGTACAATGAGGCGTTTGAAACTTCCAATCCCGTGAGTTTTGCGATCATTGTCTGATACTCGAATATGGCCTGTAAAGTGCCCTGTGAAGCCTCGGGCTGGTAAGGCGTATACGCGGTGTAAAATTCCGCGCGAGAGGATATGGCGTCAACAGCCGCGGGTATGAAATGATCGTAGTAGCCGCCGCCCATAAAGAGCGTTGCGGAAGTGTTGTTTTTGGCCGCCATTGAATTCAAGGCGCTTAAAGCCCCGTATTCGGTCATGCCTGCCGGTATGTTGAATGATCTTGGCTTGAGGTCGGCGGGGATGTCCCCGAATAATCCGTCGATACTTGAAACCCCGGCAACGGCGAGCATTTCCTTTACTTCAGCGGCCGTGTGGGGGGTGAACCTGGCCATTATTCTTCCAGCCCCGATAAAAATGTTTTGTAGGCAGCCGCGTTCATGAGGTTTGCCGTCTCAGCCGGGTTTGATATCTCGAGTTGGGCTATCCAGCCGTCTTCAAAAGGCGAGGCGTTCACAAGTTCCGGCGCGTTTTCCAGGGCCTTGTTCACGGCAATTACTTTTCCGGTCATGGGAGAGTATATGTCGCTTGCGGCTTTTACGGATTCTATACCCGTGAGTATCTCAAGCTGTTTGACCGCTTTTCCGACCGGAGGAAGGTCCACATAGGTTATATCCCCGAGCTTATGCTGCGCGTAATCAGAGATGCCGACCTTTGCCTTGTTGCCGTCTATTTTGACCCACTCGTGTTCTTTGCTGTAGAAATAACCATCTTTTACGTTCATCTTTATGCCTCCTGATATTTTATGGATGTATTTTTTATGAATGGCGGCTGGGTAATGATACCCTTGACCTCTCCCTTATCAAGCTTGATCACGACTTCATTGCCCTCTATGGCTTTATCAGCGTCCACATACATAAAGCCTATGCCCTTGTTCACATGCGGCGAAAAAACGCCGCTTGTGACAAAACCGCAGTCCGCGTTATTGATGTGTACGCGGTTTGTGTGCCTGGGCGTCCTGCGGCCGTCTATGACCACTCCCGTGAGTTTCTTTTCTACGCCGGTCTTTTTTTGTTTGAGCAGCGCTTCCCTGCCGATGAATTCCTTCTCAAAATCAAGGAACTTTTCCATGCCTGCCTCAAGCGGCGTCACTGATTCCGTGAGTTCATCCCCGTAAAGAGGGAGCCCGGCTTCAAGCCGAAGTATGTCGCGGGCTCCAAGCCCGGCCGGTTTTACAAGCGGGTCAGCAAGGAGTTTTTTCCAGAGTTCCACGCCTTTGTCGGCGCCCATATAGATCTCATAGCCAAGTTCACCGGTATAGCCGGTGCGGCTTATTATATGTTTCCCGCCGAGCAGGTCAAAAGTATCGAACTGGAAATATTTCAATTTTTTAATGCTGTCACCCACAAGTTTTTTCATGACTTCCATGGATTTGGGACCCTGAAGGTCTATCTTTACAGTCTGTTCCGAAATATCCTCAAAGACCGCTTCTTTTGAAAGGTTGGCCTTTATCTTTTTCGCGTCGCGCTCTATGTTCGAGGCGTTCACCACTATCATCCACTTGTCCAAAGCCATACGGTAGACTATAAGGTCGTCAACAGGGGTGCCGTTATCGTTCAGGAGGAAGCCATAACGGCAGGTGAGGGGTTTCATCTTCACTACCGGGTTTGTTATAGTCTCGTCCAGTGTCGACTTTGACGGGTCCTCGGTCACTATGAATTCGCCCATATGGCATATGTCAAATGCCGCCGCGGCCGTGCGCGTATATTTTGTTTCCTCGATGATGCTACCGTAATGAATAGGCATGTTCCAGCCCGCGAAAGGGGCCATCAGGGCGTTGAGTTTGATGTGTTCATTGTAAAGGACCGTATTTTTGAAATCCATTTTTTCATCCTCGGAGGTGTTTTTTTTAAAGCGGGTTAAGTATATTAAAAAAGCGCGGTATCGTCAAGGACAAATACTAATAGATCCTTAATACCCCTTTTTGCGCCGTAATTTCATTGTAATAAAGCTTAAAATGCAGTTTCAGCCTTTTTATAAGCATATTGTCTTTTTTTATCAGGAGATCGGCGACGCGCCCCGGTATCCCTATCCTGCCTGCCCTGAGCGATACTATCTTCACGCCTATATCTTTGACCCCGTTTGCCGGCTTGAATAACCGCACGACCGCCTTGAAATCCGTGCCGGAATATTTCCCGCTAAACTATATTTCACCGTTTCCTATCTTTATCCTGATATTTTCCGTTTTTTCAAACCATGAAGCGGCAAAAATCTCCAGATCAGCCTCGCTTATCGCGGCTGAATGAAGGTATATCGCGCCCACGGTGGCAGTTTGCAGGTCCAGGATATTTGATCCATCGCGCCCTGTCTGAAGGTCCCGGGCCTCTATATCGGCGTTCTTTATTCTCAATCCGGTTTTATGCCAGCTAAAATCCCCGATCACGCCGTCTGAAAATTTCAGCCTTAAACTTTTTATCATTCCCGGGCCGCCCCCGGCGACGACGGAAAAGCTGATGTTTTTAGGGTCTTTTAAATAAGGTCCGAAATAACGCGACGGGTCAGTCCCTGTGCCGCCCGAATTGCCGGCATAAATTCCCATAAACCATGAAAATATTAATAACAAAATAAATGTTTTTTTACTCAAATATCCCACCCTTATCAATGTATTTCAAGCACCCCGTTTTCCGAGTATATATCGCCGTAATAAAGTTTTACCGGGGACCTGGACCTGTTTAAAAGCGGATTATAATCTTTTATGAGGAAATTCGCCAGGGAGGCCGGTATCCCTATTATACCAGCGTTTAATTTCAATATCCTGACGCTTATGTCCGGGTTCTCTTTTGAAGGATTGTATAGCTTTACAATTGCCGCGAGTTTTATCCCGGAATATACCGCTGAAACCGCTATGTTGCCGTCTTTTACCGCGACTTTCAGGTCCTTCGCGTTTTTCGCATAAATGGCGGCGAACGCGGCGAGGTCCTCCTGGCTGACCTTAAGGGAGTGGAGATATATTCCGCCTATTGAAAATATGGAAAGGTTCCCGCGGGAAAGTTCCCCGGGATTTAAAAGAAGATCCTTTATTTCGATATCCGCGTCGCGAATCTTCAAGCCGGCGTCTTTATGCTTAAAATCCCCGGCAATACCCTCGCTGAAGGAGACCCGCAGGCTTTTAACCAGCGCCGAATCAGGATCCACTTCCACACTTAACCTGAACTTTTTCAGGTCCTTTACATACAAGCCGAGCATCTGCATGGCCCCCGCGTTCAGGGAACCCTCAAACTGCCCGCCTTCGGCCCTTATTTTTCCCTTCCTTTTATAAAGCATGGCCTTTGACCCGTCCGGCAGGGGAGCCTCGTATATCTTATCGAATAAACCCGTTGACGTCCCTTTATTGGCAAGCACGTCGTTGGTCAGCTGCAGCCTTTTATCCGACGCGGAAAAAACAGGCCCCTGCTCCCCTGTTTTAATGAGAAAATAATCCGTGAACATCGGGAAATTGAATATCCCCGACACTTTGAGGCCGGGATAATAGTTACTGATATAAAAACCGTAATTGATATTGTTCATGGCCGGTATATCCGGGGCGATTGCAAAAGTCCCTGGGGTGTCCGCCTTACTAAGTATTTCCCTGATCTTCCAGTCACTTGCGGAAGGCCTGGCCGCAGCCATCCAGGCAAAAGAGAATGGGAATACGGCAAAAGAGTAACTAAGCAGCGCGAAAAACACAACCGCGGCCGCAGAAGCCGTCCTTATCCGACCTTTCATCATATGGACCAGGTATGACCCGGCAACTGCGGCGTATGGCAGCGCCGGCATTAAGTACCTGTCTTTTTTATTCTGCAACAATGTCATAAAAATCACGGGGATGATAAAAACCAGCAGTATGTCAGTGAATTTCTTTTCCTTTTTTACTATCATCATTGCGGCGCCGGCGAGGCATATAAACGCAAGCACGGGATTTAAAAGCCCGGGCAGCATTTTAAAATAATAAACGAGGGACCCCATGGAGAGCACTGAAGGAAGGCCCTCTGTCTTCCCCCTGCTGAAGGAATATTCCAGCAGTTTGGAAATGATCGGGAACGCGTGCCATAAGTACCACGGCCCGGCCGTAAGCAACGCCGTCAAAAAAACTATCCATAACCCCTTTGTTTTCGGGTTTTCCTTTTTTTCCTCCATCAGCCTTATGATGAAAGGCGCCGCAATGTATATCCAGTATGTCCACTTGATGAGCATCGCGGCGCCCGCGGTCAGGCCGAGCAGCACAAGCAGCCGCTTTTTTTTGAAAAGGTCCGGTTCGGTAAGCAGGTATGCCGTAAACATGACAAAGGCCGTAAGCGGCAGGTCAAGCATGAGGAAGTGGCCCTGCACGTATATCAGTGGAAAGGCCATGGTCAGGGCCGACGCGGCGCAGGCGGAATAAAAATCAAACCTCCTGCGGGTATAGGCGAAGACTGAAAAAATAAGAAGGATATGGAACAGGGCCATAGAACGGGTAAAAGAATCCATGTCAGGGTTTTTAAGCCCGAAAAAGGCCGCCATAAACGGGACAAGCGGCGGGTAATAGTTTTCCTGCGTCACAAAATCAGGTATGGATTTTAAAGGGTTGTGCTTTATGGTATCGGCAAAAGCGGACGCGGCAATAAGGTGCAGGGATTCATCCCATGCCTGCGGCACGGTGTCGATGCGCAGCCAGATGAGATTTGCCGCAACGCAAAACAGGGCAAGCAGGGCCGGAAATATATATTCTTTTTTATTCACAAAAACTCCCGTTTTATATTTTTTTTATTATACCACATGTTTTGATCATATCCTTATATAATGAAAAACGCCGCGATGTTTGTCGCGGCGTTTTTCTGCCGGGTTAAAACTACCCCGAGCCCGTCTAAAAAGCCCCTCTATAAGGCCTGTTTGTTTTAAAGTGATATGGTTCAAAACCCATGGTCGAAATTATTACCTACAGTCAAATATAGTTAAAACGATTAAAATCAACTGTTTTCTTATTTTCCAACCCTTATGCCATGATATTATTATTTTTGAGGCGAATTGTCAATAACTATTTTGTTGTTTTATTCATTCCAATAACCGCTATAAAGATCAGCCATAATATGTATAATACAAAAACAGCAAAATATGCATATGGCAGGACTTCCCTTCCAACCCCCTCTATTATATATAAGGTCACCCCGGCTATAACAATAAGAAAACCGTCGTAATTCCTGTTTTTGCCGTCACTTATACTTATATAAATGAATACCCCGGATATCCCGGCAACAATAAGCGCTATCGGCATGAAAGAAGCCGTGTAGGGGTAGGCTGCGGCAGCCAGATTCAGCAATTCAGAGCCTCCGGAGTTGAGCGAAGCGTAGGAGCATACAGCTGAAAAAAGCAGGCAAATAAAATATATGACGCGCGCGGATATGAGCATGGCTTTGTTGGTCATTGTCCATCCTTTCATTTTGGCTTTTCGTGCACTGACAGGTCCCATTTTAATGCCATTTAAAGGCAAAGGCAAGTATAAAGAAATACTGTACAAAATATAAAATTCCCTTATAATATATTTATGGATAAAAAACTGGAAATAGACAGGTCAAGGACAGCCCTGGTGGTTATAGACCTTCAAAAAGGCATTGCGTCCATGCAAACGCAGCCGCACGCGGCAAAAGACATTATACAAAACGCCGCTGATATGGCTACAGCCTTCAGGAAGAACAATATGCCGGTTTTTTTGGTGAGGGTATCATCCGGCCCGAAAGAAAGGCTCAACCCCTTGGTTGATGTTGTAAGGCCCATGCCGGCCCAGATGCCGCCGGATTGGAGCGAAATAGTGCCGGAATTATCCACCGGATCCGAAGACGTCATCATAACAAAAAAACAGTGGGGAGCCTTCTACGGCACTGAACTCGACCTGCAATTAAGACGGAGAGATATAAAGACGATAGTGCTGTGCGGGATTTCAACAGTTTTCGGAGTGGAAAGCACCGCCAGGAACGCCTACGAACACGGCTACAACCAGATATTCGCGGAAGACGCCATGGGGGCGCAGAGCACTGAAGAACATGAGCATGCGGTCAAAAAAATATTTCCGAGGATGGGGCTGGTGCGCAGCACTAAGGATGTTTTAGAGGCGCTGGGGTAAATCTTCCTATATCATTAATTTAATAAAATCAGCCAATGTTAATATTTTGATTGTTTTGTACCCGCCCAGGTCAAGCAGATGCTTATCGCCTGTTACAATATAATGTGATCCTGCCTCTATGGCGCATTCGATTATTTTGTCGTCATCCGGGTCCTGCTTGACTGCCTTCACCTTTATTGCCGGGCTCACAACCTTGCACAACCGGCGTAATACGCCTTCAGCCAGACTTGTTTTTTCTTTATTCCATCCGAACTTTATCACGGCAACCCTGTTAAACTCCTTGATTATATCCTCTGAAACAGCAATTTCACACAGCCCCTCTTCCGCAAGATCTATTACCTTGACCGCAACCGCGGAAACGCATATTAGCGAAGATATGAGAACGTTAGTGTCAGCGGTGATTTTTGAGTTTTTTAACACTTTTACGGACCTCATGCACGACTTTAATCACATCTTCTTCCGTAAAAATACCGGCTTTCATGGCGGAAGCAGACATTGATTTTCTTATGTCCGCTATCTCTTCCTTTAATATATACTGGTTCAAAGCCTCAGTGACAATTGAGCTATAGTTTTTCTTACGCTCATCCTGCATCTTGCTGAGTTTCTCGGCGAGTTCGACAGGTATGGTGACGCTGATAGCCTGAGTATTACGCACAAAACACCTCCTGGTTCATTTATATGATTCTATCATATAAATGCAGAGAAGTCAAATTTGGTTACATTTAAACCGGCTGAAAGGCGTGTTTCTCCTTCTATTACTTCCCCTCAACATCAACTTTATCTAATGCCTTTTTTCCTGCGGATGCCGTGAGTGATTGGGGTTCAGTCTGGGACACATATCCGCCCCCTATAGCCGACCATAAATCCGCGGCTGATTTGTCAGACGACGGGTAAGCGTAAGTTGCCTGCCATACGGCAATGCCTGGGAACGGCGTGGGGCGGCTGAAAGCCCATTTTAACCTGGCCCTGATGGACCTCGCGGTGTTGACGGTCACTGTGGCCCCCTTATAATAATATCCCGCTGATTCCATGTTTTCGTCATAGCCGATATAATTGCCTTCATTAATGACCCGCACTGCGGTGCTTGTCCCTGTGTTGTCAAACAGACCAAACCCTATCAGGGTTTTTTTAGCAGGAAATCCCAGGTCCAAAAGAATCTGGCTGGCTTTTTCAGCCAATGGCAAGTAGTTGTACGACATCAAAATCCCATAATCGACTATTTTTCCGAGTGAAGGGTAGTTATAGCCTCCGTTGCTCTCAGGCGCTTCACAAATGCAAAACATGATCTCTTTTGGCTTCCCGTAGTAACCTTTGGTTGAATGGACCGCAACCGAAAGTTTTATCATAAAACCGGTAAAGGTATCCAGGTCCTGCGCCTGCGGAAATTCCCAGTCAACATCAACGCCGTCGTAATTATTTGCGGTAATATAATCCATTATGTTCTTAACAAACGCATCCTGGTTTAAACCGATTGCCTGCCTCCAGTTTTCATTGGAATCACCCATCCCGCCAATGCTTAAAATGCAGCGTACGCCCCTGTTGTGCGCCATGGAAACAAGTCCTTCTCTTTTGCGGTTTATTATTGTCCCGTCGGCACGCACATGGGCAAAAGCTTCGGCTATGTGGGTCATATCGTTCCAGGCAAGGCTGCCGATATCAATGTTCTTCCCGCCCTGCAGGTAGACGACAACAGTATATGCAGGCTTCTCCTGCGCGGCCATGTTCGCAGCCGGGAAAGTCATAATAAAAAACAACAGCGCAGGACAACATATTTTTTTTAATGTTTTATATATGTTTGTAATACAATACCTCCCTGGATTATAGTTACTTATTACCGCTAAAATATATTATAATCACTGTTCCCAAAGACAAGCAGAAACAGCCGCCCTTTAAGAGCGCAGCAAGCCCGTGATCATTTCCGCCACAGTTTTTTCACAGTTGAGCAGGATTGACAAATGATTTGCCCCAGGTATCATAAGTTTAACTGAACGCTTTTTTATGCTCTCCGCGGAAAGATCAAAATAATCCAGCACTCTTGAAGGCTCAAAAAGCTCGTCATTTTCCCCTACAAACAGCCCGTAAGGCCGGTTTATGCGCCTGAACTGACCCGCAGGGTCATAAGGGGTCATGGAGTTTGCCATATTCACGGTAATTGAAGTGATGAAAATAGGGTTTGCGGCAAGTACTTCCTTTGGGTAATTGAAACGGACCGCCTTAAAACCGCCCAAAAGTTTCCCTCCAGACATTCCATTTATTATAAATACCGGCAGGTTCACCTTTGTAAATTTCTCCCTGTCAGTGTGCTTTTCAGTGCCTGATTTATAACCAAGTTGCGGTGAAATAAATATATAACCGTCGGCAGGAGTATCCTTGTCCCATGAAGAATAATTGAGCACCATGCCGCCGCCCGAGGAGTGCCCGCCGATGAACAGTGGTATATTGCCGTATTTATCTTTAAGCGTGAGCGCCATTTTCCGTATATCATCCCAGCACTGTTCCTTAGATGGAGAATGCCCGCGCTCCCCGCCGGAATTCCCGTGCCCGCGTACATCCATAAGCACAACGCCAATATTGTGGTTTTTTGAAAGATTCGAAGCAAAAACCGGGTATCCCCCGCCGCTATAAGCCCCGCCTCCGTGGAGAAAAAGGAGGATTGAGGAAGGTTTGCCGGGTATGAAGTTGTAGTAGGCCAGTTTTACGCCGTCGGAAGCGGATAAAAATCCGGCCTGCGGCAATAACTGCTGACCAGCCGATCTGATCTCATCAAAGGAAAACGGATCTGTGTCGCTGATACATCACCTCTGCGGATTTTTATAGCTGTATGAATAAAATCAATGGACTCCCCTTAGGAAACGGAGGCATTGACTCTTCAATACGTACTTTTAATTTGTCTAAAAATAATATCTGATTGTGATAGTCGATAAACTGGTTCCCGTTGACGTCACTCCACCATTATAAACAAATTTTCTGCTGTAATTTCTTGTATCGAGCGTTTTGTTCGTCTTATCAGTAAAATTATCCGTTGTTTCCCCAAAACTCGCTCCAACAGAAAGATTCAGGCCGCTTGACAGGCTCAAAGAATGATATGGGAGGGAGAATGCCTTATCTATAAAAGCTTCTACTTCTATTCCGCCAATTGCGGCCACCCCTGCCGTATATGTGTAATAGTAGTCTTTTGCCAGGCTATTATTGTAATTTTCATCGGTTTCAGAATAAGAGACCGTAAAACCGGGATAAACGCTGACCCGGAAGAAGTCATTTGAAAAGACGGGCCTAATAAATTTCATTCCGCTTGATATGGAAGCCGTAAGGTTAAACGGGAACGTTGCCCCGCTGTCGTTAGTATAGTTATAAGTAAGACCAAACGGTATTTCAATACCACTTCCCTTTGAGTCAATAAACCTTACAGCCAGTCCGTTTATACCGATTTGCCCTTGTGGTGCTGAAAATAATGAAGGGTTTATGCTCACTGCTATTTGACCACCCGTGGTCGTGGATTGCGCATCTGCCACAACTGCTGAGTCTGTTGCAAATACGTTAAAAGCAATAAAGCTGCAAAAAACAACAAACAAAAAATTTTTCATTTAATCCTCCTATAAAATATATTTCAAAAACTAATAGTAGTCTTGATAATAATCTGTTAAATTTCCGTGACTATCATAAAAAGAAAGTTTAATTAGCCATCCGCCCTTATCATAATCATAAATATACATGTATGTTATAGCACCGGTGCTGTCATAATTAGTATATTTTGTCCATGCTCCAAGAAGATTATATTCCACAACCGTAGAACTACTTAGAGAATCTGCTGCATTATAGTTTGAAAAATTATATAGTCCATTGTCTGAACTGTATCGTGTGTATCCTTGTAAAACACCTAAAGAATTGTAGTTATAAGCAACCGAACTTTTTCCAGTGGCTAAATCATATTTTGCCGAATTTGATAAATTAAACGATTCCAATTCATTACTATTGTTAAACGTAAGGTTTTCATTTATTAAATTCCCGTTCTCGTAAATTATATAGGATGTCAGGTTTCCAAGCTTATCATAATTCAGTGCTTTTTGAAGTTGCCCGTTGGTGTTATATTCATAAGCATTGATATAATTTAACGAGCCGGAACTATTATAATTTTTATATGATGTCTTATTCCCGGTTGTGCTGTATCCGTATATGTCATACCAAGCCAGCGTTCCATTGGCATTATAATGGTTACCTTTTATTATCGCTCCATTTTCATTATAATACTGTTGAACATAACTATCAAGAACAGGAACCCCTCCGGTTATAATATAATGTTTTGATAAAATAGCATCTTTGTTGCTTGGATTTGGCACACTTACAACCCCTTCCGGAGAAGTCGCAACTGCGCTGGGATTTTTTGTGCATGAGCATAACAATGCCAGCAAAATTATAACAATGAAATTGAGTGCGTGTTTTCTAGTCATTATTAGCCCCTTTATAAGTTAAAAAATTACATCATAACTGGTATCTGTCATGCCAAAACCATCTGCCCCTATTTTATCACCCCAAATGACAAAGGCAAGGAGAAAGAAGGGTCATTCATCCAAAATTTCAAAGTAAGCAACTGGGTGCCTGTTTTTACCCTTATCTTTGAACTGCTCTTTGAATCAATAAAACGTAGAGAAAGAAAAGGAAAGAAAAGCGTCACCCATTTAAGTGCTTGT
>PMTB01000111.1 GCA_003167475.1 candidate division FCPU426 bacterium | reverse complement strand
CGCTATGATGCCTGAATTAAGCACCGCCAAAACGGCTTCTTTTTCCTTTTCGTCCAGGTTCGGTTTTGATATGGGTATCATTTATTGTTCCTCCATCCGTATATAAAAATATTGTTGTTATCCGCATAACCCTTAAGTTCTTCCCTGTTAAGCAGGAAAGTTTTTCCGGCTTCCACGACTATCCCGCTCCCGCCAAGGCTTTTTATCAGTTTAAGGGTCTTAAGCCCTATTGCCGGAACGTCATACCTAAGGTCCTGTTTCGGCCGCGCCATTTTTACCACAATAAAATTCTTTTTAGCCATGGCGCCGCCGCGTTTTATGCAGTTGTCCGTGCCTTCCATGGCCTCAACGGCCCAGATCATGCCCGAACCGGCCACTATAGTCTGGCCTATATCCATGGCCGCGACCTTCCTGGCTATCTCAACCGGGAGCTTCATGGACTGAATTACCGCGGTCTCCGGTTTTACTTCATTGATGAATCCCTCCGGCGCAAGTATTTCCTCCATGAGGTAAGTCGTTGGAATTGCCGTTATCCCGGCTTTTTTAAACTGCGATATGGCCGACTCCATAAGGGCTTTAGGCCTCTTATCTTTCAGGTTCACAAGCATTTTCCTTGTGATCTCGTCAAACAATATATCCTTGAGCAGGTGGACAGGGCTCACATATCCCAGGAACAGGACATGTTCGATTCGCCTGTCGGTTATTTCCTTGATCATATCCGAAAACAAAGCCAGCTTGATTTTTATCCGTTCGAATTTAAATCCTTTAAGGCCGGGATTTTCCTCGCCCTCGACCTCTATTACAAACACATCAATGCCGGTTTTCTCGGCCTGCCTCAGAAATACCAGCGGCAATTCGCCTCCGCCGGCGACAAGCGCGAGTCTTTTGATGTTCACCTTTCAATACCCCTTTTAGAGGCCTTGACAAATTCGACAAAATATTTTATCTCGGGTATCTGCGGCAGTGTTTCCTCTATTTTTCTTACGGCTTCCGCAAAAAGCAGCGTTTTGTCGCGGAAAAATATGGCGTACATGTCTTCTATGGCCTTTATGGTATCCGCCTTAAAACCATTCCTTTTTAACCCGACCTTATTAAGCCCGTTTATCGTAGCGTCATTTCCGTCCACCATACAATAAGGCGCTATATCCTTGATTATTTTTGTCGCGCCGCCGGCCATGACAAACTTTCCAATCCTGCAATGTTGGTGCACCAGGGTGTACGCCGACAGGACCGCATTGTCATCAACGGTCACATGCCCGGCAAGAGCCACGCCGTTTATAAAGATTATATTGTTCCCCAGGACGCAGTCATGCGCCACATGCGAGAGCGTCATAAAAAAGTTGTTGTCGCCTATGACGGTAAAAGCACCTTCGTGTGTAGCCCGGTGGACCGAAGCGTATTCCCTGAAAACATTGTTATTGCCTATTTTTACAAATGATTTCTCATTATTGTATTTAAGGTCCTGCGGAGCGGCCCCGATGATCGCGCCGTCCCCGAAAAAGTTGCCGGTCCCTATCTCGGCGCTTTCAATGTGCACATGGGGCCCGATGACGCAGTTGTCGCCGATAACCACGTCCTCATCAATAATGGCAAAAGGGCCGATTGTGACGTTGGCCCCGATCTTCGCGCTCTTCGCTATGACCGCTGTTGAATGTTTCATAAAACCCTCCGGAAATTCCGAGATGCCTTCACTCCGACATCCGACGTCTGACATCCGACATGTTTTTTACTTCGCGTCCGCTATCATGGCCATCATATCGGCTTCGGCGACTTTTTCCCCGCCTACGAACGTTTCGCCGTGCATGGTGCCTATGGAACCTTTCATCTTGGTAATGGTTATCACAAACTTGAGCGTATCGCCCGGCGTTACAGGCTTGCGGAACTTCACGTTATTGATGGTCATGAAATAAACCACTTTTGGCGCCCCCTGTCCTTCCATCTTTTTCATCATCAGGACGCCGCCAGTCTGAGCCATGGCTTCCACCATAAGTACGCCCGGCATGACCGGAGCCCCTGGAAAATGGCCCTGAAAGAACCACTCGTTCATGGTGACATTCTTCAAACCCGTTATCTCATTTTCCTTTAAATCGATAATTCTGTCCACTAAAAGAAAAGGAAATCTGTGGGGGATGAGTTTCTGGATCTCCACGATGTTAAGTACTGTTTCCATGAAAACCTCCAAAGTATAGTTGATTAAGATCGAGTTTTAAGTTTGAAGTTTTAAGATTTTAACCATCTTAAAACTTAAAACTCAAAACTTCAAACTATTTTCTATCTTCCTTGCCATTTCCACGTTATGCTTATGCCCTGTTTTTACGGCAATTATATGCATGTTTAAATTCGCGCCCAGCATGCCGAAATCGCCGGCAATGTCCAGGATCTTATGCCTTGTAAGTTCGTCAGGATACCGCAGTTCCCCTTTTACAGGCCTTCCCTTATCAATTAAGATTGCGTTCTCAAGGCTTGCGCCCTTTATAAGGCCCGCGCTTATCAGCCAGCCTATTTCCGACTTAAAACCGAAAGTCCTTGCCTTGGATATCATCTTTTCATATATTGCCGGGGTGATAATTTCTGTGACATCGGAAGGCGCTATGCCGTACCCTGAAAAATCCGCGAAGTAACTTATTTTCAGACCCCTGTACGGAAGCACGGCCAGATACCGTCCTTTATCTTCAACGAGCATGGGTTCTTTTATATCAATGAACTTTTTTTCTTTCGGCAATGTTTTAATGCCGGCCTTTTTTACCGCCAGCACGTACGGGTATGAACTCCCGTCTGCCGCAGGCGGCTCATCGCCTTTTACCTCAATGACCGCATTGTCGATGCCCAATCCCCTTAAAGCGGAAACCATATGCTCGACAGTATGCAATACGCTTTTTTTGTACTTTATGGTTGTCCCGCGTTTTGTGTCTGATACAAGCGAAGGGCTTAGGGAATATTCGAAACCTGCGTTCCTGATTAAAAGCCCGGCGTCAGGTTCTGCCGGGGATATGATAACAGTGTTTATCCTACCTTTATGCAGCCCGGGTCCGGATATTTCCGCGGCCTTTTTTAAGGTGATCTGCTTCATTTTATGGCTTCTTGTCCGCTTCCAGCGCTTTTACCCTTTTGAAAAGATCCTCGAGTTTCATCATGTACGCCTCAGCCTTACGCAGCTTCATAAGCGGCCTTGCCGGCGTTCCGGATAATAAAGCTCCCGGTTCGACATCGGAGGCTATCCCCGACTGCGAGCCGATCTTGGCGCCGTCCCCTATAGTAACGTGGTCCACCACGCCTACCTGCCCGCCTATGACGACGTATTTGCCTATCTTTGTCGAACCTGATATGCCGGTCTGGGCTATGATCAATGTCCCTTCCCCGACTTCCACGTTATGCGCTATATGCACAAAGTTATCTATCTTGACGCTGTTGCCTATGCGCGTGGCGCCGAAAGCGGCCCTGTCAACGCAGCAGTTGGCGCCAATCTCGACGTCATCGCCTATGACAACCCCGCCGACATGAGGGACCTTCAGAAGCTTGCCTTCATCTTCCACAAAACCAAACCCATCCGCTCCTATTACCGTTCCCGAATGTATAATGCAGTTTGACCCGATGTGCGTGTCACGGTAAAGGGTGACGTTCGGGTTTATCTGCGTCATTGCGCCGACCGAAGAGCCCTCGCCTATCACAACAGAGACGCCTATATACGCCCCGTCAGATATTACACATCCGCTTTTAATTACAACAAAATCGTCAATAAAAACATCTTTGCCGAGTTTGGCCTCCGCAGAAACGGAAGCTTTGGGGGAAATAAAACCAATTGCTTTCCTTGAAGGGTAAAACGCGCTTATCGCTTTCACATACGCGGCTTTGGCGTTCTTCACCTTTATTATGGTTTTGCCGTCTATGGCGTCGACAGAATCGGATATGATCGCTTTTGCGGGGCACTCCTGCGCCTCTTTCAGGTATTTTGCTGAAAGGATAAAGCACAGGTCGCCGTCTTTGGCGCCTTTTAAGTCGGAAATGCCGGACACTTTAAGTCCGGCATTTCCTTTTATCTCTCCGCCCGTAAGCGCTGTAATTTCCTGCAGTGTTATTTCCATTGCGTTTAAACCGCTGTTATTATTCGTTCATCTTTTTGATGACCAGGTATGTTATATCCTCGCCGCCGAAGAGCATGACGCCCTTGTCAAAAACCAGGTCGTAATTTTTTTCCTTGGCGATCTTCTGCACTATGGCCCTTATCTCTTCCACTATGTTGGACATTATTTCCTTTTCCTGCGAAACCAGCTTCTGCTGCATCTCGAGGGCCTTGGCCTGCAGCTTCTCCGCTTTATCCTGTATGTCTTTTTCCTGCTCGGCTACTTTTGATTTGTCCAGGATGGAACTCTTCTTGTCAAGGTCGGCCTTGGACTTTAAGATCTCATCTTTTTCCTTTTCCAGGGACTTCTGCTGTTTATCAAGCTCTTTCTGCATCTTTTCCTTGGCGTCCGCCGTGCCTTTGTACTGTGCCAGGACTTTTTCCGTATCCACGTACCCGACGCTCAACGCAAATGAGCCTGCTGAAAAAACAAACAACAACAATACAGCCAACAAAAACACCATTTTTTTCATTTCAAATCCTCCTCTTTTATTTTAAATAATCCGTTCCTTTAGAATATATTCCCTATGTTGAAGTGCACCTTGCCGCCTTTCACTTTCAGCGGATCGCTGTCGGGCAGGAGCCCGTAGCCCCAGTCAAGCCTGATGAGCATCACGGTTCCCGGTATGGTAAGACGTACTCCGCCGCCCACGCTGGAGTACAGTTTCGGGTCGGACCAGTTGACGTTGTCAAAGTTATCCCAGCAGTTACCTGCGTCATAGAACAACGCCAGCGTAAGCACCTTTTCAACAAGCTTTAATTTGTACTCGATGTTCGAAACAAGCGTGAAATCGCCGCCTGCAAGCGGGCTTAAGGCCCTTTCTTCGTAACCGCGGACCGTATCCGTGCCGCCGCAGTAGAACTTCTCGGTCACAGGAAGGTCTGATTTTCCATATGTGTAGCTGTAAGGCGTTCCGTTCCCGGCTTTCACGTGTACAGCAAAAACAAACTTCCAGAAACTCGGCACAAAGTACCTGAAGTCAACTGTTTCCTTTATGTAGTTAAAGTCCCCTCCAAGCAGCCCTCCGCCAAGCTGAACTGCAGCGTTAACGAATATACCCCGGCTGGGGTCAAATACATCGTCACGCGTATCAAGCGTGTATGACGGCGATATGGAAGATATCTGCCCTTTTCCGGCAGGTATAAGCGGCTGAAGCTCTGCCGTAATGTTCGAGTATGTGTCTTCCTGATACCTGTAAGTAAGGAACATTTTCTGCGTATCGTCAATCTTTCTTCCGCCGGTCACATCAAAGCCGTATGAATCTATATCATAACCCTGATTGTTGTAGGTCGCGTCACTGTAAGTGTTCCAGACATCGACGCCAAGCGAAGTGGGGGTGTCCAGGAACCATGGATCCTTGTACGACAACTGCCAGCTCTTTTTTTCGCTTCCATACTGGACGTCGGCCGAGAACATCTTGCCTTCGCCGAAAAGATTGGACTGTGAAAGCTGCACATACCCGACGAGGCCTTCAACCGTCGAATAACCCGCGCCAAGCCCCACGTTCCCGGTCTTTCTTTCTTCAACCTCGAATATCAGGTTGAGTTTGTCCATATCAACCTGCTCGGTGTCTATAACCACGTTGTCAAAAAATCCCAGGTTGTAAACGGCTTCCTGCGATTTTCTTATCTTATTCGAATCAAACGCCTCGCCTTCAGCGAGCATGAGTTCCCTGAGTATGACCTTGTCTTTGGTGACATAATTGCCGCGCACCTTTATTTTATTTATATAAGCCACCGGCCCCTCGGTGATGGCCACGCTGATATTCACCGCGCCGGTGTCGTCGTCATAAACATATGCGTCCTTTAACTGCGCGAATATATGCCCCTTTTCCGCGTACATGGCGCGTATCTGCGCCAGGTCCTTATCAAACTGGACCTTGTCGTAAACTTTATCAACCGTTGTGACTATCTTATCGGCAAAATCCGCGGCGGTAAACATTTCATTGCCTGTTATTACCAGCGTCTTTACCTTATACCTGATGCCTTCCTCCACCGGAATATTGACGGTTATGGTCTTCTTCTCCCTGTCTATTTTAACATCCTTCGCGACTATGTCCTTTTTATTGATGTCAAGTTCGCCTTTGGAAAAACCGTTCACCTTAGCCTTCACATAGCCTTCCTGATAATAACTGTCCAGTATGGCTTTTAAATCTTCTATGAGCTGGTCGTCCGAGAAAGTCCCGGACTGGAACCAGCCTTCTTCCTTGGTCTTCATGGGTGTCTTGACCTTATCCGCGGAAAAAACATTATTGCCTGAAACAGTGATGGCGCTTACCTTCAGCTTGCCGCCCTCATCGACGAAAAGCTCAATATTGATGGATTTTACTTTCTTGTCGTCTTTCACCGTTTCCACTTCACTCAAAGTGTAAGTTACCGAAGCGTAGTAATAATTGCGCTCCTTGTACATGGCCTCGATATTATTAATGGCTTTTTTCAGTTTAAACTCATCCAGATATTCGCCGTCCTTGATCTTCACGCCGAGTTTATCCTCTTCCTCGAGCTTTCCCTTGATATCCCCGTCGCCGACTTCCTTATTACCCTTAATGATCACCTTGCCGATCTGGAGTTTTTCCTTTACTTCCACAACAAGGACATTTTTGTCGCCTGCTTTTTCCATGTGAATTTTTATGTCGTCAAACTTGCCTGTTTTATAAAGATTCCTGATATCTTCACGGGTTTTGTACCTGGAATAAACCATCCCGGGCCCGTATGTCAGCTGGTCGTTTATTTCCTTTGCCGGCACGCTTGAATTACCGGTGATTTTCACCTCGTCTATCAGGTCCGCTGGCGCCGCAATATCAGCCGCATAAACAGCGAGTGCGGATAAAACCATAAATATTAATGTGAAAAGTAAAGTTTTCTTCATAAATATACACTAACCTCCTGGAATTTTGTAAAAAAACAAGCCTTATTATAGCATAAGGGATAAAATACGCAAACATTAAAAGCGGTTTTTTTCATCTTTATTAGACGGCTTGAAGCCGCAGGAAGTTCACTCAGCGGTACAAAATTCGTGCAAAGCGGGACACGCGCGAGTTTTTCCTTGATTTCCCCCTTAGTTTGATATAAAATACTCTAAACCAGTTATTGAAGGAGAAATGCCATGGATTCAGACCAAAGTGTATTGCTTCTGAACTCTACATTTGAACCTTTAACCGTGGTCCCAGCCAGGAGGGCCCTTAAACTGTTATTTTCCAAAAAAGCCCACTCTATTGAAGAAGGAAACGCTTATGTGAGAACCGTTAGGGCGCAGGTTAAGGTTCCTTCCGTCATACAAATAGTCTACTATGTCAGAAAGCCGTATTTGGCCCCAAAATTCTCAAAAAGAGCCGTATTTATGAGGGATAATTACACCTGCCAGTATTGCGGCAAGCATCTCCCCAAGCCGACAATTGACCATATTATCCCCCAGTCAAAATGCGGCAAGACCAACTGGTACAATGTGGTAACAGCCTGCCACGCGTGCAATAATAAAAAAGGCGACCGTTCCCTGAAGGACTCGGGAATGAGACTGATAAAAGAACCGCATGAACCGAAATTTCTGGTATACTCGGCCGTAATATCCCCTGCCCGCGTCAAACGCTGGGAAAAGTACTTCTATCCGGAACTCCGGGATAATGAGCGGGAGCTTGTCGCCGCGGCGATCAATAGTTCGATGGTTTCGGCGTAAATCCCGGTTAAGTTTTTAAGCCAAAATACAAAAGGAAAGTGAAAAGCAAGTGTTGGTCGGCAGTTTTTAGTTTTTTTGCAACGCAGATAAGGGTTTAAGTTTTACTTAAAACCTTAAAAACTTTTCCATTCTTAACTTTTGTCTTTTGGCTTTTGGCTTAAAAACTTCGACTTTAAAATTCCTTCAAAAACTCCGCAGGATTCACCGGCGTCTTATAAACATTTATCTGCCAGTGCAGGTGCGGGCCCGTGGCGATCCCTGTGGCTCCCACCGTCCCGATGATGTCGCCCCTGGAAACGCTGTCGTCCTTTTTCATGTAAACCTTCTGCATGTGGTAATACATGGAATAAATCCCCGCGCCGTGGTCTATGATGACTATGTTGCCGCAGCTTTTGGTGGAAGAGGCAGATACGACAATGCCGCTGGAGGCGGCCCGGATGGGCGTGCCTTTTTTAGCCGCGATATCCCAGCCCTTGTGCCGCCAGGCTGCCTTGCCGTTGTCGTAAACGCGCTGGTCGCCAAAATTACCTGTGGTAATGCCT
>PMTB01000159.1 GCA_003167475.1 candidate division FCPU426 bacterium | reverse complement strand
AAAGAGGGAACAGGAGATAAATAAGGGCCTTTTCTCGGATATGCTTGATACGCTTTCGAAAAGAGGGCCGGATAATAAGGGCATGTATTTTGAAAAAAATCTAGCGCTAGGCCAGAGGCGCCTCTCCATAATAGACCTCTCCGATGCCGGAAGCCAGCCCATGTGGAACGAGGATAAAACCGTCGGCGTCCTGTGCAACGGAGAGATCTACAATTATCTCGACATAAAAGCCTCCCTTAAGCAAAAACACGATTTTAAGGGCAAATGCGACACTGAAGCGCTGGTTCACGCCTATGAGGAACTCGGGCAGCAGGTGGCCGGCGCCATGGAAGGCATGTTCGCTTACGTCATATACGATAAAAAAAAGCGCGAGCTGACCGTCGCCCGGGACCAATTCGGAAAAAAGCCGCTTTACTATTTTCTTGACCGGGATTATTTTGCCGTGGCTTCGGAACTTAAGGCCCTCATAGCGGACCCGGAAATAAAGAAGAGGATTTCCATCGACCGCAATGAACTGATGAAATATATGTTTTACGGCTACGTGCCTTCTCCGGGGTCGATTTTTGACAAAATAAAAAAGCTTGAGCCGTCAACCACTTTCAGGTTTGACATAACCAAATGGGAAATAACCGGTAAATACCGCTACTGGAACCTGGCTGACGTGCCTGCGGAAAAAGACCTGAGTGAAGGCGCCATCCTGCGGAAGTCCGAGGCGTTAATAAGGGAAGCCGTTAAAAAAAGGCTCATGTCCGATGTGCCCCTGGGAGTATTCTTAAGCGGAGGCGTGGACTCAACGCTGGTTACAGGCATGCTCTCGCAGCTCTCCACAAGTGTTAACGCTTTCACCGTATGCTATAAAAACTCGCCGGAAGCCGACGAGGCTGTCTTTGCCGGGCGGGTCGCGGAAAAGCTCGGCGTCAATTACCACCTTTGCTACTTTGAGGATTCGCTTGTAAAGGAAAACTTTATTGAGATAATGGATTACCTCGATGAACCCATGGCCGACGCGGCTATAATCCCGCTTTATTATGTCTCGAAATTCGCCCGCGGCAGGATAACGGTCGCGCTCTCCGGAGACGGCGGGGACGAGATGTTCGGCGGTTATGGGAAATATAAGGCGCAAAAAGCCATTGAAGACTATAGGTTTTTCCTGGCTTTAGCCGGCGTACTGAAACCTTTTCTGCCAAAAGGAGGCTCTTATTACAAGCTCCTGGATAACGCGAGGCTGCCTTTCGCCGCGCGGCAGTTTATTTTCGGGAGCGGGTCGCCGCTCATTAGCGAGGCCGCAAAGATAATGAAACTTGATTTTATAGACACGGGCAGGGTCTTCGCCGAAGCGGCCGCGTACGACGCTGAATTTCAGCCAAACGACACCATCAACAGGGCTTTATACCTGGACTGCAAGATACAGCTTCCGGACTGGTATCTTGTGAAAGGCGACAGGGCGACCATGGCCGCGTCGCTTGAAATGCGCAACCCGCTCCTGGACAAGTCCCTCGCTGAGTACGCGTTCAGCCTCCCGGGGAACTGGAAGATCAGGGGAGGGGTGACCAAGTACATACTTAAGAAACTCGCCGGGAAATACGCGGACAAGGATATCATATACAGGAAAAAAAGCGGATTTGGCGTGCCGCTTGATAAGTGGATAAGGAACGAGTTAAAGGACCTTTTCAACTCTTACCTCTACAGGGGAGGGGAATACTTCGACAACGACCACGTCAAAAAGATTCACGAGGAACATTTGCAGGGCGTGGCCGACCGCAGGTTTGAACTGCTGAGAATATTCAATTTCAATTATTGGAGGGAAAAATACTATGGCGGATAACTGGGAAAAGATAACCCAAAAACTTTACGAACACGATAATTACAGGCGGATGGCAGAGGTTTACGGCTTCATAAATAAGACCGTGCATTCCATCCCGGGGAAAGATCTTCAGATATGCGACATAGGCTGCGGGGACGGATCTTTGCTTGAGCTTGTGAAGGACAAGGGGAAGCTATACGGCGTGGATGTTTCCAGGACACAGCTAAAACAGGCGGTAAAAAAGGGGATAAAAGCGTCCCATTGCAACCTGGACATGAGCAAACTTCCCTTTAAAGACGGCATCTTTGACGCAGTGATCTCAAGCGAGGTTATAGAGCATGTGCTTGTGCCGGACAAGCTCCTGACCGAGGCCAAGAGGGTGCTTAAGGCCGACGGCATATTTATCCTTACCACGCCGAACCTGGCCAGTTTCGGCAAGCGGCTTCTCCTGCTGTTCAACCAAAACCCATATATCGAATGCAGCCCGTTCGAACCCGACGCGGTGGGGCACCTGAGGTACTATATTTATCCGACCCTTTTAAAGCAGGTGGAAAGGTTCGGGTTCAGGCTCGTGCAACACACTTCCGACGTCATAAATTTCGAGTCCACCGGAAAACTCAACAGCCGCCTGCTTGCGAGGCTGTTCCCGACATTTGGAAGGACTTTGATATTCGTGCTGAAAAAAGCCTGACAATTAACTTGGCTTGACAATTAAAGCATGTATATATATATTATTAGAATGTCCGAAAAGTTTTTATGTTAAGTCGTGCCTGGTGCTGATAATGTTTTGCCCCGGGATTTTACGCTTTATTATAAATGGGTATCGCGCAAAGGCCTGAGGCAAAACATTATCAGCACCAGGCACGATAAAGAATTACATGAATTTTAGAGATTTTCCGGCAGCGTCATAATAAATTTATAAAATAAAAAAACGAGGTTATATCTTGGCAAAAGTGCTGCTTTTCAATCAGTTTTTCTCGTCAAAACAGGAAGCTCCGGAATATGTCAATGCCACGCTGCCGATAAACCTGCTTTATCTCGCTTCATACCTCAACAGCAAAGGCATGGACTGTAAAATATACGAGCTGGGCATATTTGACCTGAAAAACGCAAAATATCTGGATAATGGAAAGATAAGGTGCGGGCTGACAGACGAGGAAATAACCGCCATAATATTGAAGGAAAATCCGGCGGTGATAGGCATAGGGTGCCTTTTCACCGTATATTTTTGGGACATAGTTGAGATTGCCAAACTTATTAAAAAGGTAAATCCCGCGATAAAAGTCGCGCTTGGAGGCAATCATGCCACCATATTCGCGGACAGCATTCTCAAGGAAGCGGCATTTGATTTTGTGGTCAGGGGGGAGGGCGAACTGACCATGCTTGAACTATGCGCGCTGGTGCTTGCGGGAAACGGCGACTTTTCAAAGGTAAATGGATTGTCATATAAGGATTCATCCGGGGTCGTCATGCGCAACCCGGACAGGGAATTGATCAAAGACCTTGATGTACTGCCTATGCCGGATTATTCCCTGCTGAATGTCAAAGCCTATTCCAATCCGGTGGAAAACTCACCGTATGTCATGCGCTATCCGCTTATAGGGATGATGACAAGCAGGGGCTGTCCCGGCAGGTGCGTTTTTTGCACGGTGAAGGCGGTATGGGGCAGGACATGGAGGGCCAGGAGCGCGCAGAACACGGTCGATGAAGTGGAACTCCTCGTAAAAAAGCACGGCATAAGGGAAATATCGTTCCTTGACGACAGCGTATCCATAAATAAAAAAAGATGGCACGAGATATGCACAGAGATCATCAAAAGAAAAATTGACGTCAAATGGACCACGCCGAACGGCATAGCCTACTGGACTCTCGATAACGACACGCTGGACCTTATGAAAAAAGCGGGTTGTTACCGGGTCACTTTCGGGATAGAATCCGCCAATGAGGAAACCAAAAAATTCATCGGCAAGCCGTACCCCGTGGCCCAGGCTCAGGCGCTCATCAGGTACGCCAATAAGATAGGAATGTGGACCATATGCACAAATATCCTCGGGTTCCCATACGAGACCAAAGAGCAGATCATGGATACGGTGAATTTCGCAAAGACTTCGGGGACCGATTTTGCCCTGTTCTTCCTGCTGGCCCCGTTTGTCACTTCAGATGTTTACGAGTACTTCAAAAAAGAGGGAATACTCAATTTCGACGCCGTTTTTACCGACAACTGGCTTGACGACGAGAAATATTCGCAGATATTCAGGTCCATGAGCGGAGGCGGCTTTGCCACAAAATACCTCACCGCTGATGAACTGAAAAAACTCCAGATGGAGGCTTTCAGGGGTTTTATGTTACACAAAGCGGTGTCATATATACTGAACCCTCTTATTTTACTCAGAAAGATACGCTCATTTGAGGATTTTTTATATATGATAAAGATCGCGTTGTCCGGAATGAACATGATATTTAAGAATTTCCTGTCTTTTGGCATGTTCAGGAAGAAATCGATGGGGACACTGCTTTATAAACGCCCCAAAAGCGCATTAAAAAAACGGTAATAACTTGCTTTTCCTTTAAATAATCGGTATAATATGATTATATAAGGGAGGTAATAAATGAGCAAAAAAACCATAGTGATATTTATGCTTTTGTTTTTATCCGTATCCTGCAATAATAAAAAAAATCCGGTGGCTCCGGGGGTAGACACAAACACCCCGGTCATATCCGTTACCCAGACGCGGATTATGATCACGGGCACAGCCACGGACACGGACACTATCAGCGCAACACCAAGCCCGACTAAAACAGTACTCGACGCGTCAATAACCCCGACGCCGTCTACGATTATCCAGTCCCCGACACTCACGCAGACAATTGCGCAGACATCCACGCCCACTCTAACGCCAGGTTGTATAGATGTGACCATACCCGATCCTAACCTGGACGCAGGTATACGCCAGATGCTTGGAAAACCCACAGGCGCGCTCACCGATTGTGATTTAAGGACAATTACCACGCTGGGGAATCTCCCAAATTTTATAGATTTTGTGAGTAATTTAAGCGGGCTTGAATATTGCGTGAATCTTACGCAGTTGTATCTTGAGGTAAACAGCATCACCGATATAAGCCCCCTGGCATACTGCGTTAAACTGCAGTCATTGACCTTAACGTCCACCAGCCTGAGCGACATCGGGCCCCTCGGGGTTTGCACGAAACTTACGGATCTTAATTTGAAACACGACAACATAAGCGACATAAGCGCGCTTGTGACAAATGCGGCCGCGAGCACTCCCAAATATATGGTAATCGACCTGACATATAATCCGCTAAGCACACAGGCTCTGACGGATATCAATACGCTCGTTTCAGTTTATCATTGTACAGTATTTTACGGAACCACCACCGCGACTATAACGGTAACTTCGACAAGTACCCCGACAATTGTCTTTACGAAAACATTGACTGCCACCAGGACATGTTCTCCCACACTGTCGGCGACGCCTGTGTTTTCTGCTTCCCCGACATATACAGTGACTCCGACGATAACATTGACACCGACCAAGACAATAACTCCGACGATAACATTGACGCCGACAGCTACAGCCACATTTTCCGTAACCCCGACGCCCACTCCAACACCGTAAGTGCCATTCAGGCAACAGAATATAAATACTGTTACTTAAGGGGAGAGGTTTGAGGCGGCTTTAAAGTTCTTTTACGCCGGTTGTGTGGACCATGGGCCAAAAGGGCTGAAAGCGTGAAAGTTTGCGCAGAAAATCCTTCATTTTAGGGTTCTTTATGAATGTCATTTCGAGGTAAGTGTCAAACAAGCCGGAGTAAATATTTTTGAAACCGCTTTTTTTGTAAAATCCCTGCATTTTTGAGATGGTAAATGATTTTTCATACCCGAATATCATGAATTTTTTCCTGAAAACAGTTTCATGCATGAACCTGAAAAACTGCTTCAGCACCGGCACATCGGGTATGTTCCCGAAGAGCTGGCGGTAGGTAAGCGTGGATATGGATATGTACGGATAAGTAAGAGTGAGCACCGACCCGGGAAGCAGGGCCCTGTGCATTTAATTTATGGCTTTTTGCTGGCCGTCGAAATGCTCTATGGAACCGCCGCCGTAGATCATGCCGAGGGTATTGTCTTTAAAGGGAAGATAACGCATATCCCCGCAGACGAGGTGGTAATTGGACACACCGGCGGCCTTTAAAAACCTCGCAGTGTATTTGAGGGCTGCGGGGGAGTTGTCATAACCTATGACATTGATCCCTTTTTTTGCCAGCAGATAAAGCAGGCGGCCCGTGCCGCAACCCGCCTCAAAAAAGCAATCCTTGCCATACTTGTCCCAAAGCGGGACAACATGGTCGGTCACGCTTATGATATCGGCCTGCTTGGGCACTTCCGCGATGTCGTGCATCGGGGTTTTGCCCCAGTAATCCTCCCAAAACGCGCTTTCCTTGTCCGATTGTTTTTTTATGTCAGCGGGCAGCATGATGGGAATGCCGTCGATCACTTCATATACTGCCCCGCACGAGAGGCATTTTATGGAGTCATTATCAAACCGCAGCGGCCCCATGCAGGAAGGGCACGCCAATTTATCCTTGAGAAGTTGTGTTATCATGCAGCCATGATAACAGATGTAAAAGTTTCAGTCAATGCACTTTTACCGGGTTTATTTGCCGTTTTTGTCCGGATTGACGCACGCATCATACATTGCCAGGGTGCCGTGATACACGGAGTAGCCTATTGCGCCTGCTCCGTTGACGTTATCGGTGGCGTCGTAAAACAGGTACGTATTGCCCTTGTATTCTATTATGCAAGTGTCTGCGACCTGGTTGCACGCTTTGAGCCCGAATGTGTGCTCGGTCAGGATCACCACCGGGACAGGGTCGGACTTCCAGTTATAAAGGTCGCTGCTTTCGCTGTGGTAAATATTTGTCGGATAGTCCACGTGCGGCCAGCTGTGCCAGTGATTGCCGGCCAAAACCGTCGAACGCCCCCCCGCGTAAAGGTGAAGCTTGGGGGCAAAAGGATTAATGCCCTTTAAGGCCTCGGGTGATTTAAGCCTGAATGTCAGACCGTTATCATAACTTTCACAAAGCCAAAGTACGTATTGGGATAATACAGGGCAGCTGCCTGTGGCCACTTCGACCATTCCCATCAGGCGTGTCCCCGAATAAAAAACGCCCATACCATCCGTGGGAAGCGCAAGCTTGCATTCGGTCCTGATGAACTGGTCGGTTGACAGCGCTATCCCGCCATAAGTATAATGGTAACCGTCGGTTGAAGTCTCATATTCCACAGCGCCGCTGATATGCCTGCTGAAATATATCCTCCATTCATTCCCGATATGCACCTGTGAGGACATGCCGCAAGCCGTATCCACTCCTCCGTAACCGCCTCCTATAATAGGGGAATTCCCGAACCTCTTCCACGGGCCGTCGGGATTTGTGGCAGTTGCAAGCCCGATGGTTTCCTGCAGGCCTTTTTTATCGAACGCGTTGCATGAATATGTCATGTGTAATAGTCCGTCGGGCCCGGTTATGATATTTGGCTCACCCACAAATGTCTGCTCGTACGCAGTTTCCGGAATAAAAACAGGAGTGGGGTTTTGCGTAAATACGGCTGGAAAGGGCGCTTTGCAAAGTGAAATTGCAGCTGCCGGGGTGGGGGTGAAGGACAGCACCGCAATGCGGGTTTTTTCCGCGGCAATCTGCGTCCTTGTGGCGCGTAAGGCAAGCTTGTGCTGCTCGCGGCGTTCCGCAGCCTGGACGTCCCGTGTTTGAATTGCTTCGGCTGTTTTTTGGGCGTCCGGTGTCGGGGTATCTATGGGGTTCAAAGGCAAAATTCTTGCCACAAGTGAATTATCCGTTGACATTATAAAGTCATCTACATATCCGTTGAACTGGCTGTCGTGGCCGAAATAATGGCCTATACAAATAATATCACCGTCAGACGTTCCGGGCTGATGCGATTTCATGGAACCCAGGCGTGAGCCGTCCATAAAGAGTTCCACTCCGGCGCCGTCATAATTGGCCGTTAGGAGGTGCCATTTATTTTTTGAAATATGATAGGGTCCTAAATTGCCGTTGTCAATGTCCGAATAATATAAATTTCCCTTGTAAATATACATGGAAGCTTTGGCCGAATCTATCATCCAAATATATCCGTTTTCGGGGGTCCCTTTTGATGCCTGATACACATTGCACTGTATTGTCCTGATATAGTCCGTGATCCGTTGGTCTCCGTTGATTCCCTGTCCCGCTTTGTTGAATATCCCGGCGGAGTATGTCCCGTCCGCAAATACTGCGGTGGAAAAGGGGGTGTTGCCGGTATTCGAGAATGTATAAACGCCATTGCCCGTATTTACGGTATTATTTTCGAATTCCAGGGCGACTTTTACCCCGGCCGGCCAAATATAAGCCTGTACATTACAGGAAATCGGAAACAAAACCATTAAAAATAATATCAATTGTTTCAAAATAGGCCTCCCAAAGCTGTTTGAATTCAACGGAAATGAATATTTTCCAATTGATGATACTATGCTGCGGAGGGGTATGTCAAGATAACTTTCCGGAAGTTTGATAGTTTTTTTCAAGTTTGCGGAGCCTGGTTTCAAATACCTAAAGTTTTTGCGGGATTTGACGATATATTTTAAGTAACAATGCCGCTTTATTTCGTTAACGTTTATTGAGGTTTTTTTCATTGACACTCTTGAAAAATTAAATTATAATTATAAAGGACTTAAAATGAGAGGAGCATTACAATGAAAAAAACTCATGTTTATACATTGGCAATTCTCGCCGTAATTATCTTGGTAAGTTTAATCGGGTCAATATTCACTAAAAGCAAAGAGGCAAATTTATTTGCTTATTACAATGGTTTTCCTGGTTATTATACTTCTTATATTGTAAATGAATTTGAAGATGTCCCAGGTGGTTTGGGCACCGTGCCTTATCCGCCAATCGGATGGAATACGGATTATACGGGTTGGCAGGCAATGTATTCAACTGTGGCGGCATACCCCACGCCGATAGCAAAGGTCGGATATGATAACAGCAGCCTGACAGACAATTCAATGCTGCCTGTTACGGTCGGGGGACAGTACTTTTTGAGGATGGGTTGGACGGGCGTAAACCGAATTTGTCCTCAATATATTCACCTTACAAATTACGCGAATGCCACTCCGCCCGGTTATGGGTTAAATTTTGAGAATTTGGGTTGCAGTTCCGCCGTTACATTTGATGCGGCAAGTTCTTTGTCCCAGACTGCGGGTAATTGGCAGTGTTACAGTTACCTCAGGCTTTATGTTTACCTTAATTTTGGAGCCAACAACGGCACGCCTTCGGCTGTTTCACAGACTGTGTCGCTTTTTGACGGGGCAGTCACGCTGACTTCCGGGACAATAACCCTCGATTGCCTTGGTTCCGCTCCAAGCGTGCACAATGACTGGGTAAACCACCTATCATTGTCGTTGAATTATTTTGCCAACCAGTATATACCTGCGACAGGGCGGTATTTCAGCGTTTCAAATGTCTCGGATGTCATAATCAACGCGCCTGACACGGATTACAGCAATATCGGGCTTCAGACGCCTCCGACGCCCACGGCTTTTGACCCGTCAGCGCATACTTTGTATGTTTACTACGACCACCTGGTTCTCGGGGATTCACTCGATGTACCATACTATGTTTCGCCAAGCTCGATAACTGTTACCACGGCTTTTGGCCCTCCGG
>PMTB01000250.1:14463-33248 GCA_003167475.1 candidate division FCPU426 bacterium | reverse complement strand
GAGGCCTCGAGGTGGATGTTCAAGAATATCCCGGTTACAAGCCAGGCCCCCGCAGACAAGGCCGCGCACAGGACCAGGGTATTAAATGAAATGTGGGGCGACGACCTTCCCGTATACGTGGACGGCCACGGGGCCGGCGATTTTGACAACCTCAAGTGGAGCCTGCAGGACCCCGACTCCCCGAACAAGATAGAGGAACTCTCGCAGGCGCTTTTCTACACTGATTACGTTGTCATGGCGGATAAGCGCGCTTACGGCACATACCAGCGCCTCCCGCAGAGGTACCCGATAAATTATTTTTATTATTCCAACATGATAAAGAACCCGGAAATGTTCGGGTATAAACTGGTGCTTGATAAGGTGAACTACCCGTCATTCCTGGGCATAACCATTAAGGACGACCATGCGGACGAGAGCTTCCAGCTTTATGACCATCCCAGGGTATATATATTCAAAAATGTTTCTTACATGAAAAAAGAGGACTTAAAGCAGATACTTCTGAACGGAGAGGCCGCGGTACAGGCAAAATACAGCTCATTTAAAAACGCGGCAGGCAACCAGTTCACGCCTTCCTCAAAAAGGAAGGACATGAACAACCCGAACATGGGGCAGGTAAAGGACAGGGTAACGGAAATAATCCCGCAGTTGTCCATATTCCTATGGTACGCGCTCATACAGCTGCTTGCTTTCATGGTGCTTCCGCTGAACTTCACACTGTTTAAAAACCTTAAGGATAAGGGCTACGGCATGGCGAAAGTGGCCGGCGTATTCTTATTTGCCTGGATCAACTGGATATTCGTCTCCGCGAACGCCTGGAAATTCTACCAGGTCAACCTGTGGCTGCTTATCCTGGTGCTTTTCGGGGCGGCTGTGTACTTTACCATAAGGAACAAAAAAGAGATAAATCTCTTCGCGCAATCGAACAGGAAGTATATAATCGTGACAGAGTCCCTTTTTCTCGGGGCTTACCTGCTCTTTATATTGATCAAAATATTCTGCCCCGACGTGCATAACGTGATGGGGCAGGGCTACAACGGCGGCGGCGAGCCCATGGGTATGGCGTATCTCTCCGCTATATTCAACGACGTGAAGTTCCCGCCGCATGACCCGTGGATGTCGGGGTACACCCTTAACTATTATTACTGGGGACAGCTCATGCTTGCCACTGTGGCAAAGACGCTCGGATACGCGCCAAAGATAGTTTATGACCTGTCGCTGTCGCTTCTTTTCGCGCTGTCATTCATCGCGGCTTTTTCGCTTTCGTACAATATAACCGGCAAGTATAAATACGGCGTGCTGGGCGGCTTCCTGCTTGCCTGCGCCGGGAATTTTCACACGCTGTACTTCATGTTCGACAAGATCGTAAACGCCCACGGTTTTATTTCCATGATGCAGGGCATCTTTTCATTTCAGTTCATCTGGGACCCGACGAGGATATACCCGTCGCCGGTCATCACGGAAATGCCGTTCTTCAGTTATTTATACGGCGACCTGCACGCGCATAACATCGTCATACCCGTGACAGTGCTGGCTGTGGCCCTTGTTTACAATATAATGAAATCACCCAACACTTCCTTCAGCTTCATAAAAAGCTTCGGGGAAAATTGGACTGAGGTGGGGATAAATATTTTCGTGCTGTCCGTGGTTGCGGGCTCCATGCTGGCCATCAATACATGGAATTTTCCTCCTGTGGCTATATTTCTGGGGCTGTCTCTGTTCATGATGGCGGTCATGTTGTGGAAGGGGAATTTAAAGGCGATGTCAAAGATGAAATACCAGGAAATACCAAAAGCAGTTTCGTGGTTTGCGGCGGAATATTTCGGATCAGCCATTGTAATCGGCATTCTGACATACCTGTCGTTCCTTCCTTTTCACCTGAATTTCCAGGCGCCATTTAAGGCCGCCATAGGCATAGTGAGCGCGCCTGAGCGGGCCTCGCTTTTTATGATGTTTGAATATTTCGCGCTCTTTTTTGTTGTGATATTTTCCTTTATATTCATGTACTGGTCGGGCGCATTCGAGAAAATAGCCGCCAAGACCGGCATGTTTAAGCTTAAGATGAGGAAATTTAATATTGATAAGGTCATAGACCATACGGTGCGTGTGTTTGACAAGGTTGTCGATAACACATATATGCTTAAAAGGGTGGGCGTATTTGCCGCGTGCTCGCTGATATTTCTGGCGCTTCTTATCATACAGCCGACTTTTGCTTTTGTTTTTATGATGATGGCTTCGGTTGTCTGGGTGCTCGCGGTGACTGTTGACAGGGACGAGGCGTTCGCGCTTGTGCTGCTCTTTACGGCGCTGGGCATGATTATCGGAACAGAGCTTTTTTACATAGCCGACGGCAGGATGAACACGGTCTTCAAATTTTACATGGTGGCCTGGACATTGCTCGCCTGCTGCGTTCCATACTTTTTACAAAGGGTGGTCGGGGCGTATAAAAAGATATTTGTTATAAAGAAACTGGACGCGGTTTTTGTTTCAGGCGGGGTGATAGCCCTTTTGGTCCTGGAACTTGTGTTAATGTTCATAGATTCCAGGTCCGGTAGTTCGTTATTTAAAGCCTTCTTCCTGGCTGTAACGGTCATGGCGCCGGTGGTTTTCTTTTTCTTAAAGGAAAGGGTGGGGAAAAACGTACTTGCGGCAGGCATGCTTTTCATCATGCTTCCGGCGGCGCTTTATCCCGTGCTTGGATCGATAGCCAAGGGCGGTATATGCAGTTTGAACCCTTCAAAACCCCTTACCATAGACGGCACGGCATACATGAAGGATCTCCAGCCCCGCGCCGGAACACCGACTGATTTTGACAAAAACGATTATCAGGCGATAGAATGGATAAATAAAAATATCGACCATCTGGACCCGATACTTGAAGCCCCGGGAGAACGCATGTACACCGGCGTGTCGCGCGTTTCGATATTCACGGGAATGCCTTCCTATATAGGGTGGGGCTACCAAGTCAGCCAGCAGAGCGGCAGGGAAGAGGTTCCAGGCAGGACAACCGCGGCAAATTATTTTTACGGCAATAACGCCGCCCCGGAGCAGCTGCTGAGCCTTCTGCACTCGAACGGAATAAAATATGTGTATGTCGGCGGGATAGAAAGGGCCACGTACCCGAATATGACGAGGTTCGATTCCGTGGGCGACCAGGTTTATTCCAATCCCGGAGTGATCATTTACAAAGTCAGATGAACATATATGACGCGCTGAAAAGGGCGGATATAGCCGCTTTTAAGTTCATTAACATAACGCTCTACAACAGGTTTGTGTCAGTGCTGATGGGATTTACCGCAAACGACGTATTTCTTATCATAGTGCTTATCCTCGGGCTTTTTTTGCTGGCAAGGAATTTTGGCCCAAAGGAAAAGGCAAACACAGCCTTTGCCTTGTGGTCGATTATAGCCGCAAATATCCTAAGTAGTTTCCTCAAGGAACTCTTCAAAAGGCAAAGGCCTTACCTTGAAGTGCAGGGCGCAAAACTGCTCGTTGTAATGCATAAGAACGGTTATGCTTTCCCGTCAACGCACACCGCGATGGCGACGGCGATAGCGGCCGCGCTGTGGGACGACTACTCTCCCGCAAGGCCATACCTTGCGGCCTTTGTTTTTTTTGTGGGTTTTTTCTGCGTGTACACTGGCGGGCATTATCCTTCGGATGTGGCGGCGGGTTTTGTTGTGGGGCTGGCGACGGGAAGAATGATGAATTTTATGAAGAAGGAATATTTGAGAAAACATTAGATGTTTTAGGTTGTAAAAAGGATGTCATAAGTTCGTCATTGCGAGGAGCCGTCTTTAGTAATATGGCGACGAAGCCTATAGTCCATGGAACATGGAAATCTCTGTTCTACGATAAGCCTGGTTTGTAAGGTGCCTGCTTTGCTCCGCAGGCTTTGATTTAGACCAGATTGTCCGCTCGCAAGTAGCTCGGGACTTGGAGGGACATGACGCTTCGTCGCTGAAAGACGCGCTCCTCGCAATGACGATAAAAAAGGAGAAATACCATACATGAAACTGCTTAAACTGTTGCTGACCGCTTTATTCCTGTTTTCCGCCATTCCTCTCTTCGCCGAAACCGCTAAAGAGGAAAACTACATTAACGTGCTTTGCTACCACAGGTTCAAAGAGGTCTCCGACCCCAAGGATTCATACAGCATAACGCCCAAGCGCTTTGAGGAACACATGCAGTTCCTTAAGGATTCCGGTTATACGGTCATTCCTATGTCACAGTATGTAAAGGTAATCGAGGGAAAGGAAGAAATGCCGGAAAAGGCCGTGGTAATAACAATAGACGACGGATACAGCAGCATTAAGGACAAGGGCTATCCCGTACTTAAAAAATTCAAATACCCTTCTATCTCATATGTTTACTCGGTGTTCATGCCGGGCGGGAAGCATTCCCTTTCTCCCGCGGACGCGAAGGAACTCATGTCCGAGGGGCTCATGGAATTCGGCAGTCATTCCCACACGCATCCCGTGATGACAAAGCGCGGAAAGATGACGGACAAGGAGTACTGTGATTTCCTTATCCTGGAAATAATAACTTCCAAACGCTACATGGAGAAAAAACTCGGCATAACCATGGATACCATGGCATACCCGTACGGCGCGTACTCAAAGGAAATATTCAAGGTTGTGGAAAAAGCCGGGTTTAAGGCCGCGTTTTCCGTGGACACCTCGTACAACGTAAAGGACACTTATAAATATGCCCTCAGAAGGACGATAATTTATAACTCCACCACTGTTGAAAAACTGAAAGCTATCCTTGAAAAGAAGCCCCTGAAAATCAGCCTTGTTTATCCGGAATCCGGTGATATAATAACGGACGGAAAAACGGTTCTTAAAGCTGTTTTGGCGGCGGATGCCGGGCTAAATACGGCCACTATAAGGTTTGAGATGGGCAGGGTGATACTTGACGACAGCGTATATGACCCGGCCACAAAGACCCTGACATACACTTATGACAAGCCGCTCCCCAAGGGTTTCCATACCGCAACAGCCGCGGCTTTGGATATGTCCGGGGCCAGGCACGAATATGTATGGAGCTTTATAGTGGGCTCTCCCATAGCTGAGGGCGTGCTTGAAGAGGCCTTATCAAAAATACCGGACCCAAAAAAGGAGAATTAAATGGCAAATGACAAGAAAAGCGGTTATGACCTGAGGGAAAAGTTGATATTAAGCGTGGACCTCGACGACACTGCGGCCGCGTATAACCTTATAGACAAACTCGCGGCCCACCTGAAGTATTACAAGATAGGGCTGCAGCTCATCACAAAGGACGGGCCGCGCATGGTCATGGCTTTAAAGCGCAAAGGGCTCAAGATATTTTATGACGCGAAATTTTACGACATACCGCAGACCGTATATAACGCGGCGTACGAGGCCACCAGGCTCGGCGTCAATATGATGAACGTTCACGCCTCGGGCGGGCCGGACATGATAAAGCGTGCCAAGGAAGGAATACTTGCAGCCTCGGAAAAACTACAGGTGGAAAAGCCGCTGCTGCTTGCCGTGACCGTGCTCACGAGCATGGAAACCAAGGACTTAAAAAAGATATTCGACGTCAAGATGAGCGCGAAAGACATGGTCCTGAGGCTTGCGACAATGGCAAAAAAAGCGGGCGCTGACGGAGTCGTCTGCTCGCCGCAGGAAATAAAGCTCATAAAAAAAGAGCTTGGAAAAGACTTCATCGTGGTTACGCCGGGCATCAGGATGGATAATGCCAAAAAGGACGACCAGAAAAGGATCATGAACCCCAAAGAAGCCATAGCGGCCGGAGCCGACTACATAGTCGTGGGCAGGCCCATACTGCAGGCGGAGGACAAGCTGGGCATGATAGAAAAGATCCTTAAAATGATAGAAGAGGGGTACAACAAATGAACAACGAAAAAGTGCTCAACATTTTCAGGAAAGCAAACGCGCTCCTCGCCGGGCATTTCCTGCTAACTTCCGGCAAGCACAGCGCCATATACCTTGAAAAATTTGCGGTGCTTCAGGACCCCAAATCCACCGAAAAGCTCTGCAAGCAGATAGCAAAACATTTCAAGGCAAAAAAAGTGGACGTGGTCCTGGGCGCGGCCATAGGCGGCATCATACTTGCCTATGAGACGGCGAAGCAGCTCGGCGTCAGGGGCATATTCATGGAGCGGGAAGAGGGTAAGCTTAAATTAAGAAGGGGTTTTGACATCAAGGAAGGCGAAAGGGTGCTGCTCGTTGAGGATATAGTTACCACGGGCGGCTCGGTAATGGAACTCATTGAGGAATTGAAGGCAAATTACAAATGCGAGATAGTGGGTACGGGCCTGCTGATAAACCGCAGCGGAAAAGACATTGATTTCGGCGCAGGGGAAACATACGCGCTTGCCAGGATAGACGTCACCACGTACGAGGAAAAGGACTGCCCCGAGTGCAAAGCCGGAGTGCCGATAACAAAAAGAGGAAGCAAAAGGATCAAATAAGATCAAAATATTCAGATAGTCGATAGTTGAGAGTAGATAAACATATCGAGGTATCCAGTTATTATAAAGCCTCGGCTGGCCAAGGACAAACTATATGAACCTTACACCCGAACTGAAAAAACAAATAATGCAATTCCAGAAAAACGAGATGACCGAGTACTACATCTACGAGCACCTCGCCAAGACCCAGACCGGCCCTAACTCGGAAATATTCATGCGTATTGCCAAGGACGAGGCCATACACTACTCGAAATTCAAAAATATAACGGGCGAAGACGCCGGCCCCGACCGCTTCAAGGTCCGCTTTTACCTTTTTATCGCCTCCATATTCGGGCTTACTTTTTCCATCAAGCTTATGGAGGGCGGGGAAAACTCCGCCCATAAGGCTTATGCCAGATTCCTCAAGGATATGCCGCAGCTGAGGTCCATCACCAATGACGAACTTACCCACGAGCACGACCTAATACATATGATAGACGAGGAAAAACTCAAATACCTCGGGTCCATGGTGCTTGCCGTGAATAACGCGCTTGAGGAATTAACAGGCGTGGTTGTCGTGCTTTCTTTCGCGCTGCGCGACGCGAGGATGATCGGGTTCACCGCCGTAATAACGGGCATCGCGGCCACCATATCCATGGCAGCCTCGGAATACCTGTCCCAGAAAACCGAAGGTAACTCCAGCGGCAGCCCGGCAAAAGCCGCGGTTTATACAGGCATAGTTTATCTCATAACAGTGGCGCTCATTGTGGGGCCGTTCTTCATTTTTAAAAGTTATTTATCGGCGCTCGCGGCCGCCATTACGGCTGTCATAATAATAATTTTTATTTTCTCGTTCTTCATGTCGGTGGTTAAAGGCATGAAGTTTCAAAAGTCCTTCCTTGAGATCATATTTATAACGTCGATAGTGGTGGCCATATCGTACGGGATTGGTACCGCAATAAGGCTGCTGTTTTTAAAAGGCTGAGGTTGTTTTTGATTTTGTAGTCGCGGGCCTACGATTCATCGGCCCGCGCCTAGATATGGATTGAACATCCTAAAACCGGACGATTGTCCACACAAGCCTGTCCAAAAATACCCGCAAGCGCACCCCGGTGGGACGAAGGGGTGCAACTACACAATATTGCAACCAAACAGGCCCCCGCGCATTATAATAAGGGAAAGGTATGTAAAAAAATATGCTATAATATCATATACTCAAAAGGCAGGTACATATATGAAAAGAACAGCCCTAATCGCCGCAATACTATTGATATCATCCATATGTTTTTCAGCCAACGTCAACGTGTCCGTCGACTATAACACAAACCTCCATCCATACCTAAGGGACAAGGCCTTCGGCGCCAATGCCCTCGGCGAGTGGACCGATTTCGGCCTTTATAAGAACAATACCTGGCGTTTTCAGCAGGCAGGGACCAGGTTCCTCAGGTTTCCGGGCGGGTCTAACTCCAATGAATACCACTGGAACGGCAACGGTTCTTACGACGCCCAGGATGTCTGGCACGTTAACGGCAGCCCGAACGTAACCTCTTTCCAGCGCGGGTTTTATAACCTTAATGACCACAGGGGATCGCTTTCAAAAGGCTATGGCAAGTGGGCAAAGGTAACGGACGGTGATTTAACAACATACTGGCTCTCGTACCCGGACGACCCGGAATCCCAATGGATATATATAGACCTGCAGGACGCTTCTTACGTTGGAAAAAATGTGAACAGCGCGGTTATAGACTGGGGAACCCCATATGCCACGCAGTTTAAGGTCCAATATTCCAACGGCAATTATAATGGGTTGGGCCAGTGGTTATATAATGACACTGCCTGGACCGATACATCGGCAGGCGTGATTGTAGGAACCGGCGCCCAGACAACGGTAAACTTCACCACCGTCAATGCCAAGTACATCAGGGTCAGGTGCCTCACCTCTTCGGATATTCATAACCAGTTCGCTATAGAGGAAATCAAGTTATACAACGGCGCGGCCCAGCTTACCTTAAACGAGCCCGATGTCAACCAGTCGCCTTCGGTATCTTCGTCAGTGGCGCTCGGGGACAAATTTCAGGAATTAGACACCATGGATTTTGAGGAGTTTATGGGGATATGCAAATCGCTCACCCCGCCGGCAGAACCCATGATCACCATTAATTTTTTCACCGGCACGACACAGGAGGCCGCGGATTGGGTTTACTACGCGAATGTTTATAAAGGTTATAATGTAAAGTTTTGGGAAATAGGGAATGAAAATGCCGGGAACTGGGAAGCGGGCGGGCCCGCCACACCTGAAAGGTACGCGAGGCGTTTCATAGCGCTTTATGACGCAATGATGGCGGTGGACAGCTCCATAGTCATAGCCCCGCAGTTCAACGGCATTGATGACCCGGCAAACGTGACCATGACGGCCGGGACCAATAATCCCGGGGCCTCGGATTATTACATAGATGATTTTTTGAAATATCTCCAGTCACAGGGCAGGGGCGACATATTAAAAGGCCTGTCAGTGCACAGGTACCCGACATGGGAGCCTGCTTCCGAGGCCGTGCCTTTGTCGCAGGTGGACCTGTGGGACCAGGACCTGCCCCGTTTAAAATCGTGGATCAACAACCGCTGCGCCACGCCGGCACAGGTTTCCATATGGCTCTCGGAATACAATGACGGCATAGACAGCGGTTTCACCAACCATTTTTCAAACTCGCTTTTTGTGACGGCTTTTACCCTGAATTACCTGAAAAACGGCGGGGATTACACTTTCTTTTTCAGGCCTTTCGGCACGCCCGGCCCGGGCCAGTCTGACCTCACCATATTCTCTGATTTTGGTTACTTAGAAGGAGGCGGATTGACCGGAGCCCTGGCAAACCTGCGGTACCAGCCGCGGTCCTCTTTTTACGCCTTTGAAATGATGTACAACAGGTTTTCCGCGGCCGACTATTTCGGGAACACGATTGTCACGGCGTCGTCAAGCAACTCCGCTCTTAAGGTGTACGCGAATAAGCGCGGGGACAGGAAGCTTTCTTTGGCGCTTATAAACACGGACCAGTCAAACACCATGACCGCGAATATTTCCATAAGTAATTTTATTCCCCTTGCCTCGTCAGAGCTTGTTTCCTATAATACCCAAAACTATTCATGGATATTGAACGGCACGCAGTCATACGCCTCTGTGGACACGGCGCCGGTAATTACGGCCTTAAGCGGAGTATCTTCGAACTTTACTTACAGCGTGGAGCCGTATTCCGTGAAGATAATCACATTATATGACTCCACCCAGGCCACGCTTGTGCCGTCATCCACTCCGACAATGCTTCCCACGCCGTCAATAACACCGACGCCAATCCCGAACGGCGGGTCCATGCTGGACGACTGCGAGGACGGGGACTTAACCGACATGTGGGGCGGAGGATGGACGATTTACGGCGACGGGGTATCGTCATATCCTTCCGTATTGACAGGCATGACATGCGACGGCAACGGCGCAGTTGCGGGTTCTAACTGCTATATGAAGGTTACAGGAACCTGCAATTTGAATACCTGGGGATATGGTGTGAATATCCCGCTTAACCCGTCATGGGCAGCCACGGATATAAGTATGTACGACGGCATATTTTTCTGGTACAAAAGCGACGGAGGCACGGGAAGGATGGGTTTCCCGCAGATGGACATGCCGGACTCAAACTACGGCCTGGATGTGCAGGGGAATACATACTGGGCATATTACACCATACCATTCACTTCGCTGACGCACGCCACGTTCGGCAACCCAGCAGGCACATGGACGGGAACAAACGTAAGGGCGGTGCAGATGCAGGTTAATGGCGGCTGGTCAGGCGCGGGATACAGAGAGTTGGACATGGATAATATCGGCTTTTACAAAAATACCCCGACAAGGACGGTTACGCGCACCATCACCCCGACCATGACGCGAACAATCACCCCGACAATAACCATGACATCCACGCAGGCTATCACAAATATCGCGACATCGACGCCGACAACCGCGCTCCCCACATCCACGCAAACGCCGACATCTACAGCGGTTGTGAATAACAGCCTGGATTCGCTGTATATTTCCCCATCGCCGTTTGACGCGACAAAAGGGGATAGGAAGATGTGCTTTTACCGGATCCCCGAACATATCAAAATAAGGCTATATAATATGAATGCGGAAACAGTATATGAAGACGATGCAGACACAAACGAGGGCGCTTATTGTATGGACCTGTCCGCGCAAAGGATGAAGTCACGGCTTGCCTCGGGATTATATATATATGTAATGGAAGACCGTGCCGGAAACAGGAAGACGGGGAAAATCGCGGTGATACGTTAGGATTTGCGGCTTTTAATATCCTCCAAATAGCCGGCAGATTACCATAAAAATTAATAATTTTTTCATTGATTTTATTATTATTTTTAGGATAATGAACGCGGATAGATTTTATTTTAAGCCGGGAGTGCGAATAAATGAACAAACAAACCTATGCTTTCATAACGATACTTATCATCCTTCTTTGTTTTAGCTGCCAAAAATCAAATCCAACCTCGCCGGCCGCAACTCCGGACGTGGCGTCGACTGTTTATGCGATCGATACGCAGATTGCGCAGCAGCAGACCGCCGCAATGTCGTTGTATACGAAAACCCCGACACCAACCGCCACATTGACGGCGACCATTACAAACTCACCGAACACGACTTTAACGGCCGCAGCCATAGGCACAAGCATTGCCCAGCAGCAGACAGCGGTAGCCTCCATTTTCACCTTTACGGCAACCCCGACAGTCACGGTAACAGGCACATTCACGGGCACCGTGAACGTAACCCTTACGGAAGCTGTAACGCTCACTTTTGAGGCGCAAACAGCCATAGCCAACGGCTGGACATCCACAAATACATCCACCCCGACAAGCTCAGCCACTCCGACCAGTACCGTCACATCCACAAGCACGCCTTACGCGGTGTATATTACAGGATGGGGAGGCAACGGCGGGCCCCAGCAGTCATGCATTGACTACACCAGGAACAGGATATATGTGACGGATAACCTGAATCATCATATATTTGCCTACGATACAACAAGCAGCAACTGCGGGGGCCTTATCACCTATTGGAACGGCGGGCTTCTTCGCCCCGGAAGCGTGGGTGTAGACATAAATACAGGGAACGTATTTGCGGCTGACACTTCAAACAACAGGGTGATATCATTTGATATGAACGGGAATTCGCTTAACCAATGGGGAACGTACGGCAGCGGTAACAGCCTTTATATACCGCCTCAGTTTAACAACCCGCTGGGCATATTTGTGGACAGCATAACCAACACATACCCCGTGATATACGTGGCTGACACAAGCAACAACAGGATACAGGTATTCGACCAGGCCGGAAATTGTTTGTCAATATGGGGCCCACCGGAAAACGGAGATTCATTCTACAATCCGAGGGGTATATGCGTGGGCAGCAATGGCAGGGTATATATCGCGGACTCAAGTAATAACATAATACAGGTTTACGATACAAACGGAAACTACATAAAACAATGGGGTGGAACGGGAACCGGGGACGGACAGCTTAAAGGACCGGATGCTGTCTGCGTTGACAACACAAGGGGAAAAGTATTTGTCGCGGATGAAGGTAATTACCGCATCCAGGAATTTGACCTGGACGGGAATTATATAACACAATGGGGAGCCTGCTCGCCGAGGGGGATCAGCGTGGACCAGACTACGGGATGGGTATATGTATCCCAAGCCTGTGGCACACCGGTAACGGTATATACGGTGATATATTGATTGATTTGTAATAACAGTTAATTCAGCCCCGGATGTATATGTTAATAACTTGACCAATAATTATTTAATTGGTAATCTGCTGTTAGTAACAGGGAAGAATAAAACCCTCCAATAGTAATAGGGAAGAAAAAAACCCTCAACAATAGCATGTATAATAATGCTATAAATAAACCGGACTTTCATGGAGAAAAAATGAAAAAAACAAATCATGTAAATGTTAAAGAGATGGGTTTTGGTCAATTATTTGAACAAATTTCCCCGGAAGAGATAAGCGACAATGTGTTTACGCTGGTGGGAAAAGATTTTTTCGCTATTACCGCGGGCAAGGCAGATCATTATAATTCCATGATAGGCAGCGGGGGCGGTTTGGGGGTTCTTTTTAAGAAACCCGTTACCTGGTGCGTTATCCGGGCGGACCGTCATACGCTTGAAATGATCGAAAAAGAGCGGACATATACGCTCTCTTACTTCCCGGATGAGCACAGGGAACAAATGCTCTTTTTGGGAAGTAAATCAGGAAGAGACAGCGGGAAAATGAAAGAAGTTCAATTAACAAGCGTTCAAACCCCTTCCGGAGACATGTCTTTCAAAGAAGCCAGGCTGATTTTTGAATGTAAATTAACGGAACTTACCACCCCCAAGCCCGATGATTTTTGCACGCAGGAAGCTAAAGACTATGTAACCGAGGCTTACAAAGAAGAAAACCATTACCGCAAATATGTATTCGGCGAAATCACCCATGTTTGGGTAAGGAAATAAAAAAAATTGCCCGGCTACATGCTTGATGGCACCCTCGTTGCTACTGTTTCATATTGGAACTTCAATGACAAGCCGGTGCTTCATATTGAAACATAACTATTTTTTAATCCCATTAAACCCCAATAAAATATACCCCATCCTTCTGGCACGGCTATTGCTTTATTATTAATACAATCTAAAAAGGCAATTACATATATCTATTATATGAGGAGGATTTACATGGCTAAGGTAATCGGAATTGACTTAGGAACCACAAACTCATGCGTTGCTGTAATGGAGGGCAAAGAGCCCAAAGTTATCGTGAATGCCGAGGGTAACAGGACAACCCCTTCGGTTGTGGGATTTACAAAGACCGGCGAGAGGGTTGTGGGATTGCCCGGAAAAAGGCAGGCTGTTGCCAACCCGGAGAATACTATATTTTCCATCAAAAGGTTCATGGGCAGGAAGTTTAACGAAGTGACGGAAGAACTGAAAAAAGTTCCTTACAAAGTCGCGCCTTCGGACAACGGCGACGCTCACGTGGACATTTCGGGAAAAAGCTACAGCCCTCCCGAAGTCTCGGCTATAATTTTGGCAAAGCTCAAGGCTGACGCGGAAGCTTACCTCGGCGAAAAAGTGACTCAGGCTGTCATAACCGTGCCTGCGTATTTTAACGACTCACAGAGGCAGGCCACAAAGGACGCCGGCAAGATAGCGGGCCTTGAAGTGCTGCGTATCATCAATGAGCCTACAGCGGCTTCGTTGGCTTACGGGCTTGATAAGGTCAAAAATGAAAAGATTGCCGTGTACGACTTGGGCGGCGGTACTTTCGATATTTCCATACTTGAGATCGGCGACGGGGTATTCGAAGTAAAGTCAACCAACGGCGACACGCATTTGGGCGGCGATGACTATGACCAGCGTATTATGGACTGGCTCGCTGATGAGTTCAAAAAATCAGAAGGAATAGAATTGCGCAATGACAGGGTGGCTCTCCAGAGGCTTAAAGAAGCCGCAGAAAAAGCAAAGATAGAACTTTCTTCCACAATGCAGTCGGAGATAAACCTCCCGTTTATTACCGCTGACGCTTCCGGCCCCAAGCACCTTGTTGTGAACCTGACCAGGGCAAAGCTGGAGCAGTTGATAGGCGACCTGAACGAGCGCACCATAGAGCCATGTAAGAAAGCCATGAAAGACGCTGGAATGGAACCCAAAGACATAGACGAAGTAGTGCTGGTCGGAGGAATGACCAGGATGCCTTCAGTTGTCGAACTGGTAAAAAAATTATTCAATAAAGAACCGCATAAAGGCGTGAACCCGGACGAAGTCGTGGCAGTAGGCGCGGCGATCCAGGCCGGCGTTCTGCAGGGCGAAGTAAAAGACGTTCTCCTGCTTGACGTGACACCGCTTTCGCTCGGCATCGAAACCCTCGGCAGCGTGTTCACAAAACTTATCGACAGGAACACGACTATCCCCACCAAAAAATCAGAGACTTTCTCCACAGCATCCGACAACCAGACCAGCGTCGAGATACACGTGCTTCAGGGCGAGCGCTCCATGGCAAAGGAAAATAAGACTATAGGCAGGTTCCATCTGGACGGCATACCGCCGGCTCCCAGGGGCGTGCCGCAGGTCGAGGTTACTTTTGACATAGACGCCAACGGCATACTGCATGTGCAGGCGAAAGATAACGCGACAGGCAGGGAACAGAAAATAACCATCACAGCCTCGTCCGGATTGTCAAAAGACGATATAGATAAGATAGTGAAAGAGGCCGAGAAACACGCTGATGAGGATAAAAAGAACAAGGAAGAAGTGGACACACGCAATCAGGCAGAGTCCATCACATACCAGGCCGAAAAGACTTTGAAAGAAGTCGGCGACAAAGTGCCTGAAGGCGACAAGAAAGAACTTCAGGAACAGTCCGACAAGCTCAAGGAAATGCTGAAAAACAGCGCGAGCACGGACGAACTGAAAAAACAGATGGAAAAACTTACGGAAAAGTGGCATAAGGTATCAACAGCCATGTACGAAGCCACAAAGAAAGAGCCGGGAGCACCAGGCGCCGCAGGCCCGGAAGCAGGCCCGAATCCGGCCGGAGAAAAAAAGCCGGCTGACGATGTTGTGGACGCCGAGTATGAAGTGGTTGACGACGAAAAGAAAAAGAAGGATAAGAAATAATATAGGTACATGGTCCAGGAATCACAGAACACAGAACAGAGAACAGAGAACANNCAGAGAACAGAGAACAGAGAACAAATGGAATATAAAAACAAGCAAAAAGGAGGCAACAGAAGCATGAAATTGAGACCGTTAGGAGACCACATTGTAGTTAAGCCAATCGAAGAAGGAGAAGTAAAAAAGGGTGGAATCATCATACCTGACACGGCAAAAGAAAAGCCGTCAAAAGGCGAGGTAACTGCCGTAGGGACAGGCAAAACAGCCGATGACGGAAAAAAGATCGCTATGGAATTAAAGGTCGGCGATAAAGTAATCTACTCGAAATACGGCGGCAATGAATTCAAGATAGACGATGTAGAATACCTAATAATGACACAGGAAGATGTTTTAGCGGTTATCTNNTCAATTGAGACAACTGAGTCAAACAAAAAATGGAGGATTTAAGGATATGGCAAAGCAACTGCAATTCGGAGAAGAAGCAAGAAGGTCCCTGCAGAGGGGCGTGGATAAACTGGCCAACGCGGTCAAAGTAACTCTCGGGCCGCGCGGCAGGAACGTGGTATTGGACAAGAAATACGGCTCGCCCACCATCATAAATGACGGCGTAACCATCGCGAAAGAAATCGAGCTCGAGGACCCGTATGAAAATATGGGAGCCCAGCTTATAAAAGAAGTCGCCTCAAAGACTTCCGACATTGCCGGCGACGGAACCACAACCGCGACAGTGCTCGCGCAGGCCATCTATAACGAAGGCATGAAGAACATCACAGCCGGGACAAATCCCATGCCGGTAAAACGCGGCATCGAGAAAGCCACGGCATGCATCGTGGAAGAACTTAAAAAAATGTCAAAACCCGTAAAAGACAAAACAGAAATCGCCCAGGTCGCCACCATATCGGCCAACAATGACAAGGAGATCGGCAACCTGATCGCCGACGCCATGGACAAAGTCGGCAATGACGGCGTCATCACCATAGAAGAGGCAAAAGGCATAGAAACAACCCTTGAAGTCGTAGAGGGTATGCAGTTTGACCAGGGTTACATATCGGCTTACTTTGTTACCAACCCTGATAAAATGACGGCTGAAGTCGAGAATCCGTACATCCTTATCTATGACAAAAAGATATCAAATATGAAAGAACTCCTCCCCATACTCCAGGAAGTCGTGACGCAGGGCAAGCCCATCGTCATCATTTCCGAGGATATCGAGGGCGAAGCGCTCGCGACGCTCGTTGTCAACAGGCTCAAAGGCACGTTCTCATGCATAGCCGTAAAAGCTCCGGGCTTCGGCGACAGGAGAAAGGCCATGCTCGAGGATATCGCTGTTCTGACCGGCGGCAGGGTCATATCCGAGGAAGTCGGGATGAAGCTTGAGAAAGCCGAGATTTCCATGCTCGGACGCGCAAAGAAAATAACGGTTGATAAGGACAATACGACCATAGTCGAAGGCGCGGGCGAAAAGAAAGATATACAGGCGCGCATCGGCCAGATAAAAAAACAGATAGACGAGACAAAGTCAGACTACGATAAGGAAAAACTCCAGGAGAGGCTCGCAAAGCTCTCCGGCGGCGTCGCTGTCATCAACGTAGGCGCGGCAACCGAGACTGAAATGAAAGAGAAAAAAGCGCGCGTGGAAGACGCCATGCACGCGACAAAAGCCGCGAAAGCGGAAGGCATAGTGCCGGGCGGCGGAGTTGCGCTGCTGCGCGCGGGACAGGCCCTCGACAAGCTCGTTATTACTGATGAAGAAGAAAAAGTCGGGGTTAAAATAGTCAAGAAAGCTCTCGAGTCCCCGATAAGGCAGATATGCTTTAACGCAGGCGTTGAAGGCGCTGTTATCATGGAGAAGATCCTGAAAGAAACAGTCCCGACAATGGGATTTGACGCGACCGACGGCGTGATGAAGGATATGGTCAAGGCCGGCATCATCGACCCGACCAAAGTGACCAGGTCAGCCCTGCAGAACGCGGCATCAATCGCGTCGCTGCTGCTTACCACGGAAACCATAGTCTCCGACATACCGGAGAAGAAGGAAGCCGGCCCGGGCGGAATGCCCGGAGGAATGCCGGGTGGTATGGGCGGCATGGGCGGAGGATACGGCGATTATTAACCTGAAGGTTAATAACCGAGAGAGTAGATAGTTGAAAGTAGATAGTAGAAGGACAAAACCGGGGGGAACCCTGTGAACGGAATACAGGGGGCGCGTGATGAACGCGCCCCCCTTTTTAAAAGCTGGAACAAATAAACCGGTTTATTCGTCTAAATTCTAAAAATATGGTATTATAAGATCTTTAACAAAGAACATCGAACACAGAACAAAGAACATTCAAAAAGTTCCAAGGGGAAAAAACATGCCTATCAAAGATTACTTCAAGATCCTCGGCGTTGCCGAGGGCGCGGATGAAGCTGCTATTAAAAAATCATTCAGGAACCTTGCAAAAAAATACCATCCTGACGCCAACCCTAATAATAAGGAAGCTGAGGAAAAATTCAAAGAGATAAGCGAAGCATATGAAGTTTTGACCAATAAGGAAAAACGCTCGAAGTATGAGCAATTAAAGGACGCTCAGTCGCGCGGTTTTGATTTTTCGCAGTACGCGGGCAAGGGGCAGGGCGCCCGCAACGCCGGCGGGCAGGATTTTTCCGAAATGTTCGGCGATATTTTTTCCGGACGGGGCGGGTCAAAAGCCGGCGGGTTTGAGGACCTCTTTGACATGTTCTTTGACCAGGGGCCAAAGCGCGGCTTTTCCCAGACAGAATACGCACAGGAAGGCAAAGGTGCCAAGGGCGAGGATGTCAATGTGCGCATAGAAATACCATTCGCTCTCGCAATGGAAGGCGGGGAGACCATAGTCAAGGTGCCCCGCGCAATTGATTGCGACAGGTGCCGCGGTACCGGAGCGGAACCCGGGGCGCAGGTATCCCAGTGCGAAGCCTGTCATGGCGCAGGAACCATGCAGTTTTCCCAGGGCGGATTCGTGGTCAATAAGACCTGCCCGAGATGCGGCGGAAAGGGCTCAACGATAACGGATTACTGCCACCAGTGCCACGGCTCGGGCGAGTCGCAGGAAATAAGGAAAATACGCATACATATTCCGGAAGGCGTCAAAGAAGGCGAGAAGATAAGGATAAAGAACGAAGGCAACATGCGTTCATGGAACAAGGAACGCGGCGACCTTTATGTTGTATTCAAGGTTGAAAAAAGCGACACTTTTGAAAGAAGGGGCGACGACATATATTTCTCCGCGCAAGTTAACATGGCAACGGCCATACTGGGCGGCCACATGCAGGTCCCGACCCCGGAAGGCAATATAGAGATAAAGGTCCCGGCCGGAATACAAAGCGGCACAAGCATAAAAATGACGGCTCACGGGGCGAAAAACATAAAAACAGGTAAGAAGGGCAATTTTTATGTGAAAGTTGAAGTGGAGACGCCGAAAGCTGAGAGCGAAGAGGAAAAAGAGTTGGTTCGCAAGTTGGCGAAAGTGAAGAAGTGGGAGATTTAAAGGCCGTTTAAGTTTTTAAGCCAAAAGACAAAAGCCAAAAGTAAAGTTGAAATACAAGTAAAAGCAAGTTGAAGGCAAGGAAGGCGTAAGTCGTTTAAGTTTTTAAGCCAAAAGACAAAAGCCAAAAG
>PMTB01000250.1:0-14410 GCA_003167475.1 candidate division FCPU426 bacterium | reverse complement strand
TGGCTTTTGGCTTAACAACTTATTAGTAAGTTGAAGGCAAGGAAAAGCAAGTTGAAAACAAGGAAGGCGAGACCGGGTTTGGACGGCCTGTTTTTTCCTACTTTTCACCACTTGCATTAGCTTGCCCCCCTGTTTTACTTAACTTTTGTCTTTTGGCTTTTGGCTTAACAACTTAACGGGTTTGACGACCTTATATTAATGACAACCGGAGGTGCGCATTTGATCGAACTGAAGAACGTAACAAAAAAATTCAGCAACAAAACAGCCGTAAGCGGGGTCAGTTTTGAGGTTAAAAAGGGCGAGATCATAGGTTTCCTGGGCCCCAACGCGGCCGGCAAGACCACCACAATGAGGATGATAACCGGGTTTTTTCCGCCGACCGATGGCGAGGTTATTGTCGCGGGCATAGACATGGCAAAGGACCCGCTGGGGGCAAAGGCGAAGATCGGGTACATGCCCGAGAACGTCCCGCTGTACAAGGAAATGGAAGTGTATTCCTACCTTAAATTCATAGCCGAGATCAAAGGCGTGAAAAAGGTGGAAGTGGAGGGCCGCGTGCAGAAATGCATGGAGGAAACGGGTTTGACCGGTGTAATGCGTTAGGTAATAGCCAAACTATCGAAAGGTTATAGACAGAGGGTTGGCCTTGCTCAGGCGATACTTAACGACCCAGAGGTCCTGGTTTTGGACGAACCCACCGTGGGCCTTGATCCAAAGCAGATAAGGGAGATAAGGAACCTGATCAAGAGCATGAAAGGTGAGCGTACCATCATACTTTCCACCCACATACTCCCCGAGGTCGCCATGACCTGCGACCGCGTCATAGTCATCAACGAGGGGAAGATAATAGCGCAGGACGAAGTGAAAAATCTCACCGATTCAAACTCGAAATCAACCCGCATATATCTCGAGGTCGAGGCTCCCAGGCAGGAAGTCCTGGACGAGATAAACAGGATAAAGGGGATAGAGGAAATACGGGAAGAGACAAAAGTGGATGAAGGCGTCCACTCATACATAATCACAACCGACGGAAAAAAAGACGTGCGCCGCGACATAGTGGCGAAGATAGTGAAGAACAACTGGGGCCTGCTTGAGTTTAAAAGGCAGCAGTTGTCCCTCGAAGACGTATTCTTAAAACTCGTGACCAAGGAGGAACTCTGATATGTACGGGAAATTCACAGCTTTGCTTAAGAAAGAACTGAACATATTCTTTTCAATGCCGATCGCTTACGCCGTGATCACGGTATTCCTCGTGCTCTCGGGATATTTCTTTTCAAGCATCACCGATTACTATGCCATGGTATCCCTGCGCTCCATGAACCAGTATTCAAAGGGCATGATGGATCTTTCCATGATGGAGGGCATATTCAGGCCGTACTTCCGTAATATGGTCGTTGTGCTTATCCTTATGATACCGCTTATAACTATGAGGCTCTTTGCCGAGGAAAAAAGGGAAGGCACCGCGGAGCTTCTATTTACTTACCCGGTGTCTGATATGGCCGTGGTGATGGCAAAGTTTTTTTCGGCCCTGGCCATATTTGGGGCCATGCTGGCGGGTTCATTGGCGTCGTTTTTGATTTTAAGGATCGGCACGGCCTATGAAATACTTCCCGTGATCGCGGGTTACCTGGGGCTTTTAATGATCGGTTCGGCGTTCATAATGCTCGGGATTTTCATATCTTCGCTCACGGAGAGCCAGATAGTGGCGGCTGTAATCTCGTTCGGCGTGCTTTTGTTTGTCCTGGTGATACCCTGGGCTTCCGGGTCGGTGGGGCCGTTCTGGGGCGCGGTGCTTAAAAGTTTTTCCGTGGTCGAGCACTTTGACTCGTTCGCCAAAGGCGTGCTTGATACCGCCGATATCACCTACTTTATAAGTTTCTTCGCGCTCTTTTTGTTCCTGACGCTCCGCGTACTCGAATCCAAACAGTGGAGGGGTTAATATGAAAAACTCAAAATTAATGAACGCAATTTTTATAACAGGCATCTCTTTGCTGGTTCTCTCGGGTATAGTGGCCTCGGTCAGGGGTGAGTTTGACATTTTTACCGTCATACCAGCCGCGCTCGGGCTCATAGCCGCCGGGGTTTATGTGGCGAAAAATTTCGCGCAGGTAAGGGAAGCGGCCACAAACCGTTCCGCGCGCTATGGCTTTTCGGCTTTTGTATACACACTGATAGTGGTATCTATAATCGTCCTTGTTCAGTCCATCTTTACCATACACTCAAAAACTTTTGATCTGTCGAAGGCCCAGAAAAACACAATATCGGATCAGACAATCAAGGTCCTGAAAAATATGAAAAACGAGGTGGATGTCTATTACTTCTACTCGGTACGCGCGCGCGCAGTGCAGATCGAGGATATTCTCGCGCTTTACACAAAAGTCTCCCCGAAATTCAAGTTCCAGGCAATAGACGCGGACCGCAACCCGGCGCTCGCGGCAAAGTACAAGGTGGACAAGTACGGCGTCATAGTGCTCTCCCGCCCCGACAACGGCTCGCAGGAAAAAGTCGATACCCTGACCGAAGAGGGCGTGACAAACGGCCTGATCAGGGTGACGCGCGAAACAAAAAAGAAGATATATTTCACCACCGGTCACGGCGAACCGTCATTGGACGCCCCGAAGAATGAAAAAACAGGGTATTCCTCGCTAAAGGAAGAGTTGGAGTCCTATAATTACGCGGTATCCGCGGTCCAGCTTTTTACACAGCAGGGTGTACCCTCGGATTGTTCCATCCTTGTTATAGCCGGCCCCCAGTCCGACCTTTTTGACCCGGAAGTACAGCAGGTAAACCAATACTTAAGCGGAGGCGGAAAGCTGATAATAATGGACGCGCCAATGGTCAACAACAGGAACTTAAATACATTGCTTTCTGCACGCGGTGTTATTGCGCAGAACGATATTATCGTGGATAAGATGGGCAGGATGTTCGGCGGGGACCCGCTTATGCCGATAATCGCGGCATATGACAGCCATGAGATAACAAATACGTTAAAAATGGCAAGTTTTATGCCGAACACAAGGACATTCGATTTAAAGGGGACAGCCGCCGGAATAACAGTAAACTCGCTGGCAAAATCAAATCCCGGTTCCTGGGGTGAGACGGACCTGAATTCTGTAAGGAAGGGTTCGGTAAGCCAGGGGCCCGGAGACTTGGCCGCCCCGCTTTGCGTAGCTGCGGCCATAAGCCAGAACAACACTACCTTTAAGGCCGACGCGCTGTCGCTGACGAATAATTCCACGGCAGCGGTCGTGGTATTCGGAAGCTCTGATTTTGTTAATAACACTTTCTTAAGCTCCTCGGGCAACAGGGATTTTATACTGAACGCCTTTAACTTCATGGCCGGAGAAGCCGACACCATAGCGATAAAGCCGAAGGATAATTCCTTTGAGCCGCTCTTCCTTTCAAAGATACAGGGCAGGATGCTTTTCCTCGTGCCCACGATTTTTCTCCCGCTGTTAATAACCGCGATCGGAGTCATGGTCTTTGTCAGAAGGAGGATGTCATGAAGGGGAAACAAATACTCGCGTCGCTGCTTGTCCTGGCGCTGCTTGGCGCTTATTATTATTTCATCGAGGTAAAAAAGAAAGGCGAAGACGACAAGGCAAAAGTCTCGGGTGAAAAGCTCGTTCCGGCTTTAAGCGCCGGAACTGCCGTGTCCATGGAAATACAATCCGCCGCGGGCGATATCCTGCTTAAGAAGACCGGCTCGGACTGGTCCATGGAAAAACCAATGCAGGTTCCGGCCGACAATTCGGCATGTGAGAGCGCACTTTCCCAGCTTGCGTCGGGGAAATATACAAGGAAGCTTGAGAATATAAACCCGGCCGATTTCGGGCTTGCCGAGCCGCTTTTGAAAGTATCAGTCACAGGCGATGACAATAAAAAACACGGCATAAATTTCGGGCAGGTAAATCCCACGGGAGAGGGCGTGTATGCGGCCTTGTCCGGGGACACGGTCAATGCCTATATGGCGCAGGCGTCCTTAAAAAACATATTTGATAAAAAAGTATTTGACTGGCGCGATAAAAAAATCCTCAACATCCGGTCCATGGACATAGACAGGATAGAAGTGGCGTTAAAGGATAAAAAATACACCCTTGTAAAGACCGGCGGCGCGTGGACCGTAAGATCGGCGGGGAACGCCCCTGCCAGGGCGGACAGGGTGAAATCCCTGATTGACCAGTTCATAGCCGCCGAAGCAAGGAACATGCTGGAACCGTCGCCTTCGAACCTTTCCAAATACGGCCTCACGGCCCCGAAAGAGTTTATAGCTTTCTATTCGGGTAAGGAGGAGCAGGCTTTGAGCTTCGGGAAAAAGGATGAAAAAACAAACACCTGTTTTACCAGCGGCACATATCACAGCGACATTATGGAGGTCCCGGAGGGCAGTTATAAAGGCATATTTGCGCAGGACTACCTGCTTGAAAAGCGCGTGGCCGTATTTGACCAGGCCAAAGCCGTAAAATTGAGCCTTAAATACCAGGGCAGGGAAGTGCTGGCGTTTAGAAAAACAGTAAAGAACAAACCGGAAGCGTGGGATATAAAAGAAGCCAAAGGTTTCAAGGATGATGAGAAGAAGAGAATAAGCCCGGCATCGGTGATTTACTATGTTTCCGGCCTCGAATACAAGGACGCAATAACCCCCAAAACAGGCGTGAACGAAGAGGCTCTTTACGGCATAAAAGCCGCGCAGGGCATTGATATTTATGGCGAAAAAGATGTTGTTCTGGTATCTCTTTTGATAGGAAAGCAGGTTGAGGGGAAGCAGGAGTTCTATATAAAGGTCCCTTTGACCGGCTCAATATATACTGTGGAAAAGAATTTTATTCAGGGATTGAACATCCCGGGGCTTGAGGTGAAGTAAATGAAGAGAATAGTACTCTCATTGCTGGCTTTGACGCTGTGTGTTTCAGGAATCTTTGCCGTACAGTACATTCCCGCGTCTTTCAAGGAACTCGCTGAAAAAGTCAGGCCTTCGGTTGTAAATATTTCCACCGTGAGCGTCATTCACCGCTCCATGGACCCGTACAGCGACCCGTTCGGCATGAACGACGATATGTACGAGAGGTTTTTCGGGATCCCCAAAGGCACGATGAAAAAGCAGAGCCTGGGCAGCGGTTTTATCGTCAGCTCCGACGGCTACATACTGACCAACAATCATGTGGTGGACAAGGCCGACGAGATAACGGTGAAATTTTACAACCAGAAAGAATTGAAGGCCAAACTCATAGGCATAGATAAGGACACTGACCTGGCGGTCATAAAAGTCGAGGCGAAAAACCTGACGCCCATAAAGCTGGGCGATTCGGACAAAATAGACGTGGGCGATTGGGTGGTGGCTGTCGGCAGCCCTTTCGGGCTTGAACAGACAGTAACACAGGGGATAATTTCCGCCAAAGGAAGGATAATAGGGGCGGGGCCATACGATGATTTTCTGCAGACAGACGCGGCGATTAACCCGGGAAACTCAGGCGGCCCGCTGATAAACCTAGACGGCGAGGTCATAGGGATCAATACGGCAATATCCTCCATGTCGGGGGGCTATGAAGGCGTGGGTTTTGCCATGCCAATCAATATGGCGAAAAAAACATATTCCGATATAGTAAGCAGCGGCCACGCGGTGCGCGGCTGGCTCGGGGTGGTCATACAGGAAATGACACCCGAGCTTATGAAACATTTCAAAGTGTCCTCGGGGGTCCTGGTATCACAGGTTTATCCCGGGAGCCCCGCGGCCGCGGGGGGCATGAAGCGCGGGGACGTGGTGGTCTCGATCGACGGGAAGAACGTGGCGAAATACCGCGAGCTCCAGGCCATAATAGCCTCGGAGCCTGTGGGCAGGGAGATCGAGGTCGGGGTGGTCAGGGACGGGAATGAAAAGACCCTGAAGATAAAAGTCGAGGAACGCACGGATGAGAACATATCGCCGAAGAAAAACAACCAGGGCAATGCCGAAAAGAGCCTGGGGCTTATAGCCGGGGATATAACCGAAGAAGCCGTCCAGCAGTACGGGCTGAACTCGAATTCCGGCGCCGTGATATTTGATGTCATAGAGGGATCGGCCGCCGATACCGCTGGCGTGATGAAAGGCGATGTGATACACGAACTGAACGGGGCGCAGATAAAAAACAAGGAAGATTTCGACGCGGCCGCGGGCAAAGTGAAAGAAGGAAGCCAGGCGGTGATGCTGATAGAGCGGGGCAATACCATGGTGTACCTGGCGTTCATAAATAATTAAGGAAAATCCTGCACTGTGCAGTCATAGTGAGGAGCGTAAAAAAAGCGCGGATTATCCGCGCTTTTTTTATTTGTTTAGGCCCGGTTTGCGACCCTGAGTTTTACGAAAAAACAAAAAGAAGCGTATAAAATGGCGCTTTTTGGTCCGTGGCGGCGTTAAAACGATTTGACAGGGGGTATTTTATATAGTAAAATGGTAGTAGAAAGCAAAGGATATAATAACATGCAACTTTTTATCATTTGCTTCCTCTAATATATAGACGCCAACCGCACGGGGAACAATAAAAACAAGAAGGGAAACTTATGAAAAAGTCCCGGAATGCCTTTCTCAAAATCCTGCTTTTAACGGCTATGTCCGTTTTTATCGCAGTTTCCTCAGCTTTTGCCGACGCGCATGTCATAAGCGTCACCATGAGCCCGGCCAATCCCGGCTTTGGAGACCTGGTGCAGGTTACAGTCAATTATTGCGCGCAATTATATAACGACGAATATATAGCCATAGCGTTCAGTTCTGCCGCTGCAAAAGTCAGCGCCGACTTATCCGGCGCGGGGCAGGTCTTTGTGGTAAGCGACAGGGGCATAGATGTGGCCACCTCTCAGCCGGCGCCCGCTCCCGGCGGCGTGATAGGGTACCTTGCTAATGTGCAGCCCGGCGCCGTGGCTTCAGACTGTTCGGACTGTTCCTCAGGCGCGGGAAAACTTTTTACCCAGACCTATTCCGTCCACGTTCCGCCCGCTTCATCATTCCCGGGATGCAATATCACCAGCCTTCATCTTTACGTCGGAATGAAAGACGCCAATTTAAACGCCGGCGACTGGGCAGGAAGGCCCGCGTGTTCATGCGAACCCACACCCGTAACATGGACCATAGGGACAATACCTAAAGGTTTTAACATAAGCAAAAGGACAGAGGGTGTATTGCAGGCGCAGAACGACCTCGTGCTTTACTCCATAGACTACAGCTACTGGAACGGCCAGCTTAAGATAACCGACATAGTGCCTGGCGGCGGACAGCTGACCCTGGTATCATGGGGGCCGCTGAGCATGGTCGGCGGCACATGCACCGGGCCTGTCATAGGAGCGACAGCCGGTAACTTCACGTGGAATTTACCGGACAGGACAGGACAGCCCGGCGAAGCAACAGGCACGGTATGGATGCTTTACAAAAGCAACCAGAATCCTCCGGTAGCCGGTACGCATTATACCAACGCGGCACAGGGGGTTATGACCGGCGTTACCACACAAAACGTGAGCGCAACAAACACTGTAGGCCAGGCGGCCATAACCATAGAGAAAGCGCAGAGTGAAGATAATCCGAATTACGGCGATCTTATAACCTATTACCTTACATACAATGTCAACGGCTATGCTCTCGTAGGTTATCAGCCTTTTGATGATATTGCCGGTACTTATGGTAATGACGGCACTCCGCCGTCCGGTGCGGCTGTACCGGGATGGGCTTTTGCACCGCAGGCAAATACAAACGGCGGATGGATAGTTGCCGATCCATGCAATACGGGCGACGACATCATAACGGGCCACGCCACAGCCGGTAATTCATTCCCGAGCATCCTTTACAACAATATTACCAATCCAAATAATATGTGTTCCGGCATCATTGAAACCGATGTTTATATAGATCCGGGCGCGTATGAAGGCGCTGACGCTCTTGTCATAATAAGGAGCGACGGCCAGATTAACGGAAACGCTTATTCGCTCGCGCTTTCGGTTGACAACAACATAGGTACAAACTCCAGCGGACATGTGGGGTTCCAGGCGTGTGGTACGGCCGGCCCATACGTGGGCTGCGAATGGCCGCTTTCAAATAATTGCGCCATAGTGACTTCGGATAAATGGTATAGGGTAAAGATACAGATAGACCCCGCGAACCAGTACCATTTCCAGGCAAAGGTATGGGCCAAAGGCGACCCTGAACCGTCTGCCTGGGGAATAGATTGGACAGACCCAAACGGCGCCGCGAACGCCGCCACCATGAGCTGTTCCAACGGCCAGACATGGAAACCAGGCGTGGCAGAACAGCACGGCGCCTCGGGGGACGTCAGGGACTCATACAATAATTTCATTGTTTACCTTCCAAGGACCAGCGCGAACACGGTATTATGGGATACGGTGCCAAACAATTCCAACGGCGACGTAACGTATGTTGGACAGCAGGGGCCGCACCCTTACGCGGGCAATGCCAGCGTGGTAAGCTGGAACTTGGGAAACATAACCAATGAAGGCGGCACATTCACATGGTGGGGGACTGTAAATACCTGCAACCCCATTACAAATGTGTCTCTGATTAACGGGGCCGCGCCCGAGGTCGCCTCAATATCAAACAAGGTCATAGCGCAGCCATACTGCGCGCCGGTCACTGGCATAACCAAGACCGCCAATGTAGTCCAGGCTGGGATGGGCGATATAATCACCTGGACCATTACGTACTGTAATGACGGTGTCGGCGATATACCCAATTACGTTATCACGGACCCAATGCCGAGCGGCATGAGTTTCATCGGCTGCACAGGCGGCTGCATCGGCGGGCCGCCAAATGTCACGTGGAATATCGGGCTCCTTCCGAAAGGCACATGCAACCAGACCGTTAAGTGGTGGGGCGCGGTTACGGCCATACCAATGAACCCGTTTACAAAAGAGGAATATTTTGCACTGGTACCTGATACTAAAACTTTGATAGCCAGGGAAATACTGGCAAGCAGGTAATGAAATGATTAAAATCTTAAAGCTCATTAAGTTTAAGAGAATGGCACTCGCGGCCTTAATGATGTCATTATATATCTCTGTCTACGCGCTTGCCGGGCTTGATCTTATGGTCGAAGAGACAAGCAATCCATGCGCCACAAGCAGTATAAAATTGGATTTTGTGATTATAAATAATACAGGCGGGCCGGTTTCCGGGCCAATATCAGTGGTCATGTGGGTCAATGGGGCCGGCGTTCCAAATGTAAACTCGCCCCAGGTTTCAGGTAACTACACTTCAGCCTACCCGTCCACAGCAGGGTGGAACCAGGCGGGCTCGACCTCCAATTTTTCCGTGTCAGCGTTTGGCTGCGCGATTGAGGGCGCGACTCAGCGCATATCCGAGGATTTTACGCCTCAAAATCCCATAGCTGCAGGGGGATGGATGCATGGGGTCATGGAAATATACTATAACGGATGGCCAAGCCCTTTTGATTCGGCATGCGATGATTACAGCCGTCCCACCGTTGCCTACTCGGATTATTCCCATATTGCGTTATACAGGGGCGGCGTTCTTGAAACGGAGTGGAAGGATTCCCTGGGGACGCTCGATCCCAATACCGGCCGGCCGCCATGCTCTGTTGCGACTCCCACATCGACACCGACCACGGTCGGCAAACTCAACTGCGCCACTGACTCCAACGGCGTGATGAGCTGCGCGTTTGTCGCACTGATACTTTCCACGCCCACTGACACGCCCACATTCACGCACACGCCCACATTTACGCCGACATTCTCTGCGACCTACACAAGGACGGCTACGCCTACATCCACGTCCACGCCGACATTTACGCCGTCATTCACGGCGACATTCACCAGGACTGCCACGANNTTACCGTGACCTTTACGCCGACATACACACCTACGCGCACATCCACGCCGACTTTCACCGACACAAACAGCCCGACGCCGACTTTTACGGCGACCGCGACGCGTACGGCGACACCCACATACACTAACACAAGCAGCCCGACCGACACGCCCACATATACTCCGACATTCACAAGTACTTCGACCCAGACGGATACTCCGACATTTACCCCGTCATTCACCGCCACCTCCACGCCGACGGCGACGCCCACCAGGACGGCGACGCCCACACTTACATTCACAAGCACTTTGACGCCGACCATTTCGGATTCGCCGACCTTCACCATATTCACCATGACATCGACTCCCACTTTCACGCCCACGTTCACAAGCACGAACACATTTACCGCCACACCCACGTACACATACACCAGCACTTCCACATATACCAAAACCGCCACGCCGACTTTCACACAGTCCAATACGCAGACCGCGACCCCCACCGATACACCGACAAATTCATTTACCCCTACTGTCACGGACACCGCGACGGATACCATATTCACCAAGACAGTGACGCCGACTTTCACCAACACTTATACAGACACCTTCACCCCGACAGCGACGCCCACATACACGTATACCAGGACATCTACGCCTACATTTACCGAGACGTCATCTTTCACGGACACATTTACATTCACAGTGACGCCGACCGATACCCCGACCTACACGCAGACCAATACCGCCACTGAAACGTATACCATGCCCGCCACGCCCACATATACCGCCACAAAAACGGTCACGCCGACGGTCACGGAAACCCAGCAGAATACGCCGACATATACATTTACCGTGACCGACACCCCGACATATACCATGACGGTGACCAATACTTATACTATGACAATTACAAAGACTTATACGCCCACTTTCACCCCGACGCCGACTTTTACCTTCACGCCCACGTTCACTTCCACGTCCTCCCCGACATTGACCGCGACTCCGTCTTACACGCGCACTTATACGCCGACATTCACAGACACGCCGACATTCACATATACTGTCACCCCGACTTTTACCCATACGGATACGCCGACCTTCACGGACACATATACGCCGACCCAGTCATTCACTTTTACGGATACGCCCACCGTCACGCCGACACCCGTGCCTTTCCCTCTTATATTGACGATAGAGGCCTACAATGAAGCAGGTGAAAAAGTAAAGCTCCTGGTCCAGTCACCCATATCCGGGAGCGTGGGCGACATAGCTATGCTATTAAACGGCACTGCCACAACCGTATTTAACCCGGCCACGGGGCAGCTAGAACTCAGGTTTAAAGGAATACAGTCGCCCGACCAGCAGGGAGCGGGCGCGGACCATACCGTCAGTTTCTTCTGGGACGCCTCATCCGACAGCGGACAGCAGGTGAGCCAGGGGTTGTATTACATAAAGATAAGCACCACGGACACATACGGCCATGTGGATACTCACATAGAGAGCGTGCAGATACTCAGGATGGACGTTTACGCGAGGGTCAATATCTATAACTCCGCGGGCGAGCTCGTGCGCAGGCTTCAGGTCAATAATACGGCCAATACAAATATAAGCCTGGCCGTGGATGACGTGATACAGGTCGGCAAGAACTCCCCGCCTGTGAGCATCCAGTACGCGGCCGGCGCCTCGATACCGTGGGACGGCCTGAACAGCGACGGCAGGACGGTCGATTCAGGCGTGTATGAGATACAGGTGGAGGTGAAAACAGAGCAGGGCTTCCAGGTCATGGCCACCAAGTCGGTAACTGTTTTGAACGCGGGCATGAGCGGTATCATAACGGACATGAAAATATACCCTAATCCGGCGATAGTAACAAACGGTACGGGAGGGGCCACCATCAAATGGCTGACGGCGTCATCGGGACAGGCGGATATTAAAATATATAACATGGCCGGCGAACAGGTCAGGAATATCGATACGTCAATAAGCGCGGGTATGCCTGGAATAGTATGGGATTTAAAGTCTTCCGGCGGAGAAGAAGTTTCCAGCGGGCTCTACGTGGTTGTCATATACGTGAAAAAGGATACAGGCGAGAGCGAGATAAAGAAAATAAAGATGGCGGTCATGAGGCCGCCCGATACCACCCGGTAGGGAACTCATATCCTCCTACAGGCGCAGGAATAAAGCGGGGTTAAGCCCCGTTTTTTATTTATATGAGACCAATGTGATAGAAATAGTCTTCAAATACACAAACCTGTAGAGAGGGGGCTTGCTCCCTATCCCCGCGGGAACCATTTTATAAGACCTACTATGAGCGGCAGCAAGCAACCGCTCTACAAAGAAAATTGATTTAAACGCACCAAAAACAAAATGGAATAGTGTTTTTCATAGTGGAACATTGACTTAAACACAAAAATTTGATAATATTTGCGTTAGGGCACAACTATACGGCTTTTTGCCTGTCTAAAACAAGCGGCCCTATTTTTTTTATCCAGCCGCTATGGGGATTTTATGGATATATTTAAATGTAAAAAGGCACCCAAAATTGTAAGGACGCTTTTTTTTATCATGATTGTTTTCACGTTAATATTTATGTGCGTCAGCACTGCTTCCTGCCTGACTGTCACTTCCGCGACGCTGACAATAAATGCCGATGATGATTTTATCGCATATATCAACGGGGCAAAGGTTTTTGACTCATTTGTCCAGCCCGGGAACAGCTGGCAGAGCATATACACCATAGATGTCTCAAGTTATTTTTTCTGCGGGGATTATGTGCTGGCAATTAATTATTACGACACCCTCGCAAGCATTGTTTCCCTGACCTACAAACTTACGCTTCATATTGACGACGGTTCCACAGTGGTCATAAACAGCGACGGGACCAATGAAAAACAGATGATAAACGGGAACTTCCTCCTTGGCACCCAGGTTTTTCCGCCCGGCTGGAATGACATTACATATGACGATTCGGCATGGGCCGATCCCATATACACTTGCACAGGTACAAGGATAACCGATGTCGCCTATACCGGCGGATTTGTGCCGAATATCAGCGCTTACAGCGGATGCGGCGTGCCGACTGCGGGCATGTCAATGCTTGTCAGGCAAAAGTTCAACGTGTTGTGCCCGCTCGTCAATATAACGAAGTCCATCAATAAAAATATTGTGGCCCTCGGGGAAACAATCACTTATTGTTTCAACTATAATAATACGGATACTGCGCCCTGGACATTCAACATATGGGACACCATACCTCCTGAGACCGATTTTGTCGGATGCGACCACGGGTGCACGACACAGACCGCGGGCAGCAATGTCGTGGTCAGCTGGCCCATCACCGTGGCGCCGGGAGGGTCGGGCTCGGTGTGTACGTGGGTCGCGGCAAACAGGTACCCGATGCTGGAAGAAAAGCATTTGCCGTATGTCGTTCCCGCATGGGACCGCGGCGTTACAGGCAAATTGGCAAACGCGGGTCTATCGCCGTGAAATTTCCAAATATCCGGGCGGATTTCAGGAACAAATATGTAATCCTGCTGGCCGCGGTTTTTATGCTTATTAGCGCGGGCGCAATGGCAACATTCACCGTTTCAGCGGTTTCCGCCAGTACGACAAACCTTATTTCCGGGCAGAGCCTGAACCTGGACTTTACATACAGCAGCGACACGGCAGGAAGGCAGATTGGATACTTTGTGGCGTTCTCGACACAATGCGCGCTCAAATCAGCGGCTGCAGGGCAGGATATAATAGTGGGGGATGCCGGTATTAACGTGCTTTCACAGGGAGGCCAGGTTAATGGCGGCAGGCAGCGCCCGTGCGGCACGCAGTGCGCGGCAGCCACGGGGTACCAGATATCGGTTAATGAAGGGTCCCAGCTTACGCTGACGGTCCCGGCGAATTACCCGACAGGGACATATTATATTATTGTGGCCGTTAAGGATTGGAATATATATTTAAACCCGAGCGTTTCGGTTGACTCTCAGATGTGCCTTTCGATAAACGTAACAGCTCCCACGCCTACGGTGACAAGGACGCTTACGCCCACGCCCACGGGCGTGCAGAATGTGGGCAGGAGTCCGTTCGGGCTGACGAACTACGTGGCTTATATTTGCGGGAATGTGACGGTGACCATTACACCGACGCGCACGCCGACCCCCACATTCACAAACACAGCGTCTTCCACATATACCCCGACCGTGACGCCCACTTTGACTTTCACATTCACGCGCACGCCGACCCCGACCTTTACAGATACGCCGTCGCAGACATATACTTACACGGCTACCTCAACGCCAACTTTTACGCCGACCTTCACCGCGACGCGCACTTTTACGCCGACTTTCACCCAGAGTTTTTCACCGACTTTTACCCCCACGGCCACTCCCACACATACCCTGACAGCGACCGACACCATGTCGTCAAACACGCCGACCTATACCGGCACATTTACGCAGACCCCGACGGTCACGCCGACCATGACCTCAACCCCGACCCGGACCTTTACCGCAACAGCCACGTTCACATTTACGGCCACCAATACTTTTACAATTACGCCTTCACAGTCGTTCACGCCGACTTATACCCCCACTTTCACTTTTACGCCGAC
>PMTB01000010.1 GCA_003167475.1 candidate division FCPU426 bacterium | reverse complement strand
GCCACTCTAAGCGCGCACATAAGCTACATATATAATACTTACGGCGAGGGCGGCAACAAGACCATGTGGTTCGCGCCCACTGACGAAGTCATGCAGTATATACTCACCAGGGAAAAAGCAGCCGTGAACTTCATCGGTTCCGGCGTGTGCGGCAATATAACGCCGGTCACCGCGACAAATACTTACACGCCGAGCAACACGCCGATAGTGTCGCCAACCTCAAGCGCGGTCTGTTCGTTTGACAATATGGAGGACGCTGACGCGAACAATAACTACGGCGGATACTGGTACACTTACCTAGGAGGTACGCCCGCGACGGTCTGGCCGGTCACGGGACAAATGTTAACGCCTTCGGCCGGCGGCGCGAACTCGACCGCTTACGCGATGAGGATAACCGGCACCGTGGGCATAGCCGGCACCACATATCCCTGCATAGGAATGGGTTCGCAGCTGAGCGCCACATCAGGCGGGCCGACCTATTCGGAAGTTGACATAAGCTCCTGCACGGGCATCAGGTTCTGGGTGAAAGGCGACGGGAACTCATACCTGATGAAAATCCCCTATACAAGTTCAGCCGGCGCGACTTTGACCGGATATAATGATTATCTTGTGACATTTACCGCGCCCGCAACATGGTCGCAGGTATCGGCGCCATTCGCCGGGTTCTCGCAGGCTTCAGGCTGGGGCACGACGGCTGACCTTTCAACCGTGCTTCATCATGCCAAGGAATTCCAGTGGCAGACAAACTTTAACGCGGCCTCCGGGACAACGACGGCAAACCTTTGGGTGGACGAGATAGTGATTTACGGCTGCGCCAGCTGCCCCGGGATTCCGACAGTGGTGCCGACATCCACAAATACACCGCCCGCAGGGTCAACGAACACATTCACTCCCACGGCCACATTTACCGCAACATGCACATACACAAATACAAATACGCCTCCTCCGGGCGCGACAAATACATTTACGGCGACTCCGACTTATACGGCAGGCCTGCCGACGATCACAAATACGCCAAACGGAGGCGGATGCTCGTTTGATGATATGGAAGACATGAACGCCGCGAACAATTATGGCGGGTTCTGGTACACTTACTTAGGCGGAACACCGGCAACAGTATGGCCGGCTTCGGGCGACACATTGACGCCTTCCGCGGGAGGGGCGAACTCGACAGCGTATGCCATGAGGATAACTGGAACAGTGGGCATAGCAGGCTCCACATATCCGTGCATAGGCATGGGCTCGCAGCTGAACGCTACTGCCGGATCGCCAAACTTTACGGAAACAAATATAAGTTCCTGCACAGGAATCAGGTTCTGGGTAAAAGGCGACGGCAACAGTTACCTCCTGAAGATACCTTATACGGATCCGTCAGGCAACAACCTGACAGGCTTTAACGACTATAAAGTGACATTCACGGCACCCGCAGCATGGTCGCAGGTAGACGCGCCGTTTGCGGCATTCGCGCAGGCTGCAGGCTGGGGAACATCTGCAGTGATATCGACCGTACTGCAGCACGCCAAGGAATTCCAGTGGCAGACGAACTTTAACGCCGCGGCCGGAACTGTAACAGCGGACCTGTGGATCGACGAGATAGTGATATACGGCTGCGCAAGCTGCCCCGCCGCTCCGACAGCGTACCCGACCGCGACAAACACCGTGCCGGCCGCTACAAATACGTTTACTCCGACGGCCACTTACACCGTAACAAACACGCCGCCGCCGGGTTCAACTAGCACATACACTTTCACCGCTTCAAATACTCCGACAAACACATTTACAGATACGCCGACCCAGACATATACCTTTACGGCAGTCCCTACAGTTCCAAACCCGTCTCTTTCAACGGGGATAAACGCGCCCACAGATGTAACTGTCGGCCAGCAGCTGACGGTTATAATGAACGTCAATAACAACGGCAACGCCACGGTCAATAATATCGCGCCATCGGTCCTGACAGTAAACGGCTCAACCGCGGCTGTTACGCTCCTGAGCGGGCCGCAACCGGCCATAGTGGGAAGCCTTGCGGTAAATGGGAACACAGCGTTTACATGGCTCTATGACGTTACACAGTCAGGCTCAATAACATTCCAGGGGACAGCGTCTGGAAACAGCGGCGGGCCGGTCAACAGCCCATCGAGCATGTCCATGAGCGTTACACTGCATGCCGCGCCCACGCCGACTTTCACCGATACATTCACTTTCTCGCCCACTCCCATAGTCACGCTGACATTCACGGCGACTTCGACGCCTACCCCGGGCAACATTATAGCGTTTGTAACCGCGACGCCGGTCCTGCTTTACCCGAACCCAAACCCGGTACCGGGCACAACGCCGGGAAGGACGATAGGCTTCACAATCACAAAGCCAATAATAAAAACAGTGTTTAAGGTTTACACAGGCATGGGCAGGCTGGTAAGGAAAGCGGAAAGCACGCTCCCGCAGCCGCAGGGCAAGTGCGCCCTTGACGTGGATGGGGTATATTTCCAGGGGCTGGCAAAAGGCATATATTACTACGTAGTGGTTGTGACTGACCAGACAGGCAAAGAGGCAAAGTCTCCGATAGAGAAAGTCGTGATACAGTAAATTGAAATACCGCGGATTGCGGCGTCGGGGGTGCATATAATGCGCCACGCCGCGGCCGTTGTTAATAATTTACGGGTTAAATTCCCCGCAGCTTGCTGCGTTAGAACAAAGGCCGCAACCCTACAGTCCGTAGAATACGGATAAAGGTTGCGGCTACACAGGCAGAACAGCGTCGTTTGGCAGTTATTATTTGATTATGTAGCCGCAACCTTTAGGTTGCGGATCTTGTAAGTAAGGCAGGACTCAATAACCCGGCAGCTTTGCTGCGGGGATGCTTTAATAGTTATTGATTTCATACGCCTCAAAATCATAGCAAAAAAATTCACCTTTGACAACCGATGTGTTTATGTTATAATATTTACGAAAGCGTTTTTGTTGATTTATCCCACGGGACTGGGATCATAGCGGGACTTACACCGCCTACCTTATATATAAAAGGAAAGGTCGGGGAAGATGAAACGGAAGAAGTATATATATATTGTTTTCACGTTAACATTGCCTATCCTGTTTATATTTATTCCAAACCTATATGCCGCGGTGACGGCGTTATCCGGTGTTACTCTTTCCCAGGCAAACCCTTCTCCGGGCGATATTGTCACGGTAAACTGGAACTACACTAGCGACTACGGGCCCGAACCGGAAAAATATTTTATCGCGGTTTTTAACCAGTGCGCGATACCGGCTACAGGCGCGGGAAACTCAACGCAGATGAATATGGTTATCGGCGACGCCTGCGTGGCGCCCACGCCGGCCGCCAACTGCCTGTCATGCGTAGGGGCTTCCGGATGCGGGGACCTGCCGCAACCGCCTGCCGCGGGCATTCATCCCGCAAGCAAAACAATAACCATGCCTTCAACGCTGATCCCCGGATATACCTACTATGCCATAGTGGCAATGGGATCCTACAACGTTTATTTAAATCCTGATCTTACAGCGCCACAGCAGGCTTGCGTGCCTTTTACCTGCCCGCTTACTGCGCCTTATATCAAGCTGAACAAGGTTGCCGAGGGAACGACCGGAAGCGTGGGGCAGAGCGTGCTTTTTACCATTTACTATGACGCCGGAAATATTCATAACTTCAAAATAACCGACGCAGTGGACGCGCGTTTCACCATAACAAAGGTCTATAACGGCGGGGTAAATTTGGGGCAAAATATCACATGGACAATAAACGCCGGGTACATCACATCCCCGCAAAAAGGCTCGGTTTCCTTCCTGGCCCAGATAAATGCCGGTACCACGGGCACGATAATCCCCAACACTGCCGTGGGCACCTGCGCCGAGATAGCGTCGCAAAACTCAAACACCGCAAATGTCGTCATAGGCCAGCCTGGTCTTTCCATAAGCAAAAGCGCTTCGGCAACAACTGTGAATCCGATGGACACGGTCACATATTTTATGCAGTACATAAACCAGGGCACCACGCTGGTGGAATACCAGAATTTTGACGACGGGCTCATACCGGCGGGATGGACAAATAATCCGGCCGGAGGAACATGGAACGCGGCGCCGGGATACCTTCAGCAGACTGTCCTGGGTTCGGGCTACACGGGTTACATGGATTCGGCCATGACGCCCATACATGACGGCATTTATATTTGCGACATGCTTGTGCCGTCTTCCAATACCGCGCACATGGACGGGGTAATGCATTTTATACAGGTGGATTCAAATAATTTCTATATGGCCAGGATAAACGCTTCGGACGGAAAATTATACCTCGACAAAGTGGTGGCCACTGTTTCCACCATAGGAGGCACAAGCGTCGCGAACCCGCACGGCATCGGATTAAAACAGGACGTGTGGTACACGGTCAAGGTGCAGGTGTGCGGAAGTTCCATAATGATGAAAGTGTGGCCCAGGGGCGACAATGAATATCCCGCGTGGGATCTGAGCGTGACAGACTCCGATATACCAGGAATGGGGATCGTGGGTTTCCAGGCAAATGAAGGGCCACAGATGTACGACAACCTGAAAGTTTTCAGCCTGACCGCTTCTACAAACCCGAGGATATTTGACACTGTCCCCGCCGGAATAAGCTACCTGGGATGCAGCGGCGGCACGGGCTGTTCCAAGACCGGAAGCGTTATAAACTGGCCGGTGGGATCAACCTGCGCGGGGGCGCAGGCCGTCTCATGGTGGGGGCAGGTGACAGCGGCCTGCGGAAGCGCGGCGATCACAAACCAGGCAGGGATAGATTCCGACGACCCGCCGCCGCCTGTCATATCAAATATGGCCGTCATAAATATCCGGGACTGCGTGCCCACGCCGACGCCGACTTACACCTGCACCAAAACGATTACTCCCACGCCTTCAACATCAGCGACTTTAACGCAGACATATACGCGGACGCCTTCGCCCAGCTCTACGCAGACCCCCAACAACACGGCTACTTTCACGCCGAGCCGCACGTCCACCGGCACAAACACAACCACTTACACGCAGACTTCCGTCAATACCCCGACACTTACCCTGACCCGCACAAATACCGCGACGAACAGTCCGACATTCACCGTGACAGCGTCACCCACTTTCAGCGCGAGCGCCACGGATACTTTCACTGCGACACCGACTCCCACCATGAGCCCGAGCCGTACAAATACGCAGAGCCCGACTTTTTCACCCACGAAGTCGTATACAGCCACGTATTCTTCCACCCCGACAATAACTTTGACTGACATGCCTACTTATACTTTTTCGCCGACCTGCACCTTTACCGTGACCGACACCCTGTCATCAAACACACCGACATATACCCTGACAAGCACGCTGTCGTTCACGGCAACCCGGACACAAACCCCTTCATCTACGGCAAGTTACACCGCGACATTTACGGCCAGCCAGACCTTAAGCTTTACCCCGACTTACACGGGGACAATGACAAATTCACCGACCTACACCGGCACGGCAACTTATACCGCCACATTGACTTCCACACCGTCCCTTACTGTGACTGATACAATGTCTTCTAACACGCCGACTTACACTAAGACGGCGACGCAGTCCTACACCTCTACGCCCACCATGACATGGACATTGTCATCCACATCGACCAGGACATTCACCGCGACAGGTACGCCGGCCAATACCGCGACGGCTGTAAATACGCACACGGCCAGCCCCACTTTTGTGGCGCCAAGCGCGACAAACACGGCCACGGTGTCGTATACCTATACCGCTCTTCCGTCAGCGACAAATACTTTTACAACATCCCCATCCCGCACGCCAATACCGCCTACGGCGACAATAACGCAGACGCCATTGGGCGCTCCGGTCGATATGACCATAAGGATTACGGCGTCGGGAGACGACCCGGCAGCGGGAGCAATTGTAAAGTACACGATAACCATAAGGAATGACGGGACAGGAGTGACGGACAATATAAAGGTATGGGACACCCTGCCTTCGAATATGACGTTCCTTTCAAGCGTGACGCCCGACGCGCCGGTTGTCATGGGGCAGTATTTATTGTGGAACGCGGGAAGCCAGGCGCTTTTACCCGGCCAGCAAATGGTCCTTACATTCACGGCGGTCATCACAGATGTCTCGGACGGCAGCCTTATCACGACATCCGTCCTGGCCGATTATAACGACCCTTTTTACAATGACCCGTCTTACAAGCACCCTCCGATTTTCTCGGGTTATAATTACTATCCCGAGGGTGATGTCAGGGTATATCCGAACCCGTTTAATTTAAAGTCGGGAAAAACTCTTAAGTTCATTAATATAACGCCCGGTTCCAATGTTTTGATCTATACTTTGTCCGGCGAGTCGGTCGGGGCCATATACGCCAAGGGGCAAAAAGTGGAGTGGGACGGCAAAAACAGGACGGGAATAGAATGTTCGGCGGGGATATATTATTACCTGGTGGTGAACCAGCAGACCAATAAAACGCGCACGGGAAAAATATTCGCTGTGGACCAATAAAATAAAAAGACCGTTTTGCGCAGGAGCAAAACGGTATTTTTATTAAAAAAAATCAATAGTTATTCCGCTGATTTGGACGGTTTATTTCGGATCGCCCATTGTGAAATCATAGTTTACAAGGATTGAAAAAGCCGAGTTGTTGCTGTAGAGTCTTGCGCCGGACGTGTTGTTGTATTTATCCAGGTTCAACTGGAAAAATGCGGACGGTGTCACGGTGAAACCCGCAATCTTGTAATTGACATACAGGTTGATGCCCAGTATGGTGGGGGTTACGGCCGTGGTTTTTACCATCTCCACATAATCGTAAGTGACCTGGTTCAGGTCAAGCCCGACCAAAGCTGAAGCGCCCGCGGCGGTTTTTCCGCCGAGCAGTTCGCCAATCTCATACTCATACGACACGCCGCCTTCCATATAGTCGTAAGTCTTTGCCGCGTCAAGGCTGTGATAAAATGTGATGTAGGGGGATGATATGACATCCGATTTCAGTGTTATGCTTACTTCCTGCGAAGGCACAAGGTACGGGTAATTGTACGGCGCCGTGAAATACGAAATATATCCCAGGCCGAGCGAAAGGAAATCCACGTAAGGTATGGAGTGTTCGTAAGCCGCGGTCAGGTCCACTTCGTCGAACAGGTCCGGGCTTGCCATCTGCTGGCAGGAGGTCCATACTCCCACTGTCGCGCCCTGGGTTCCGAAGCTTAAGCCCGACTGCAGAGCCGGCCCGTTGTTGAGGATCTGCCCGCGCCAGAGGTACTTGTTCACGTAAGAGGTGTAGATGCTGCCGTCAAGTGCAAAAGCCGACAAGGAAACTGCAAAAGCCAGGAACAATAGAACTGAAACAAAAAGTTTTTTAATCATAATTCCTCCTTATAAGGTTTATGGGTATATTAAAACAGATAAAGGGGCGATAAGCAAGCCGGAAATCGGGGAGGGATTAAGTTATTAAGCCAAAAGACAAAAGCCAAAAGTAAAGGGTTTAAGTAGAAAAGGGGGAAGACGGCAAGGGGTGCGTTTTGTTTTACTTTTGGCTTAGTTGCTTTCATTACTTAACTTTTGTCTTTTGGCTATTGGCTTAAAAACTTGAAGTTGGCTCAACTCCGTTATTTACAATCAACCATTTATCTTTTATAATGCGTTATATTAAGGAGAAGCCAATGCCAAACGAAAAAACAACAGCTATGAAAAAGGCCCTGCTTGCGGCAGTGATGTTCCTCGCGTGTCCGCTCATATTCCCGGCCGTAATTACCCCGGTAACACCCACGGCGGATGTAAAAATAAAAATAATCAATACCGGCATACCCGAGCCAACAACGAAAACAACACTCTCAGCCGCTGCGTCAGCGGCTGCGGTTTCCCCTGCGGCGCAGCCGACACCGCATTTATCAGCCATAGAAATTTACAGGCAGATGACGGGAAGGAAGGCCGAGAGGGTATTCCCAAAGCCCACGCCCGAGGCGGCAACAGCCGCAGCTGTAAATATCCAGGCCCCATATCCAGCGGCGCAGTCAGCGGGCCCGACCACGGCAGGCTGGTTCCTTTTGGCCTCGGACGCGGCCCTCACCGGCTGGGCAATATTCGCGCTCTTGGACCAGAATAACGCGGTGGACAGTTATGAAAGGTTGAAAATGCAGCTTAACGTCCCGCCATACGCTAACTATGATTTTCTTATAAGGGAACAGGAAAAAGCAAACAGCAAAATGACCGTAACGACGATAGCCTGGTCGCTTGCGGGCGTGTGCCTGGCCTACACGGCGGCAGACGCGATGTGGTTTCATTCGGCGTTCCCGGTAGCCGTGAGGAGCGCGTGGGACCCGGCGACAGGGGAAGTGACGGCTTTTTTAAGTACTGAATTTTAAAGGTATTTATAGTTGCGTTTTTAAATGTCATTGCGAGGAGCGAGACGTTCCGCGACGAAGCAATCTGATCTCAATCAAAGCCCGCGGAGCGACGCGGCAGCCACAAACAGAGCTTATCGTGGAACAGAGATTGCTTCGTCGCCGTAGGACTAGTGCGGCTCCTCGCAATGACAGCGCTACTGTTATGGCATAGACCAGAAAACCAAACCGTACTATGAAAATTTCGCCTTTACGTTTGCGGTATTTTGTTGTATTATGGCTTTCGTTAATAAAATCGCAGCAAAATAATCATTCAAATCTTAAGGAGGTAATAGAAATGGGAACAATCCAGATCGTAAGGGCAAGGCAGATCATTGACTCGCGCGGCAACCCCACTGTAGAGGTTGACGTAGTACTCGCGAACGGCATCATGGGCAGGGCGGCAGTACCGTCAGGCGCATCCACCGGATCCAGGGAAGCTGTGGAACTGCGCGACGGGGACAAGGGCAAATGGGGCGGCAAGTCCGTCATGAAAGCCGTCAAGAACGTGAATGAAATCATATCAAAGGCCCTGATCGGATTGAACCCGGCAGAGCAGAATAGAATAGACGAGATCATGATAAAGCTCGACGGCACGGAAAATAAGGGCAAGCTCGGCGCGAACGCCATACTCGGCGTATCGCTCGCCGTGGCAAAAGCCGCTGCAGCATCGCACGGTCTTCCCCTTTACAGGTACATCGGCGGAGCCAACGCAAAGCAGCTGCCCGTACCCATGGCAAACGTTGTTAACGGCGGAGCGCACGCGGACTCTAATGTCGACATACAGGAATTCATGATAATGCCGGTCGGAGCGCCTTCATTCTCGGAAGCCATGAGATGGGGTTCCGAGACTTTCCACGCTTTAAAAACAGTCTTGAAATCAAAAGGCTACAACACAGCCGTAGGCGACGAGGGCGGATTCGCGCCAAGCTGCAAGTCCAATGAAGAGCCTCTGCAGTGCCTGGTTGAAGCCATAGAAAAAGCCGGATACAAGCCGGGCAAGGATATTTCGATAGCCATGGACCCGGCCGCGTCTGAATTCTACGACGAAGCAAAGAAAAGGTACATATTTAAGAAATCCACAAAAGAAGAGCTCACGAGCGAACAAATGGTTGATTTCTGGGTGAACCTCGTGAACAAGTATCCCATCATTTCCATCGAAGACGGTATGTCCGAGCACGACTGGGCGGGCCACAAGCTCATGACGGACAAACTCGGCAAGAAAATACAGCTCGTAGGGGACGATTTGTTCGTGACCAACCCGGCCATCCTGAAAAAGGGAATAGCCGAAGGCACATGCAACTCCATTCTCATCAAGGTAAACCAGATCGGTACGCTCACAGAGACTCTGGACGCCATTGAGATGGCCAAGAGAGCCGGCTACACAGCCGTTGTCTCGCACCGCTCGGGCGAAACAGAAGACGCGACAATCGCTGACATAGCGATAGCCACGAACGCGGGCCAGATAAAGACAGGCTCGTTCTCCAGGACGGACCGTATAGCCAAGTACAACCAGCTGCTCAGGATAGAAGAAGAGCTCGGGAGCATGGCTCAATACAACGGGATAGCGAATTTCTACAATTTGAAAAAATAAGATATTAGGTTTGAAGTAAAAAGGCCGCCTGTAAAAGGGCGGCCTTTTTTATTGGTGTTGTGTTGATTGGCCCGCTGCAGGATCTAAACGTGTAGAGAGGCTGCTTGCTGCCTCTCTGACGCAGGCCTTTAAACGCGGGATCCATTCCATAAAGCCGTGGTGAGCGGCAGCAAGCAGCCGCTCTACGAAAGCCAGAGGAAGGGATATAGAGACTAAAAATGTGCTATAATTGTTCGATACGACATTAAGGAGGAACAATTGAATAAAATAATTCTCGCACTATTAACAGTTTTAACAATGTCTACATTGATCTCTGCCGACAACCTCACTCTGTGCTACCACAAGTTCGAATACTCCACGACCGACATGTACGCGTGTTTGCCCGAGGTTTTTGAGTGGCAGGTAAATTACATGAAGGAAAAGAAACTCGATATAATACACGTTCAACAGCTCGTTGATTACTACGATAAAGGCATAGGAAGCATAGATAAGACCGCCCTCATCACCATAGACGACGGGTGGAAAAGCGAGAACTCTATCATACCCATAGCAATCAGCCATAATGCGCCTGTCACGCTTTATCTTTACAAGCTCGTGCTTAACAGGTCGACGCATTATTTTTCATACGCTGACCTGGACGCCCTCAAGGCCACGGGCGTGGTGGATTTCGGCAGCCACAGCTATTCACACATACCGCTGATAAAGCGCGACAGCGTTGTTTTGGACCATGAGATCATAGATGGCAAAAAAGGCGTTGAGGACGCACT
>PMTB01000181.1 GCA_003167475.1 candidate division FCPU426 bacterium | reverse complement strand
GAGCCTGTCGAATGGTCCGTCGAGGGGATAATGCGCCAGCCTTTAAACGGCCTGCGATGTGGCGGATAATCCTTCGACAGGCTTAGGATTGCATCCGCCCCTACAAAACCTTATGCTTCCAGTTCCCTCTTTTATAAACAACCCACCCGGCAATTCCCTGAAAAGCGTAAACCGAAGCAATTCCGATAAACACCGACTTGGACCCGATTGCCGGGATGTTGTACAGGAACAAAGCCAGCGGTATCTGAAAGAGCAAATACGCGAGCATATTAATTATCATGGGACTTTTTGTATCCCCGGCGCCGTTGAATGTGTTTGAAGTTATAATGCCCACTCCCATGAGCAGATAAAAAAATGACACAATCCTAAGATACCAACTCCCGTAATTCACCACAGAGACGTCGGAATTGAATATTCTTATGACAATATCGGAAAAATTGAAATAGATAAGGAAACACGCGAGCGTAAAGGCTGTCGTGATTTTCAGCCCCGTTATCACGCTTTCTTCCGCGCGCTTAGTATGGCCGGCGCCAAGGTTGTGCCCCACCATTATGGTGACGGAACCCGCGGCCGCGTAGCATATCATCATGACCACATTGTCAAGCCTGCTGCCTATGCCGAGGGCCGCCAGGAGCGCGTCGCCCCCGCGCGAAGCCACCTTTAAAAGCGTCAGAGAAGCGATAGACGGCACTATGCCCTGCANNCTGCAAAATGGCTGGAACGGAGAGCTTTATATAATTCCATAGGAATACGGGGTCAAGTTTCAAATTCTCCCGTTTTATTTTGAGTATGCCTCCGGTGCTTGTGAGTATGAATGCCATGATGCAGGTGGTCACGAAGTAGGATATGAACCGCGCCAGCGGCGCGCCCATGAGGCCGAGTTTCGGCAGGCCGAGCCATCCAAAAATAAACAAGGGTTCAAATAAAGTATTGAGCGCCACGGAAATTACGACGAGGTAAAAGTGCCTGTTGATATTGCCGGTGGCGCGGAGTATCGCCAGGAAAACAAAAAGTCCGCTGTCATTGAGTATTGATATGAGGTAAGTCTGGAATATGTATCTGCCAAGTTCCAGCGTCTCACCCTTTGCCCCGAAGTATATGAGCAGGTTGTCCCTGAAAATATATGAAATGACCACGTAAACCGCGGTCACAAGGTATGCCGTGAACAGGGTGTGCACTATGGCTTTTTTGAGCGTATCATAATCTTTCTTTCCGCAGCAGCGCGAGGTGATGGCTACGGCCCCGGCCATGAGCCCGCCCGTGATGGACCAAAAGGTTGAAAATATGAAGCCGATAACCGCGATGGCGGACAAAGAATGCACGCCGAGCCTGCCGACCAGGAACATGTCGAATATGGAAAAGAGGTTCTGCATAAGGTTTACGATGAGCAGTGGTATCCCTAAGTAAAGCATGTGCCTCGTTATATCGCCTTTTTCAAGTTCGCGCGGCGTGTCAGCCATACAATACTACCAATGCTTTCATTTTATCACCGATAATGACCCGTTATTATCGGGTACGGTTTTTTTCAATGAAAAAATAACCCCAAATATGATTATGGCTGTGCCTGTGGAAAGGTTCAGCAGTTTTATTGCCTGCGGCGGGAAGTAGAAATTAACAAAGGTTCCCAGCGTGGCGACGCCGGTCAAAAATACAAATGTCGACATTACGGCGCCAAAAGCAAAAAGATATTTGCCTTTTTTTTGATCTTTTCCAGCTATATTCAGTGTGAATACGCCGGACCAGAAAATTATGGTTATCGGGTTTGATATTGTGAGAAGGAATGCGGAAAGGAAATAATCCGGATAATTTCCGGCCCCGACGGCCGCGTATATCTTCGGCCCAGCGTGGGCCGCAAACACACTGTAAATGATATACGCCCCGAATAGTACAAGCACTCCACCGCCAATGGCCCTGAAATACCCCTGCAGTTTTTTATTATTGACAAACCCGGACACGCCGGTAAGCGCCAGCAGGATATAGACCCCGTCGGCAAGTGTCACGCCAAGCACGGAACTGACAGACGCCGCAAGTCCACTGCTGATGGCCGTATTCAATATATATAGACAGACAGGCCCTATGGCCAGCTGCCCGAGCATACCTAAAAGAAAACCTTCTAAGAGCATAAATCCCCTTTAATTTCGCTTATTTCCTTCAATTCACTATATTTTATCATTCCAAACGGCTATGGCAAGTGTAAAAGTGCTGGAATTGTTTTGACAATACTTTTTGTGGCAACTACAAGAGTGGTTGTCAACCGAAGAACCCTTGAGTACCACGAAGAACAAAAGCGAGGGAGCAATAGACCGCAATAGAGCGAGATAGATTTGCATTATATTTTTTTATTATTCTCTCCATAATCTCTAGAGCGGCTGCTTGCCGCCGCTCATTGCCGGATCTATAAACGGACCAAGTTCTAAAAATCCTGCATCAGAGAGGCAGCAAGCAGCCTCTCTACTTGAATAAAATCAACACTGCCGGTTTTGAAACTACTTTTACTCCTGTTTTTGAAACGCCATTAATTACAAGATAATACGTTCCTGACGCCAGCTTATTCAATTTCGCCGACGGGACCGTTACAAGGGTTTCCTTTGTATCCGATGCGCCGCTGTCGTATTCCAGGATACGCCTGAACGCGGATGTGTATAGCTTTGAGATTATGTGTTCAGCTGGCTGGGAAATTTCTATTTTTATTTTCAGGTCTGCTATCCCGCTGTATGGGTTTGGGTAGGGCAGGACGTTTGTGATTTCAAATTTGCCGGCCCGGGATATTGTCACTGTCGTGGTGGCTGTGGGGGTTACTTGAGGCTGCTGGGTCGCTGTGAATGTCGGGGTTGACATGAATGTCTGGGTCGGGGTGAACGTCGGGCTTGGGGTTGTTGTTTTTGTGGAAGTCTGGCTTGGGGTTTTTGTCGCGGTTGACGTGAATGTGCTGGTTGGGGTCGATGTGGACGATGCTGTCGGGCTCGGAGCCTGTATTGCGGCTGTTATGGTGGCCGAGGCTGATGGAACTTCAGTGCTTGTCAGGGTTGGAACTGCCGTGCTCATGGAGGTTGAGACCGGAGTTTTCGTCAAAGTAGTCACTACTGCGCTTGTGGAAGTAGGAAAAGCTATAATCGCCGTCCATGTCAGTGTCGGCGTATTTATGGGTGATATATAAGTTGTCGGGCTGTTGACCGGGCTTTGTGTAACGGTATTCACGGGGCTTAAAGTAGCGGTTGCTGTCGGTGTCCGGGTATTTATCCTAGTGGCGGATAACGTGGCTGTCATAGTAAAGGTTGTCGTCGGGGTTTTTGTCGCTGTCACGCTCGCTGTTTTACTGGCCGTCATACTCGGGCTTTGAATAGGCGTAAACGTCGGCGTTGCCCCGCATGTCCCAAGCTGGTACCACCTTACATAATCCACAAGCATCTGCTGCGGGAACACGGTTGTGCCGTCCGGGTTCCCCGGCCATGTGCCGCCAACAGCTATATTAAGCAGTATATAAAAATCTTTTCCCGTGAACTCTTCCATGCTCGCGCCGTTGGTGTTCAGGGTATTATAAAGCACCCCGTCAAAATACCATCTCAACTGGGCCGAATCCCATTCGATCGCGTATACGTGGAAATTATCAGCGAGTTTTTCCGGCCATACCGTTGAAATAGAATTTCCATACGAGGCGTGCCCCGCATTATCCCAGTGCGCCGTGCCGTAGTTGAAATTATCTTTTCCAGAGCCGCCGCCTACCATTTCAAAAATATCAAGTTCCCCGCACGCGGGCCACGGCGTGGAATCTATATCAGACCCGAGCATCCAGAACGCCGGCCATATACCCTGGCCGTATGGCGCTTTTATCCTGGCCTCTATCCTGCCGTATGTGAAGTGCACTTTATTTTTCGTGGTCAGCCTTGCCGAAGTATAGCCGCAGCTGCCTCCGCCTGTATTGACGGCATTTATGACAAGGTTGCCGCCCGATACATAAGCGTTAGTGGTATTGCTTGTGTAGTTCTCCAGTTCGGAGTTTCCCCAGCCTGAGCACCCCGTCTCAAAGTTCCAGTTCGCGGGGTCTATGGCCGTTCCGTTGAATTCGTCCGACCAAATAAGGTTCCAGCAGGTGCCTACGGGCGTCGGCGTGAAAGACGGCACAGGCGTATTGGTGGAAGTGTTCAGTTGCGTACGCGTTGCAGTGGCCGTATTTGTCCTGGTCATTGTATTTACCGGGGTATTTGTCATAGCGGGCGTCGCTGTACGCGTGTATGTATTTGTGGCCGTTCCGCAAACCGGGTAATAAACAGCCGCGTCAAAGGCGCCCAAATTCAGCGGAGGCTGCTTGCCGTCGACCCTGCATGAACAGGTTATCGTCACGCCAACTGCGTGGTGTATCTCGAAATTGACGCCGCTCGGCCCGGTCACAACCACGTTATCCAAAAGTAAATTAGTGATTGGCGCCTCGTCGGCCGCCCACATTATCCCGGGACTTTTTGCCCCGCTTACCGCCGTAGAGGCCGTTATATTCCTTAATGTTATATTGCTCCAATACGGCGTTGTCGCTGTAGGCGTCACATAATCATCAGCCGTGGGCGGCAGCGACGACGGGTTGGGATAAAAACTTGTGAGAAAGAACGGGTAAAGCAATATGCCGTTCATGGTTATATTGGAGTATGTGAGGTTGTCTATTATGCCGCCGCGGTCGCGGCCCAATTTCCAGCGGATGCCGTACTGGGTTCCGTTGAAAACGCAGTTGTCCACGAGCACATTTTTCACCCCGCCCTGCGTGTAGCCTCCTATGGAAAGCCCGTGGCCGGTGCCGAACGAGCAGTTGCGGATGACCACGTCGGAAACAGGGTCAGACCCGCCTATCTGTATGACGTCGTCGCCGTCGGATATATAGCAGTTCTCTATGAGGTAATTTGTGCCGCGCATGTCTATGCCGTCGGTGTTCGGCGACGGCCACGCGGCCGTGATGCTTAAGCCCGACGCCCAGACTTTGGAACATGAACCCAGGAGCTGGATATGGAATTTCGGCGAATCCTTCACTGCCACTCCGGTCAATGTGACCCCGGTGCAGCTGGAAAGATATATCATGGCAGGGGGCCTGTTGTCCGGGTTGCCGGAGTTAAAGTCATCCCACCATAGTTTGCCCTGCCCGTCTATGACGCCGCTTCCTGTAATGGAAATATTTGTCAGGTTCTTGCCGTATATAAAGTTCGTGTTTTGCGGGAATGTATTGAAGGCCGTCATCATAAGTGTCGCGCCCGCCGCGATCTGAAAATTCAAATTGCTTTTCAGGGTTATAGGGCCGCTTAAAAATGTCCCTGCAGGCACAAGCACGGTGTCGCCTGAAGCGGCCGCGGTTATGGCGGCTTGTATGGCCGCGGCATTATCAGCGGAGCCGGTCGTGGCGTTATAAGGCGCGGAAGTGATGTCTATGACCTGGGCCGCGGAGAAAACGGACAAAAGTATGGAAATGTTTAATACAAGCCATTTAAACAAATATTTCATAAAATTACTTCCGCCTCCATTGACGTATGGTTTGTACCGCTCCGTTTGTTTTTCCATGCCCCTGTTATTGCCTTGCTTGTGTAGGCGCAACCTTTAGGTTGCGGATCTTGTTTGTAAGGTTGTTTATTGAACAGCGGCAATACAAAGTCCGCAACCTGAAGGTTGCGCCTACCAAGCAAATATATTAACACCGGTTAAAAACTATTTAAGTATTATCAAAACCGCCGCCGCACTTCTGGCTTTTTTTCCTGCCGTGTCCGTTCCTTCAATATAATAATAGTATGTCCCGCTGCTCAATGACTTCAGCGAAGAAGCCGGTATCTGGCACGTTTTTACCCCGGCCTGATACTGCCCCGCGTATATTCTCCTGATCAGCCTGAATGAAGCAGTATAAAGCCTGAAATATACAGCTGGGCTGTCATGTGAAATATTAAAACTTATGCTCAAAGGCTGCGCCAAAGTATAGGGATTCGGGTATGATAATACCTGATTTATCTCAAACTTCTCCGCAACAACCGCGGTAACCGTGGCGGTAGCGGTGCAGGTAGGCGTCGGCGGTATCGCGGTGCCTGTCATGGTCGGCGTGAATGTGCGCGTTGCGTTTTGTGTGATTGTGGATGTCAGGGTTGTGGTCATGGTAGAGGTCACGGTGTTGGATGCTGTCGCGGTCACGGTCTGCGTGAAAGTGGCGCTTGGCACGGTGGCCGTGTACGTCAAAGTATAAGTGACGGTTGTAGTCAAAGTTCCGGTCTCCTGCGGCGTATTTGTTTCTATGGTTGTCGGGGTCTCCGGCACAACGCACGGGGCCAGCGCGGCATCCGATGATATATATGACACCCTGTCCATATTGGGGCCGCCGTTCGCCGTCAAAGAAACAATTGTTATTTCATTTCTCCCGGGAATCAAATCCACCTGCACCGTGGAGTCCGCCCATGTTTCCCACGCTCCTGTCGGCGGAAAGGAAAGCGTGGCGCCAAGTACAACCCCGTTCACCTCGACGCTCATATCCCTGTTAGCGGCCGTGCCGTTGGCAAACCTGTAGTCGAGCGTTATGGTCTGCGCGGACGCGGCGTTTATGAAGAACATTACCGACGATCCGGTCGTATTATCCAGGTTAGCGTATCCGGTCCCGGTATAGCCCGCGTGTATGTTTTCAAAAACTCCGTCATATGAGCAGGCGTCCTCAACCTGCAATTCAACATAACCCGGCGGTATTGCCGTGGCTGTGACTGTCGCGGTGGATGTCGCCGAAAAGGTCGCGGGAGCTGTCCATGTCGATGTTGCCTGGTTTGTCTGCGTAACTGACGGAGTGAATGTGGTCGAATTAAAAATTGTCTGCGTAAAAGTGGGCGGTTCCGTTGCTGTATAAGTTATTGTAAAAGTCGGAGTTGACGTGGCTGTCGCGGCGGGGGTGAAGGTCCGCGTCAGTGTGACGGACTCGCTTGGGCTGCAGCTCAAAGTCGCGGTCAAAGTCGCGCTCGGTGTAAAGGGCGTCGGGCTGAATATATATACCGTCAAAGTGGGGCTTGCGGTGAAACTTTTTGTAACTGTATATGTAGCGGTTGATGTACGGGTGTTTGTACTGGTCGTGGTAAAAGAATATGTCGGCGTATTGGATAAAGTCGCGCTGTATGTCGGCGTTATGGTGCGGGTGGCTGTGCCCGTAGGGGTCTGCGTCTGGGTCCTTGACATTGTGAACGTCACGGTGCGCGTGTATGTGTAAGTCTGTGTGGGGCTGTCAACCGGCGTTGTCGCGGGGTATATTATGTCCCCTGTCGGTTGTGCCGAAGGCCCGTCGCCCAGGTAAAATGAAACATGCGGCGGCTGGTTATAGGCCGTGTTCTGCCATGCGACAGCCAGACGGTACATTATGTCGTGCATCAAAGTATAAAAACGGTATGCCGTGGGCGTCGTCGTGGTGAAAATATTTATCTCCTGGTTGTTGGAATTGCGGTAAATGACCTCCTCGCGCCAGTCCCCGAGTATGTCCGCCTGCAGGCAGGGGTTCGCTTTTGTGCCGTTTATCTCCTGCGAACTGCGGGTATTATAAAATGAGACCAGCCTTGTCGTGCCGTTCCCCGTCCACTTGTCGAGTTTGGTGCCGTCCAAAAGTTCGTCCTGCAAATCGCCGTCCCAGTATATCCTGAAATTCATTGAAGGCACCGTCGTCGAGATAAGCGTGCCGTTTACATTATATACGCCGCCTGTCATCGGCGACCACATTTCATATCCCCTGTAGTTGGCGTCTATATCCGCTGCCATTCCCCTTCCCGTGTCGCCGGTGTTTGGCACGCCCCATAATATTTCCCCTGTCGCGGCGTCATGCAATTCGCCGCCGCCGTTTGCCTGCGGATAGGTTTCATGTATGTCCCAGACCTGCAATCCCGGCCTGTCAGGGTCGAGTTTCCCCAGGTGCATGGCGTCGCCGTGACCGAGCAATGTGTCGTACATGGCATGGCCGGTTGAATCTATCGCGATCGGCCCGTATATTATCTCGTCTTTCCCGTCGCCGTTCACGTCGCCGACGCTTAAGTTGTGGTTGCCCAACCCGTTAACATGCGCCGCGTAAGGCGCGCCGGCGGTGTTTGAGTCCCAGAACCAGCGCTGGGTCAGGACTGTCCCGTTCCAGTCCCACGCGCAGACGCATGTCCTCGTATAATAACCGCGCCCCATAATGATGCTCGGATGGACGCCGTCAAGATATGCGGTGCACGCGAGGAACCTGTCCACCCTGTTGCCGTAATTGTCCCCCCATGCGGAAACCGTGCCGCGCGGGGGATTGAAATTTACAGTGGCCATTTCTTTTCCGGTTAAACCGTTAAAAACAGTCAGGTACTCGGGCCCGGAAAGTATGTACCCGCTTGTGTTCCTGTAATCAGCCGCGTCGTCATCAGTAGCGGCCGGCCCCATGCTGAGATAGTTTCCGGTCCCGTCCATTGTGCCGGGCGCGGTCTTGCATACGACTTCGGCCTTGCCGTCGCTGTCATAATCGAAGACCTGGAACTGCGTGTAATGCGCGCCCGCGCGGATATTTTTACCCAGGTCAATGCGCCACAAACGCGTTCCGTTTAATTTATAAGCGTCCAGGTAAACATCGCCGGTATAACCGGCCTGGGAATTGTCTTTTGAATTTGTCGGGTCCCATTTCATTATTATTTCATATTCGCCGTCGCCGTCCACATCCCCCACGCTGCAGTCATTGATGGTGGATGTGCATGTGGTGCCGTCGGGCATGGTCTGCATGGGAGGCTGTTGTACGGGAATGGTGAGGTAATTCTGGCCCCAGACCCCGGCAGTCTCGGACTGGGCCTGCTCGACCCCGCCGATGACGGGCTTTATATAATAGGTGGAATTTGTGGTT
>PMTB01000104.1 GCA_003167475.1 candidate division FCPU426 bacterium | reverse complement strand
AAGCAGGTCCGCCATCCTCCTTTTCACTTCGGCTTCAAGTTCTGCGCTGTACTTTTTCAGCCCCTCTTCGAATTTTGACGCTTCGCTTGTGTCGGTAATTATCCACGCTATGGCAATCGGAAAATTCAGCCGCCTGATCAGGGATGCCGTGATGCTGGCCGGTATCAGGGCATCGTCGGTATATAATACCCCTTCCGCAGACTGTATCACGCCTTTTTCAAGGCAATCCTTTATTACGGAAGCCACCGCTGAAGGGTCCGTAAAACACTGTTTTATATTCTGCCCGGCCACCCGCGAGCAGGCGCACTTCACCGCAAAAAGGCCCCCTGCCCGCTCGATCCTCCCGTCTATTCCGGTAAGGGCGATATATTCCCCTATATTCTCAAAAACCGTTCTGGCGGCCTCCGAGTGGGAAAAGTCAAACATGCCATATACCCTCATGGAAAAATAAAAACCCACCAGCACGGGCAGCCCTAGTATATCCGCCGAATTGTTCAGGAATACGTTGTCCTTAAAAAAATAATAGACGGATATTACGGCAATAAGTACCGCTGAAATAAGGATGGCCTGCCTTTTTACAATGTCGCCGCTTTTCAGCAGCCCCAAAAAAAGCGAGAGCAGTATCACGGCGCAGTTCAATAATATAAAAATGTTGTAAGCATTCCCGAGTGAGGGATTATTCAGCGCCAGCCAGCCAAAAGGGCTTTGCCCGATTATAAAAACCCTGTTAATGGCTGCGGCCACCGCAATAGCCGCAAACACGGCCGTCCCCGCCCCTAAAAGCGCAAATCCCTTTTTGTCGTCAGGTTTGATCCAAAAAAGAAGTCCAAACATTAAAAATCCGGGAAAAAACATCATATTGAAGGGTGTAATCAGGTCAAGCACAATACGGGCGGTTTCCATGGTCGTGCGGGTATTATGCATCATTGTCTTGCCAAGGGCCCAGACAGAAACGTAAAAGAAAAGAAGCGAAACCGAAAGTTTTATGGGATCAAGCCTTCCTGAACTAAACAGAGAAAATGAAAACAGCAGGTAAAGCACAAAAAGCGCGAAATGAATCACTGACGCGGCCTGAAAAACATCCACTATGGTTTATGCCCGCCTTTCATGCAGTATAATTTCCACACCGAAAGTATAGTGTTTTTTCATGCCGGAATCAAGGACAATATGGGTTTTTACATACTTTAAAATCGCAAACAAGACCTCAAGAGCGATTTTAAAGTATTCATTTTTTTATCTTTATGACCGTTTCCCCGTCTTTTACCATGCCAAGCTCTTCCCTGGCCTTTTTTTCCACGAATTCCTTATCATTATATATGTCCTTTATCTTCTTTTCCGATTCCGCGTTCTTCACTTTGAGTTCCTCTATCTCAACCTTCAGGGCGTCCCTGTGCGCGCGGGCGTTGAAATACGTAAGGCCGTTCTTCAGCAGCGCTATGGCTCCGACCGCTATTATGACTATATAAAATATCTTTTTTATATCCGGGCTTTTGCCGGAAAAAGCGTTGCGTACCTTCCAGGCGGACATTACTTTACCTCCCAGGGCCTGAAGAGATTGGACCATTTCTTTTCCTCCCAGGCTTCCTTTAGGTCAGGCATGATCTTGTGCTTTTCATATATGAGTATCGCACAGTTAAGCTGGAGAATCATAATGAACATCAGTGATAAAAAAGGCATGAGGAACACCGGAAAGAGCATAAAGCCGGCGAGGAAACCGTTTGCCTGCGGTCCGCCAATCCCGAAAACAAGCGGCCACAGCAGTATCATCAGGTAAGAGATCACGGCAAGAATGCCTATGGATGAGAACGGGGCCGACACAAGCATGATCAGGGATTTTTTATAGGAGATCAGCATCCGCCTTTTTTCGTCGAGCACCATAATGGGAAAAAGGAAGATCTGCATCAGCAGGTACGTAAAGGCAAACCAGATGCCTATGCCCCTGAGAACGGCAAAAAAAACGTTGGAAGAATGCGATTTGTAAAAAATAACGCTTATATAAACCACGTAAGCGGCCAGGCAGTTTATAAGGAACATTGCCGCGCCCTTTAAGCTGAAAAACCTTATACCCTCCCAAAGCTCCAGGAACACATTTTTACGGTCTTCCTGGCGTATGACCTTTCCCCAGAAATGCATGACTGCGGGGGTTGTCAAATGCCATATGAACAACATTATGAATATGGAAATGAACATGTGGGTCTTAAAGATAAAGACAAATACGGGAAGATAAATGAAGAAAAGGAGGACATTGAGCATGAGGCCCTTGAAAAGATTGTCGTAGAATACCCAGAAAGTGCGGGTGAGCGCCCTGCCAAACATTTAAAGTAACTTTTCCAGTTCCGGGATGGCTTTTTTCAGTTCCAGCCTTCCGCGTCCTAAGTTCCCGTCCAGGCTTAAGGCGAGTGTCACAAAGTAACTTGTGCCGACGACCATCATGATCATAGTGGCTTTTTCCGTGGATATGAGGACTTCGTTGGTCTTGCCCAGGCCGAAGCTTGTGGACGCTTTTCTGGCGCTGGAGATTATGGTAGAGTACTCCGCGCCCGCGGCCGTGATATCAAACTCGCTCTTCGCGGAGAACTTGTCTATGGCTATGCCGTCTTCGCCTATTACCGCGGCGCCGATGGCCCCGTCCACATTCTCTACTATTTTCTGAAGTAAACTTTTAAAATCCATGTATCAGTTATCCTTCCGCGCCTTACGCAAGGACGCGCTTGATATTGTCTATCACGTCTTTTAAGATGAGGCGCATCTTGCCCACATTTATCTGTTCATTGCCTATCATGAACAATACTCCGTTCAAAACTTCGGTAAAAAGCAGTTGTCCGGTTTCCGATGATATGACAACCTGGTTCAGCTTGCCCTGGTTCATATTCTTGACCGATTCCTCGGTTTTTTCCACTATCGACGCTATGAGTTTTCCTATCTCGCCCGCGTTTATACTTTTTGGAAGGACGCTCGCGACTATTGAGCCGTCACGCAGCAGGAAGAAACTCCCCACCATCCCGTCGACATTACTCAGGTCCATGAGCACTTTTTCCAGCTGTTTCCCTTTTTCCGGGTCTATCTTCGCGGCCGCAGTTTCCGCCCTGTCTTCATGCCTGGGCTCGGCCAATGCCTTAGCTTCCGTTTTTTTAACTTCAGCCGCCGGCTTCTCCGCTTCCGGTTGTTTCACGTATTGTGCCTGCGGTTTATCGTCCACGCTGTCGTTCTCCACCGCCTCTTTCATGAGCCCGAGAATATCCTCAGTGGTGAACTTATCAAGGTCGATCTTGTTGGGCTGCTCAGCCGGTTTTGCCTTATCTTTCATGACTTTCTTTTCCTTCAGATCATAAACTTCCCTGAGCCGCTGTGAAACTATTATATTTTCCTGGTCCCGGTCGAGTATTTCCTTGTATATTTCGATTGCTTTGTCAAATTCCTCTTTTTTCGTGTATAATTCCGCGACTTTCATGTTTTTCTGCACGTCAGGTTTCGGGTCCGCAGCTTTTTCAGGCTCCGCTTTCGGAGCGGTCTGCGGCTTTGGAGCTTCGGCATGTTTTGCCGGTTCCGCAGGCTTTGCTGCTTCAGCCGGTTTGGCCGGTTCCGCGGCTTTTGCGGAGGGTTCCTGCTTCGCGGCAAGCGCCTCTTCCAGCTTTTCCTGTGTTTCCGTATCGTCCGGGTTAAGCGCGAGCACCCTCTGGAACTGGCTCACTGCTTCCGCGTACATTTTTTTTTTGAGATATACATTGCCAAGCATGGAATGGACCATGATATTGTCCACATCCGCTTTTTCAACCTTTTGCAGTTCAACAACGGCTTCTTCGAGCATGTTTTTCTCGCCGTAAATCCTGCCAAGAACGACCCTCGCCGACATGTAGGCAGGGTGTTTTTCAAGTCCCTTTTTGCACACATCAATCGCTTCCTGAAACTGCCCTGCCTTCCTGTAAGCGTCTGCCAACGGGACAAAGATCAAGGAGTCGGGATTTTGCGCAAGCTTTTTCTTAAGTTCTTCCACTTCAGCCATGGCATCATACGCCATTACAAAATTCCTCCTTGTGCCGCCTCTGACAAAATTCTCTTTAGCTCCGCTTTAATAATGGCAATAGGTACAGTTTCATTCAATTTAGCATGACCTATTTTCTTTGTCAATATAAATATTATTTTGCCGTCTTTTACTTTCTTGTCATTATATAACCTTTTGATTATATTGCCTGTTTTCAACTTCTTTAAAGGTTTGATTAAATTAAACGAATTAAGCACTTTAATTTGCCCGTTTACCGTGTCCTGAGAGCACAATCCCATGGCTCCTGCAATCCTGGCCGCGGCTGCCATGCCTATGGCCACAGCTTCCCCGTGTTTTAAACCCTTATAGCCGGTTTCAGCCTCGATTGCATGCCCTATTGTGTGGCCATAATTCAGTATTGCCCTTAAACCCGACATTTCCTTTTCGTCTTGTGACACTATTTTAGTTTTGCAAAGCGCGGACTTTTCCACCATACTCAAAAGCGTGTTTTTGTCTTTTTCCAGTATTTTGCCCGCGTTGGTTTTGATGTAATTAAAGAACTCCGCGTCCATGATGATACCGTGCTTTATCACTTCTCCCATGCCGTTTATGAATTCTCCCTTAGGAAGCGTCTGCAGAGTGTCAATGTCCATCAGCACCAGCGCGGGCTGATGGAACGCCCCGGCAAGGTTCTTTCCGGCTTTAAGATCAACGCCTGTTTTTCCCCCTATGGAAGAGTCTGCCATTGCCAGCAATGACGTTGGCACCTGCATGACTTTGATCCCCCGCATATAAGTTGCGGCCGCAAACCCGGCCGTATCACCCACCACTCCGCCGCCGAGCGCCACTATAACGCTTTTCCTGTCCAGCCTTGCCCGGGCGGCGGCGTCATATATTTTTTTTACAGTGTCTATCGTCTTATACCTTTCACCGTCCGGCATGAGAAAAACAGACACATCAAAATACTTTAAGAGGCTTTGAAAAAGCTTCTTCCCATGGAGCGTGTATACTTTTTTATTGCTGACTATCATGGCCTTTTGCCGTCCCGTAATCGCCGCAAGCAGCCGTCCCGCTTCCGCGAGTATTCCGCTGCCTATGTAAATATTGTAGGCATCATCCTTAAGTTCAAGCCTTATTTTTTTCAACCTTTATACCCGCCTTTTTTATAACTTCTTTTGCCGCCTGTAAAACGCTCATTTTTCCGGTATTTACAGTGATATCAGCGGNNGATATCAGCGGCCTTATCATAGAATTTTTGGCGCATCTTGAAAAGTTTTTCTGTTTTCCCGAGGTTTGCACTGTCAAACAAAGGCCTGTCAATGCAGCCCCTGAGCCTGCGCGCGCAGACCGCGAAAGAATTCTTAAGGTAAACCACAGTGCCGCCTTTTTTAAGCACGACAAAATTCTCCGGCCTTGTCACTATGCCCCCGCCGGTGGATACCACCATGCTGCCGGGTTTAAGAACCTTTTTCGCGGTCTTTGTTTCCAGCTTCCTGAAATAATCCTCGCCAAACTTCGCGAATATGTCTTTTATCTGCGTCTTTGAGTCCCTTACTATCCGCTCGTCCAAATCCTCAAATTTCAGTCCCGTAAGCGAGGCTATTTTAATTCCCACCGAAGTCTTGCCGCTGCCCATGAACCCTATCAATATTATATTTTTCATCTTTTAAAATTTTTTGACATACTTCATGTAATTTGAATGGTTTAATTTGAATTCGCCGATCGTGTCCCCCCCGAATTTTGCCAGGGCCGCGTTCGCAAGTTCAAAGGCGACAGCGCCTTCGGCCACTATTGAAGCCGCCGAGACCGCGCAAATGTCCGAACGCTCATATATTGTTTTTACCTGTTTTTTTGTCCTGGCGTTGACCGAGTCAATGCCCTTCCTTACGGTTGAAATGGGCTTCATGGCGGCTTTGACTATCAGCGGCTCGCCGTCGCTCATGCCGCCTTCGATGCCGCCCGCGTTATTTGAGGACCGGTAGAACCCTTTTTTTGCGCTGTAGTGGATGGCGTCGTGGACCTTTGACCCCGGCGTCCCCGCGCAGTTGAAACCCAGCCCGAATTCCACGCCCTTTATTGCCTGTATGCTCATAAGCGACCTTGCTATATTGGCGTCGAGTTTCTTGTCCCATTGCGTATAGTCGCCCAAACCCACCGGCAGGCGCGAAGTAATTACCTTTACCACTCCTCCGAGCGTCTCGCCATCTTCGACAGCCGCTTTTATCTTTCGTATTATTACCGGTATTTCATGTCCGCCCGGGAACCTTAAATTCGCGCCGTATTTCCCGTCAAGCTCCGATATTTTCTTTTTTACCGCGTCTATCCCCAGATGCGTATCCTCATCCGTGAGTACCCCGGCTATATTGATGACATAACCGAAAACATCAACACCGATCTCCCTTAGTATGGCTTTGGCGCACGCGCCTGACACCACCCTGGCAGCGGTTTCCCTGGCGCTGGCCCGCTCAAGCACGTTCCTGAAATCATGATGGTTGTATTTGATACCGCCGGAAAGGTCGGCGTGCCCCGGCCTTGGTACATTGAACTCCGAAATAGCGCCTGAAACGGCCCCGACGGAAAGTATTTTTTTCCAGTTCTCAAAATCCCTGTTCTTTATCATGACCGCGACAGGCGCGCCCGTGGTCAGGCCGAAACGCACCCCTGAAATAATATCGGCGGCGTCGGTTTCTATGCCCTGCCTGCCGCCCCGGCCGTAGCCTTTCTGCCTCTGCGCGAGCACGGGATTTATACAGCTTTCATCCAGTTTAAGCCCCGACGGCACTCCGTCAATTATTATGACCAGTCCTTTTCCGTGCGATTCACCGGCTGTCATGTATCTAAGCATTTTTTCCTCTTTTTTCCGTTATATAACGGAGTTGGTATTTATCCCGCCCTTGGGCCGGACCCGACCTGGGTTTAAGGCTTTTCCGGCAATTTCTGGATGATACTGTCGGAAAACCCCATAAATCCATGC
>PMTB01000239.1 GCA_003167475.1 candidate division FCPU426 bacterium | reverse complement strand
GGGTTATGGTGGGCGAATATATCTGTATTGTGGAAGTCAGCGTGGCCGTAGACGTGCAGGTAATGCTGGGCGTGGCTGTTTTAGTGGCTGTCTGGGTGGCTGTCGGCGTAAACGTCGCGCTTGGAACATTTGTAGTCGGGCTGAATGTGGGCGTAAATGATCGTGTAACCGTGGCAGTGGCCGAGCCGGTAGGCGTAAAGGTCATGGTAAAAGTGGCGCTCGGTATTAATACTGTCGGCGTAAAAGTTGGGGTTATTGTCGGAGTCATGGTGCGCGTGATTGTCGGGGTCGCGGTAAATGACGGCGTAAAGGTCCTTGTAAAAGTAAAGCTGGGTACGTTTGTCGTGGGGGTGAAAGTCGGGGTAAAGGTCGGCGTCATGGAACGGGTTGGCGTAAAGGTCGGCGTCATGGAGCGCGTTATCGTGAAGGTCGGGGTATACGACGGAGTAAAAGTCATTGTATATGTCAATGTGGCGGTCCTCGAGAAAGTCGGGGTTGCCGTCTTTGTAAAACTCGGCGTAAATGTCTTTGTCAGCACCGGGGTGTTTGTCGGGGTAGTGGCTCCGCAGGACGCGGGAGTGACAGCGGCAAGCCAGTTTTTGACCTGCGTGCCATGACAGCCTGTCGCGGCAAAACTCCAGTTCGTCAAAAGCAGCGGCCCGGCCGCAGTGTTAAAATCCCATGCCATGGCATTGTACACATAACCTGCCGGATTGTTCCCGTTGATCCAGGATAAGAGGTCTGATTCGAAAGGCGTGCACCCGGACGCATCCTGGCTCCCGTCGGTCACGGGCCCGAACTCTCCGATGTCCACACAGAACCCGGCGTTGACCGCCACAGTAACATTGGAATTCCACAAAGCTATTTTTGCGGCTTCATTGGACCCGCCCTTATTGTCGTAAATATGCGCCTCGTACATTATACCGTCGCCGGACATATTGCCGGCCGTGTTTGTATCGGTTATCGCGTTTGCAGCTATGCCTGTCATATCCCATGCCCAACCAAGCCCGCCGATCACAATGATGTTTTTCGCGCCTGTGTCGCGTATGGTTTTTACCAGCGCCTGAAAACCGGGAGTATGAAATCCGGAAGCACTGTTGCCGCCGCCTTTCCAGATGGCCCAAGTATCGTCTTTGGGTTCGTTATAAAGGTCAAAAAATACGGCCGGGTTGTTCGCGTAATGAGTGGCTACATCCGTCCAGAAAGCCGTGCTATTATCGTCGGGCATATCCTCCTGCACGTCGGAAGTGCCCCATGAACCGGTACCCGACCAGTGCAGGTCTATCTCCACGTAGCAATTCAGGCCTGATGCAGTGTTTACAGCATTATCGACAAAACCCCTGTAGTTCGCCTGGTTGGCTGTGCCATGCGTGTTTGTGTGGCCGAACCAGAAATCCTGGCTAATGGGCACCCTCATAAAATTCGCGTGCCATGTATTTACGGCCCCTGTAATCGACTGCCCAATGGTCCCGGCATTTCCGCTTGGCGGCCCGTAACCGTTAGGGGACCATTCCAATCCGTCAACATCGACCCCAACCAGCCGCACCACGCATCCGCCTGAAACAGTCTGGAGATTCTTACCGACAACATGGAGTTCAGGCGGCGCGGCAAGCGCGAGGTGTGATATTGATAAAAACAGGCATGCGGATATTATTATTTGAAGGTTTTTGAAAATTCTTTTCTTCATAACAACCGCCGCCTTTTAGTCAAAATTAATCCGCGTGCACATGCTGGTTGAAAGTCACTTTAAGTCCCGTTTCAATTATAACAAATACATCCGTCATAAACAATCTTTAACGCTTAAATATTAGACAAAAGCACTTTCGCAAAGTTGCGTTATATTTTTTTTTCTTTAAAATATGGGTGTTTTCACGTGCTAAAAAATAGCCTTACCACTTGGAAAGGTCCGGCATGTAAACCTGCTCAAATCCGGCAAACGCTATTTTTACGTGTTTCCTCTATCAAATGACCGCTTTATTTCAGGATGACCAGCGTCTGCGGCTTTGAAACCGCGTTTGCGCCGCTGTCAGAACTGCCAATGACCACCATATAATATGTCCCCGGCGAAAGGCGTTTAAGCTTCGACAACGGCACGACAACCGTGATTTCTTTTGACGAGGCGGCCCCAAGTTCCACTTCCATTATGCGGCGGAACGAGACCGTATAGATCCTCAGCTTTAATTCCCGTGCCGGCTGCGTTATCGATATTTTTATTTTCATGTCCGTATAATCCGCGTAAACGGGATTCGGGTATGGCAGGATGCCCGGTATCTCAAACTTGTTCCCCCAGCCTATCGTGGCGGTCGGGAGCGCAGTCATCGTCATGGTCGCGGTGGCTGTAGATATTTCGGTGAAAGTACGGGTACATGTCGGCGTGGCGGAACGCGTTATTGTAGCTGTATTTGACGCTGTAAAAGTCAGGCTCGGGGTTATTGTCCGCGTGAAAGTTTTGGTGAAAGTATTCACGGGCGTATTTGTGGGGCTGTTTACCGCTGTCACGGTCCGCGTAAAGCTTGCCGTCCCTGTAAAGGTCGCGGCCACAACCGTGGCTGAACTGCTTGGGGTCGCGGTCGCGCTCGGCGAAACTGTCCGGGTTCCTGTCGAAGTGGCAGTAAATGTCGGAGTGTATGTCGCAGTGGGAGGTGTTCCCGTTGGCGTAGCCGATGCTGTGGGGCTTATGGTATAAGACAAAGTTATGGTATTCGTCGGCGACGGGGAAACTGTCTGCGAAAAAGTCGCTGTAGCGGAAAAAGTCGG
>PMTB01000031.1 GCA_003167475.1 candidate division FCPU426 bacterium | reverse complement strand
AAACGCAGGTTCCTTCAAAAGAACAGAGTTTGCTTCGTCGCTGAGGATCTCGCTCCTCGCAATGACAGCTCATTTAAGGTGCCAAACTATGGTATATGAAGAAATATCCAAAAACAAGCGAATCACTTTCATCCTGATTTTCATGTTTATTATCATTATTTCCGGGCTTGGTTATATCATCGCCGAGCTTTACGGCAACCCCTACATAGGCCTTATCGCGGCGTCCGTTTTTTCCATCATATCAGCCTGGACATCCTACTATTACAGCGACTCTATCGTCATGACCTTAAGCGGCGCAGTATACGCGGACAGGGCTATGTATACCCAGTACCACTTATCGGCCGAAGGGCTCGCTCTCGCGGCAGGAATCAAACCTCCCGGCGTTTACATTGTCGAAAGCGACGCTATAAACGCCTTTGCCACGGGCCGCGACCCCGACCATTCGGCCATAGCCATCACAACCGGCGCTTTCGCAAAGCTGAGCAAGCTGGAACTTGAAGGCGTCATAGCGCATGAGATGAGCCATATAAAAAATTACGACATACTCACCGGCACCATCGCTATCATACTTGTCGGCATGGTCGGCATACTTGCCGGGCTGATCAAGAGAAATATTTTTCGCAGCTCGATGCGCAGGGCCGGCGGGAAGAACGGATTGGTTTTTATCGTTATTGCCGTGGCCGCAGCCATCATCGCGCCTATCGTCGCAGTGATCATCAATTTTGCCGTATCGCGGCAGAGGGAATACCTGGCTGACGCGCAGGCCGTGCTTTTGACCAGGTACCCGCAGGGGCTTGTGGACGCGCTCGCAAAGATAAAGGCCGATTACGCGCCGCCCGGAGAACTTAATGAAGGCATGGAAAACCTGTATATATCGGCGCCGAACAAGATGGATGTGGAAACGCTTTTTTCGACCCACCCGCCCCTGGAAGCAAGGATAGCGCGGCTTAAAGGGATGTAGGAAAAAACCCCGAAACTTTTCATAGCCGGGACTGTCATAAGTATGGCGATGAAAAGAGAGTCATTATAAAAAAGCTCCCTCACCTTTACTATAATACTCTTCTTCATCGCCTTTTTTTATTTTTATCTGCACTTGTAGGGGAGGACTCGCGCTGCGCGTGACTACGCCATGTGTCCGCCCCTACAAATGCAAATTCAACAACAACGTCCAAACCAAAATCCCATACGGCCCACAGGATATCCATAAAAATAAAGGCTTTTTTCCATTATTGACACTCCGGTTCGGTTTGTATATACTGTTACAGATAGGAGAATCTTATGGCAAAAACTTCTCACAGCATACATATAAAATTCACGGAATTTATCGGCAGGAAAATCAAATAAATTTATCATGAAATAAGGCACAGTTCGTAAAACGCTTTAGAAAAACATGACAAGTTAGTTAACAATTGAAAAAAAGGATGGCCGGGCAAATGACTGACACAGCGCAAAAAGTCCTTGCAATAGCAGCGGAATATCTGGGCCCGGGCGCCGAAAAGTTCCTTGACCGGCAGACAAAGGGCCATATGGATAACCAGGAGTTTGAACTCATAGAGCCTTTCCACCTGGAAAAACTGGCATTCTGGGTCAATGTATCGGCAAAACTTACTATGGGAAAAGATAAAGCCGCGGAATTCGCGAGAAAGATAAATGAACTTAAGTGATGAGGGCAATTAAAAATTTATCCACACGCCGCAAGGCAGACCGTTGCGTAGAGAGGCTGCTTGCTGCCTCTCTGACGTGGGCTTTAGTCTCAATGCCAAAGGTGAGCGGCAGCAAGCAGCCGCTCTACGCGGTATAAAAAACAATTCTTGACAAACACCTCCCGCCTTGCTATAATATCACCAAGAAGGTGATATACAAACAAAAAGCCTTGAAATATACCTGCTCTTGTTATAAAGTTATTAAACTAAATTTTACGGAGGTCATATCATGGTTGAAAAAGTGAAAAAAGTAATCGAAGAATTAAGGCCGTTCCTGCAGGGCGACGGCGGGGACATAGAGTTTGTTTCTTTTGACGAAAAGACAGGCGAAGTAAAGGTAAAACTGACCGGCGCGTGCAGCGGCTGCCCTATGGCGACAGTGACCCTGAAACAGGGAGTGGAAGCAAGGCTGATGGAAGAACTGCCGGAAGTGAAGTTGGTTACAGCTGTTTAAATTTCCGGAGGAAATTTAAACAATGGAAAGTTCATTTTGCCGGTATGAAAAGAACGAAGATTGCATGCTTTTGAAAAATAAATGCGTTCCCGGACAAAAAGGATGCGTTATTGTAAAAGCAGGTTATAAAGTTACGGAATTTAAGTCAAAATATATAAAGGTTAAGAAGAGGTAAATATTTAAAGTTTATTATTAACGTGTTTTATACGTCGAACCCTGAACCCGAGCACCGCGAGTGGTGCAGGGTCAGGGTTTCTTCTTTGCGTATGTCTTAGGATTTTCCAGCAAAAACTCCACATGCTCTTTTACCTGCGTATCCGAATTAAACGACAGCTGGAAATGTTTCTTTATATTATCGACATTAAAAAGATAAGGCCGGTCGCCCCATCCGAGGTCCTTTAAATTGATCTTGCTTTTGCTGCGCGTATATTCTACGGCCCACTTTGCTATCTGCTCCCATGTCACGAAGTTCCGCGCCAACCCGTAAAAAGTCTCATTATGGAACCCGCTCTGCAGGAGCTTGGTATATATTTTTGCCAGGTCGCCGGCCCAGATAAACTGCGTGCCGTCATTTTTGATAAGTTCTATAGGCTTGCCGGCCTTTGCCCTGTCGCATATATTGAAGAAGCGTTTGTCGTTTTCCATGCTGGCCCCGGGGACCACAGGGTCGCCAAAAGTATAGCCCGGCCGTACAGTATTGAACTGTATATTCTTATGATAAGCGGAATAGGCGGACATGAAAAGCTCGACAGAGCCTTTCGTGGCGCCGTAAAAGTCATTAGGCCTGGGCCGCGCGGACTCATCAGCGGTCTGCAGCAGGCTGCCGTGGGTGGCCGTTGAGGAAGTGAATATAAAGTGCTTTGCCCCCGCCTTGACGGAAAGCTCGATAAGTTTCACGGAAGTCAGTGTCTCGTTGACAAGCATATCAGGCCCGGTATCCCCCCAGCAAAGCGCGACATGGATGACGGCGTCAGGTTTCTTCATAACCGCCTTGATAGCGTCCATATCTTCCATAGGAGCCTCGACAATCTTAACCCCAGGAAGCTTGGCAAGAGCCGGGACCTTTTTAGGGTGACGGGCAAGGATGGTGATATCATGCTTCTGCTCGCTGAGAGCCTTAATNNAACAACGTAGGACCCGATAAAGCCCGTGCCGCCGGTGATGTAGATTTTCATGAGTGCCAAAACCTCCATTAAATTAATTGATTTATTATAACATAAATTGTGTTTTTTAAAGTGCCTTTAATGATAAAAGGCAAATTCCAGGCAGTTTGCCGTGTTAGAACAAATACCGCAACCCTACAGTCCGTAGAA
>PMTB01000160.1 GCA_003167475.1 candidate division FCPU426 bacterium | reverse complement strand
ATCCCTGTTCCACGATAAGCTCTCGTATTTAAGATTTGTTTTATCAGTTTTCGCGGGCTTTGATTGAGGTCAGATTGCCATGTACCACTCGCATAAGCTCGGGTACATGGTGGACTTTCGTCGCGGAAGGGCACGCTCCCCGCAATGACGAATAGTAATTAATAAAGGAGGACACCTATGTCCGATAAAACGTATTTTTACGACGGCACCTGGACGGGTATTATGACCGTTTACCACGGCATTATCGGCGGAACGCTTGCCGAAGGATCAATGGCAAAGGAAAAAGATGAAAACACGCAGGAGGACATGTTTAGTGAAAAATTATTTATAGAAGCGGATGATGGCAAATTTACGCTCCTCCGTGACAGTTTTATCAAAGCCGCGGGGAGCGACAGCTATAATATGATGCAATGGGCCTTTTTGACCGGGAAACGCGGTATTGAATCCGAAATATTTGATTTTATACGGTTTGTCCTTGACAACGGCAGGGATTCCGCTGGAATGCTTTCCGAGGATGCCGTAATGAGGGTTTACAAAGCCGCGCAACAGGTTAAAAAGGAGTGCCACAGGTTCAAGGGTTTCCTGAGGTTTGAAGAAATAAAACCCGGGATGTTCTACGCCGGGATAGAACCGGACTGTAATATCATACTTTTATTGGCTCCCCATTTTAAGCGCAGGCTTTCATCCCAGGACTGGATCATACATGACATGAAGCGAAATACCGCTGTTTTTTATGACGGGTCACAAAGCCTTTACAGGGAAGTGCTGTCCTTTGAGATGCCGGAGAATACAAAGGAAGAAAAAGAATACAAGTCCATGTGGATAAAATACTTTGAGGCCATGGGAATAAAAGAAAGATTGAATCCGCGGTTGCAAAGGCAGTTCGTTCCGGTCAAATACAGGAAAAATATGACCGAGTTTAAGAAAAGGCTGTAAGCGGCTGTTTTTTGGCGCGGGAAATTCGTGGCATACCTTTATTGCGGTTTTTCGTAAAAAAAACGTTTTAATGGCACATTTCAAAACAGCCGTGTTTTTTGGAAAACCCTAAAACACCGTCTACAATAGCTTAAAAAACTCTGAAAACTGCTTGTATTTATGCTGCTTTTTGCAATAAAACCTTTCGTTTGCGGCTGCTGGTTTCTGTTTTTCTCCTTATTTTAAAGGGGTGAAAAAATTAAATTGACATAAAAAAAATATTATGTTAAATTTAAATACTTGCAAAGTAATAAAGTTGCAACAGGTTTTTACATATTGGAATATTATACGCATCGGGAGGCTATTGTGCGCAAGAGCATAGTCCTGTTTTTATCTTTATTTATTTTGGTTTTTGCGGTTAATTGTTTTATTTTTTCAGATGATTTTTCCGATACACTTAAGATAACATGGGAAAAAGTACAGGACCCGTTTTTTAACAAATGGAACCCTTACGGAGTGGGGGCCAGGGCATTGGGAATGGGAGAGGCATTTACCGCGATTGCGGATGACGCTTCCGCCGTGTACTATAATCCGGCGGGTTTGGCCCAGATGGACCATAATGAATTGTCCTGGACAGGCGGCAGCGAATATAAGGGAATTCCTTATACAAACTTCGGGACTTTTGACATGGCCCTTGGAGGCCAGTATTTCGCTTTATCCTATGAAAAACTTTACCACCCGATAGGCAGATATCCCGACAGGATAGTGATTCCCGGACCCGGCATAGGCCCGGTGGCCGGAGACCTTTACAATACGCAGCCCCTGTTCATGGGCCCCGGCATGTATTCCGATTGGTACGGCAACATAGTGCCTTCGGATCAGGCTCTGCTCGGAAGCATGTACAGGAAGTATATCAATCTCCCTTTTCAGGAAAACCAGGTAGTGCTTACATACGCCACGTCGCTTACAAGCGACAAGAGTTTTGATTTTGGCCTGAACGTCAAGTACCAGTTCACCGACGCTGACGCCGCAAAAGTGCTCGGCGACACCTACAATGCCTGGGCATGGGCCGTTGATATAGGTTTTCTATATAAACTGCGCATAATCGAATTCCTAAAAGATTTTAACATAGGCATCATGCTCCGCGATATTTCCGGCAGGGCGAAGTATTTTACCACCGGAGTTGAAAAACCGCTTTATTTCACCTCGACGGTCGCCATGTCAATGAGGACGACGGAACTCATAGAAAAAGAAATAACCAGCCTGTCCGTGGACTGGGACGCGGTTAACGACCCGGGTGTTTTCAGGAACGAGACCAACAGGCTTAAATTCGGTTTCGAACAGTGGTTTATTGACGGCCATTTTGCGATACGAACCGGCTTGGTTTACCCTATGAACCAGCAGCCGTGGAGGATGTCTTTCGGAGTGTCCGCGAAGTATTTGATCGGCATTGATTACGCGTATATGCGCGGGATCCCGTTTGACTCAAAAGCCGAAAATGAAGGCGACAGCCACTGGATCACCCTGACCTGGATGTGGGGCAAGGTTAAAAGAACACTGCCCACGCCCGATGTTTTCGCTGCTGTTGAGCCCATTTCTTTCGCCCCGAAAAACGGCGAGACCGCAATCTTCAAGCTTAACGCCTCTTCAAAAGCAGGCATAGACAGGTGGGCCCTTAATATCCTCGACAAAAACAACACGCTTGTAAAGACTTACGTTGACATAGGCAACCCGCCGTCGCAGATAGTCTGGAACGGGGCGGACAATAAATACCTGCCCTTGCCCGACGGCGAATATACTTTCATATTTGAAGCAACCGACAAGCTGGGAAGCACATCGTCGACTCCTGTACAGACAGTTAAACTTTATACGCCTGTGCTGGAAAACGTCAGTCCCGAGGCTTTGGACAAGCTAAGGCAGCTTTTGAACCAGTTAAAGGCAAGGGATGAAAAGGACGATGTGCTGGAAGCATCAAACGCGAAAAAGCAGGTTGAAGAATTCAAGAAAGCAAANNAACCCACGCCGCAGGAACCTCCTCTGCCGGCAGCAGTGTATAACGCGACGCCGGTTCCCCAGGGGACTCCGGCAACCGGAGCCAATGGCGTGACCGGCCCGGCCGGCGCCGTCAATATGGTCGGTTTCCCGAACATTGATTCCGGCACGATAAGGTCCGCATACATCTCCACCAACGCCGAGGGTGAGAAAGAATTCAACATGGACTATGTGACGACAAATACCCTGCCCAAATATGTCATGAAGGAAATGGGGCTCATGGTCAGGTCGATTGCGGAGAGTCTGGGTTACTCGGTTGATAAGATCGGAATCAACGCCATCTACGGCGGAAATAATAATATGAATTTGACCGTTCCGATCGCGCAGGCGGAAAACTACCAGAGAGGCACTATCTCTGTGGAACAGATGCTCCGCGGCGCCAGCGTTAATCTGAACGGTGAGGCAATATATCCCAATTTTTAGGAGTGAAAAATGAATAAAAAGTCTGCTTTATTGACCGCGTTGTTCGTGTTTTTTGCGGCATTTGCTTTTGGGGGAGCTTTTGATAAAGGCGGAGTTTTAGGCATAGGCGGAAGGGCCACGGGCATGGGAGACGCTTTTGGCGCAATTTCCGACGACGGAAGCGCTGTTTACTGGAACGCGGCCGGTTTGACCCAGCTTGACAGGTCGGAATTGAACCTGTTCCTTGGGCCGCTACTGAACGGAAAAGAATGGTACACATTCCTTTCTTTCGGCTCGCCGTTCTTTCAGGATACGGCCTGGCAGCTTTCCGTGTTATCACTCATACACGGGGATAAGAACAATACCAAAGAATTCACGGTCATGGGCAGTTTTGCCTCAAACCTGAACCTTGAGAGGACATTTTCGGTCGGGCTCAATGTAAAATACCTCAATTATAATTCAACGGCGTCATATACAACCTCCGGCGGGGTAAATTTGCAGGGCATTGCGCATGGGCTCGGACTTGACATGGGAGTGCTGTACCAGATTCCGCTACCGCAGTGGGGCAAGAAATTGAACTTCGGATTATTCATACAGGATATAGACACCAGCCTTTACTGG
>PMTB01000211.1 GCA_003167475.1 candidate division FCPU426 bacterium | reverse complement strand
CCATGAATGTTCATCAAAAGTCCCGTTCCAGCCGATGTGCCAGTCCTTAAATGATTTTTGCGGAGGCTGGCTCGCCGGCGGTATTACGGATGCCACATCATAGAACTGGTTGGCCCCTCCCGCAAGCATGCCCGGCGCCTGTCCGTAAGTGGAGGAAGCGCCGTCGTATAAAGGCGAACCCGCATAGAACCAGCCGTGGTAGATCTGCATGACGGATTTACCCGATGTCAGGTTGGCCCCTTTTGACCCCATGTTTGAAAGATATATGTATGACAGCGGATTCCTTCCGTGAAAATAATGCAGGTATTCTTCGGCGCATTCCTTGTAAAGGGCATTATTCGCCGCGTTTACATTCAGGTATATGCCGTATATCGGCAAAGAGGCCCACTGCGCCTTGATCTGGTTAGATCCCCAGCAATAATGGCCGTCCCACATATACGACCTGTAGGGGTCGGCATTCCCCGTATAGTTGCCCACCACATTATTTTCTATCCCGTTCTTTAAGGATGTCTTGATCGCGGCAACCGCCGCCGCATTCACGGCATAACCGCTTATGGACGCGTAAACTATCATACCCATCTCGTCAATCCATGACGACGATGTGTCAAAAAAATTACTCGTGATAGGCTGATGCCCCGCGTCTGTGAGCGCGGCCGAATTATAATTCGCGTCAAAATAAGTCCTGTAAATAGCCGTGCCAGTGGTCTTATAGAGTTCTGCCGCGGCAAAGAGCCTGCGCCTGGCGTCGTCAGCGGCGCTGCCGTTGCCGTCGGCGGCCGCAAATCCCGTTCCTCCGCCGGAGCCTCCGCCGTCTGCGCCGGAAGCAGGCGTCATTGAAGTGTTGGCGGCAAGGTAGGTCCATGCGTTTTGAGCAGCCGTTGTCAGCGTGCCCGCGTAGCCGGGATACTGCGCGTTATAAGCGGCAAAAAGCCTCGCGCCATGGGCGGCCAGTCCTGCGAACGTGGAAGTCGCCCAGGTTGTGGGCAATGTATAATACCTTGTCTGTGAATCATTCTGGGGGTAAGCAGTGATATAATTAAGCACGCCAACCCTGTTGCAGACCGAGCCGTCGGCGTTTTGCATCCTCAGCATCCAGTCAAGTTCCCACTTTATCTCGTCAAGCACGTCAGGCACGCCGTTGCCAGACTCCGGGATGTTCCAGTCGTCTCCGAAAGCGGCAGGGTTGAGTTCGTATGCCATCATGAGCGCGAACACCGCGTCAAGGGTGAAAGGCACATACTTGTTAAAGTCCCCCGCGTCGTGCCAGCCGCCATGCACGTCCTTTGGCTGCCCCTGGTCCGCGCTCAGGTTCCAAAGGTGCGCGGCGAGGTCCTGGTTTGCGCCCTCGTGGCACGCGGTATGGTTCCAGTTGCCGCCGTGGGCCGCGTCAATATTCCCGCCGCAGCGCTGGTAAAAAAAGAATCTCCCGGCGGTCTTGAGGATATTATTAAAAATATCGTCCCTTATGTCAAAATTATACGATTGGACATTATTGGTCGGGTCATAAACATAATAGGTCCCCGGCGCGGTTAAAGCCGTGAAATCGGCCCAGCATGCCTGGTCACCCGACTGCGCGTTTGTCGCGCCGCCGTTGAAACTGGTGACGGTGCCCGCGTAAGCGGTTGAATTATCCGAGGCCCTACGGACCTGAAAAGCGGCGCCGTTTGCGGGCAGCGTATACGTAACGGCTGAATTCTGGCCAGTGATGGGTTTTGCGAGTACAGCCACCTTTTTATCGGCTGTCCTCCAGCCGAACTGGTCCACGATGACCTGTTCGGATACGGGGGCGGGAAAAATAAAAGCGGAAAATAAAGAAAAAAACAGAACTATGGCAGATATGCGTTTAAAAACAAGTTTCATGCGCTCTCCTCGAGTCTACCTCACCAATACTATTATAACGCTGTTATTATCGCAAGTCAATGTAAAACCCATCATTTAAAGTTTTTCAATAATGCATCCCCGCAACAGAGCTGACGGAGTATTGAACCCTGCCTTACTTACAAGATTCGCAACCATTATCCGTATTCTGCGGACTGTAGGGTTGCGGCCCTTGTTCTAACGCAGCAAGCTGCGGGTAATTTAACCCGTAACTATTTAATAAACTGTTTAATCGATAAACCCGGCCGGCATTTTTTTGGAACTTTTCAACACGCAATTATGTCGTATAAGATGTGCAGGGCCATATAAGGGGCCTTTACTGTATTTTCATGAAACAGGGATTGCGGCGTCTCTAACCGGACGCTTCAACATCCCTCGCACCCCCCCGGTCAAACCGGGGGGGATCAAAACATTCAGATAGGTGAAAGGTGAGAGTAGATAAGGCAGAACAATATAAAAAACAAAAGCGGGCTTTCGCCCGCTTTTTTGTTTTTGTTTTATCTACTATCTACTCTCACCTATCTGAATGTTTTGAATTTATTTGAACCAGATGTCGTCCACCATGAACTTGTCCTTGCCCTGGTTTCCGCCTATCTGGAAACCCACCACTCCTATTCCCTGCGGGTCAAAGGCATTATTACCCATCTGGCTGCCGGAATAGATATTTTTAAACAGTTCGTCAAAAGGCACCGAGTATTCCACCCATTTACCGGAACCTGTTATCGAAGGCCCGTTCCAGAATTCACCGTCAGCCCCGTTTGCCGAAGCTTCATTTATAAATACATAAAAAGTCACATTCTCGGGGACATTCGCCCAAAATGTGATATGGTCCCTTCCACCCGCGTCAAAATAACCGCCTGAAGCGTATGATGAGGCGCTCCCGAAACCGCAACCCCAGTCCGAGTTCGTTCCGGTGTTGTAAGAGGCCACTGCGCAGTACTGCCCGCCATGCGCTTTATCAGCTGACGGATCGCCGATCGCGTACTTTACATTCGCGCCGCCCGCTGTATTCGCGTAACCGTATGAACCTACCAGCGTGCCGTTCTCAAAATCCTCGAATTTAACCGGCTGTACCGCTTTTGCCCCGCCGGCAATTTTTGCTTCCTTTGATTTATTGGGGTTCCTGAATGTCATGACCCCGGCGCAGCCGGCAAATAAAAACGCCGTCAACGTCAATATCGATACAACAGTTATTTTTCTCACTTAATCCTCCCAACTCTTTATTTAAATGATATATCATCCATAAAAAAAGTGCCCTTGCCCTGCGCGCCGGCAAGCTGGGCGCCCACGGTCCCGAGGCCTGACAGGTCCATCACGTTATTCCCGCTCTGGTTGCCGGAGTAAATATTCTTGTAAAAATCCTCAAACGGCACTTCATAAAGCTGCCAGTCGCCCGAACCGGTCATGGACGGGCCGTTCCAGAATTCGCCGTCGGCCCCGTTTGCGGCCGCTTCATTGACAAATATATAATAAGATACCCCTTCGTTTACCTTTACCCACATGGACAGGTACTCGTGCCCTGTCGCGTCTATATACCCGCCGCCGTAAGTGGACTGGCATCCGAAGCCGCAGCCCCAGTCCGCGTTTGTGCCGGTGTCGAAAACAGCTTTTGCGCAGTAACTGCCGCCGTGCGCCTTGTCTGTCGCGGGTTCGCTTATCATGAGTTTGGCCGACGCCGATCCCGCGGTATTCGCGTACGCGTACGCGCCTATGACGGAGCCGGCTTCAAAATCGTCAAAAAGTACGGGCGGTTTTTTCGCCACATATCCCTTGGTTTCTATTTTACCGCCTGTGAGCACCGGGGTTTTTAAGCCTATTACCCCCGCGCATGATGAAGATATGATGGCAACGATAACCGCAATCAACCAGTATGAAGACTTTTTCACGGTATTCTCCCTTATTTATTTTCCCGGGTTCCGCGCATTTAAGCGCGGAACCCGGGGTATGTCAGATGTTGCTATTTATCAGTGATAAAGCTGTATGTCGTCTATCTCAAGGTCAACAGAACCTGTCGGCGCCAGGAAGTAAGGGCACTGGCAGTCTGACTGGAACTGTATTGCCGAGGCATTTGCCAGAACGTTTGCCAAAGTAACAACCGTTCCCCAACCTGCTGCCTGCGCGAAGTGATTGGGCGCGGCACCCACAAAAGGAACTGTGAACTTGGTCCACGCGTTAGTTACCGTAAAGTGGAAAGCGTAGTCATTGAAAGCGTCAAGCGTACCGAGTATCGGGTCGTCGCAGTTTGTGTTCGGCGTGTATGGAAGTTTGCACTCAAAGGCCGCTCCGGCTCCGCCATTGGAAGTACTCCTGGCCCAGAACTGCACCCCTGTATATCCGCTTATGTTGACTTTCATGCAGCCGCCTGATGCGCCGGCCGTGCTTGTAAGCTGTACTCCCATTCCGATAAATCCGTACTGGAAACCTGTCTGGGTTTCTGACGCGGGCTTAGTCGCTATGGTGTTTACCGTGACATATCCGGTCATCCTCGCGCAATACGCGCCGCCATAAGGCGATGAGGGATATCCGGGCGCTGTCATTGAAAATGGCCCCGGCGTAGCTACGGCGAGCCTTACTGCCCATGTCTGTGATTCCGGCCAAACATAAGAAGTACCGCAGTTTGATTTTCCCGCAGGCACTGTGGAACCCGGCGTTCCGGCGGTCGGGTAAGGATTTGACCAGTCGTCGTCGTCAAATGTTATCCAGTATCCTCCGACATTGGGAGCCGGATTGTCTCCGTTGAAATCGCATACGTTCCCTGTGTCGATGCTTGCTCCGTCTTCGCAATCGTCTATCCATCCCTGCGGCCTGGAATATGCCGGTGTCGGCGACTGGGTGGGCGTGAAGGTATTCGTGCTTCCCGGCGGAACTGACGTGCGGGTAACCGTCGCTGTGTTGGGCGATACCGCAGTCGGGGAGGCTGTCGCAGTACCCAGGTCATCCGGCGACACAACGATATTTTTCTTCTTGCTGCAACCGATTACAACAAGTGCCATTACAATGAAAATTGCCAGTACAGTTGTCCAAACCTTTTTCATGATACTTTACACCTCCAAAAATATTTTAGAAATCACGGTCTTTTTTTCAATATCAGTTCCTGTAAAGGACTATGTTATCAATCCAAAAATCCACATTGAAAGACACCGTTGGGTCCGGCGTCTGCGGAATCGGATTGTCCGTCTGTATCTGTATATCCGTTACATTTTTCATTGAATCTATCCTGTATTGCGGCTCCCCTCCGCCGATTGAACCGCCGGGCTGGTATTGCGGCGGCGGAGTAGCCGAAAAAGCCAGCACAAAATCGCTTGCAAATGTGACGTTATATTGCGTCCAAGTAGTTGACGGGGTAAAAGTATATCCATAATAATCATATAGCGTCATGTCGGGATTTATAGTTATCGGGGTTTTAAGGGCTATCCTATACGGCCCTGCAGTATGTATCTGGTCCGTCGGCCCTACCTTTGCCCAAAAGCTCATACCTGTAAAATTGTAAAGGTTGGTTGGATTTTCCGTCGGCCCCATCTGTATGCCTTCCCCTATAAAAGCCACGTATGGTTTTTTCCATTCATAAACAGTTCCGGTCATTTCAGCCGCATAAATATTCGGCCCGTAATGAACGGAATCCCAGTCAGGACCGACGCGCGCCATAGTATAAAGCGCGCCGTTCCTCGGGTAAACAACAGACTTGCCGAAGTTCGGCGCTTTTGTATCGTCATACGTGAACCAGAAACCTCCGAAATTATCCACATTGTCATTGTCCTCGCAGTCCTCAAAGACAACGGACAAAGGATAAGAAGGTGCCGCGAGCGGCGCCGGCAACGCTGCCGCCGGAACCACCGGATTCTTTTTACATCCGTTGAACAATATAAATGAGAACGCCAACAAAGATATAATCAACTTTTTATTCATAATATACCTGCTTTCTTTTTTCTTTATTACCCGTTCTATGGCGGGCAAACAAGCGGCTCTTAAGAAGCCCTTTATTTCGCCGTCATAATCTCCGGACCCTGCATTTATCCTGCGGGAACGGCTTTTGAGGCCGTTCCCGCAGTTTTATGTTTAATTAAAAAACTATTTGCAGCTTGTCGCTTTTAAAACAGCCTTGCCCCAGCCTTTGGGGTTCTTGTATCCGTCTTTATCGCCGGACCATGTCATCTGTATCTTGCGGCCGAGGCCCTTTTCGCCTATGTCGTCCACGCCTATATCAAAACCTATTTCTCCGCCGTCTTTGGCGTCCCAACCTGCAAGGAAAGCCGCGGGAATGGAAGCCTCAATAATATATCCGCCTTCGACCGGCTTTGTAACGATCTTGGCTCCTGCCACGGTTTTCGCCAGGTTAAAACAGAACACCGACGGTTTGACCGCGTACTTTTTATTCGCTTTTGAATAATCGCCTGTCGAGAACCCGAACTGATAATCCGTTTCCGTATACATTTCCCTGCCCGGATCCGAGTTGTCAAAACCGATGAAAAGTTCTATGCCGTTCCCGTCGTATATGTTGCCATCGGTCTTGTTGTTCTTAAGTCCCTTCGGGCTTGTAACTTTCGCGGCCATATAAAGAGTAGTGCCGGAAAAAGCGACATAAACTTCGGCCGACTGTTTTTCCGCGCCGAGCCAGTAAGGAACTCCGATTGCGACCTGATCCTTGGTGTTTATCAGGATAGGCTTGATTCCGCAGGCTTTCCAGTCAGCGAGCGAGCCGTCCACTGTCATTGCGCCCGTGATAACAGGAAGTGTTGCCGAGGGTTTCGCGGCGAATACTGAAACCGAGAACAATACTGCCAAAACTGATACAAAAACAATTGCCTTTTTCATAACGCATTCCTCCTTTAAATTATACTCAATATTTCAACTGAAATCAAGTTCCCTGCCAACTATTAAAAGCTTATTGATACTTTAATGTCAAATTCCTGGGCGTCATAATTGGCCGTCGGGAACTTATTGAACGCCAGAAGAGTGTTGGTAAATGACATGCCAATAACGGCCGGTTTCGCTATATTATACTCAAACCCGACGCCCACGCTTGATATAGTGTCGTCGAAATTAAACAGGCTGTAGGACCCGGACGAAAGCATATATTCCGTACCGTTGAATGCTATGTCCTTATAACCGACATACGCCATTAACTTCTTTTTGATTATAGTGGCTTCCAGCCCGGCATCCAGTGTGTTCGAAGTGAACGCTATAGAGTTCGTCTGCCCGTTATTTGTATCCTCTGATTTATAACCAACTGTCAAAGCCCATGGTATTCCGAGGGTGAATTCGCTTTTCACGCCTGCTTCAACAACGGAAAAATCCCTCGGTTTGACCGTGTAGGTTACCGCAAGATTGGTCACAATCTCATTGGCCATCTGGTACTTCACCGACGGCTGTATCAAACCGTCAAGGTAATTGCCCGAATATTTAAGTACCAGACTGTCCCTGTTCGGGGTCGAATCGCCGTAAGGCATGGTGTTATTTTCATATATCGGATAGAAAAGAAGGTTCGTGGCCTTGTAAGCCAGGCCGGTCGCGGCCGAACCGGACGGATTGCCGTAACTTACGTTAATAGTCGGGTTATACTGCGTGAAAGGGTAAAGCATATTGTACGAAGGCGGTTTGTTCGCTATGTTCCACATGCTGTTCTGGGTGAGGTAAGGCACCGCAATGTTGAAATTGTATATCCTTGTCTGCGCCGCATACGCGGTGTACGAATTTCCAACCGCGCTGTAGCTGGCTGAGAGGGTTGAGTTCATAAAGGTCGCCTCTGCCCCGGCTTTTATGGCCGTGTCGGTTATGTAATTCTGATACCACTTGTTATTTGTGTAATGCGAGTCCGCAAACTCGGCATTTACCTTGGCTTGCGAGCCTTCGCCGAATTTCAGTTTGAGTTCACCGTTTACGCTGGTCACATAGTTATCCAGCGACGGCGCCGTCGGAGTCGAACCCGTATCTTTTGAGTCCGTTATCTCGGTATAGTTTACGCCTATTTTCAGCATATCGGGTACGCCGGAAGAAACACTGCCGCCGAAAAGATACTGGTCATGCAGGTAGGTAAACGGGACAAATATACCCGATGAAGGATCGTATAACTGGTAATTGTACTTGCTCGCGGCTCCTAGCCTGGCTCCGAGGAGGGTTATATCCACGTCAACCGTGTCAAAAAGTTCCATTATGGTCTGCGCTTTGCCGCCCGACAATGTCCACGTATTGTCCTAAAGATAAAGTTCCTTTTTGTTCATTTCCCTTTTATCTGCGAACACTTTCGCCTCATACGGTTTCTCGTCATCGTCCGCCCACAAAGTGAAAGGAGTCATCTTGGCCTGGAAATCGCCGAATACAAACGAGATGGGGTACTGCCCCTGTATGAAGAACCTTCTTAAACCGTATATATCCATGGAACCCCAGAAGCCTCCGTACACGTTCTCAACCCTGAAAGTCGCTTCCGAGTAAAGTTCCTTCGTGGCGTTCAGGGAAAATTTAAGGTCAAGGTACTGTGTGATGGGCCTGTAACGCTTGTCCGGCGAATCCATTGCTATATAATTACTTCCGTATAATAAGAGGTCGGTCATATACGCGGATGATTCCCCGTTTATCCTCATGCCCATGGCGTTCAAAAGCCTGTCCTGCCTCTTTTCAATCGATTCTTTTTTCACCTTCAGGTCGCCGATGGTCTCGAGTATGGAGTCCAGTTTCTGCTCGGTTTTCATCATATCCGTCATGTAGGCTTTGACAAGGTTGTACAGCTTGTCTATCTGCCCGGCCAGTTCCGCGTCGGATGATGACGATGCCAGGGGTTTGTTGGCGGCGAGCACGTTGCGCACGCCGTCATTTATGTATTCCACGACCTCGGCCCTTGTCAGTGTGTCCTTGGTGAGCGGTTTTGTTATTATCCCCGCGTCGCTTAGGGATTTTAAATCCTGATAGGTCCAGTTGTCACGCCCTATCGTATCCCCGGACGACATGACAAACACCGGAACCAGCAATACAGCGAGCAAAATAGCGATTTTCTTTAACATTTACTATACCTCCGAATTAGAAGAAATTTTTGATTTCAAATCCCATATACCAGCCGTTAAAGCACTGTGAAGCGGCAACCATATCATTGTGCATGAACCTTTTTATCCTGATATAAAGCGAGGTCCTCGGCGCAAAATCATAATCAAAACCCACGCCAAAATTCTGGTCCAGGTAGTCTATCGCCAGGTCCTTGTATAGATATGTGCCCGTGAGAGCGTCGAAAGCGTAGCCCACCTTGGAATATCTTGTGGCCCATCTCTCAAAAGCGTATTCAAACATGAGGCTGGTCTTGCGCGTAAGGCTGTATACTATGAATGTGTCAAATAAATTCTCGGAGAAAAGCGTTGCCGGGTCAAAAGTGGGCATGATATCCGTCCCCGGCCTTAAAGTGTCAAGTTCGTCGTATACTTCCAGGAACATATTGTTCGTGGGCGTGCCGAGCGCCTCAAAAAGCTTATGCAGCGAGAACTTGAATTCCACCGAAGCGTTTGTGGTGTATTTCACGGAGCCGTCCGAACCGGGATAAGTGGACTTTATCATTTCCTTGTTGGCTAGCCATGTGTCGGAGAATATGTACCTCTGTCCGGTTCCCTGCATGGGTATCTCGGGATGGTCTATGGCATTGTAAGCGTAGAACCCGTTATCCCTGCCCGCAACCGGATAGCCGTACTGCGCGAAAAACGCGTGCCACCACATGGCGCCGGTGAGCCTGTTGCCGAAAAGATAATGGTCCACATATATAAGGTTGGTGGTAGGGTTTATCTGGCTGGAATTTCCGTAATTCAAATTAAGAAAGCCCATGGAAACCGGCATTTCCACCGTCACCCTCGCGTCGAGCCTTGACATATTGTTGTATAAAAGCGTCGGGTCCCCGGCGTATGAATCCCATGAAAGGTTTACGCCCGTGCCTGCCGCGTTAACGGTCCTGCTGGTGGTGTCGGTTATAGCCGACGCGCGCCCCAGATAACCCGGGTCAATCCTGGAATATTTAACCTCCAGGTCAAACGGTATTATCTTTTTCAGCGTGGAATCAAGCAGAATAGCGCTCCCATCCTGCTCATATTTTGGAGGAAAATCGAGCAGGTACTGGTCAAAAGGCTTCGGGAGGTAACTGCCCGTATCCGAGTGCTCATATTCCCCGTTCAGGCTGAAGGCGTTAGTAATCTTTAGCTTTGCGTCTGCGCCGGCTATCGTCTCCGCCTGTATATAACCGTAAGGCTTTGACGGGTAATTCGGTCCGGCAGAATCCGGAGCGAGCGTCTCAACCTCGGCTTTTTCATCCGAAGCGTTATAGAAGTTCAGCGACGCCTCCGAGCCCGAGAATATCCCGAGGTCTATGGGCTGTGTAACCCTGCCGGCGAACTCGTATAAGTACAGTTTGTCGTACCTTTCGTCGAATTTTTCCGCCTTGCCGGCCATGATCTTGAACATGGCCCCGCTCGGCAGCGCCTCGTTCATGAATTCAACGCCGTAAAAACCGTGCTTTGACCATATATCGCCGCGCTTGATAAATGAGTGCAGGAAAGCGTTCTCGAAATGCCCTTTTGTGGTTTCTTCAAGCACATATGGATCGCGGTCAAAAAACGCCGGCCTGTCCGAAAGAATCCCCTTCGCGATAAGCGGCGTGATATCTTCCCAGAAAAATCCGGTATTGATCTGCCATCCGTAAACATTCAGGTCTATGGTGTACTTATCGAGGAACCTCTGTCCGGTCCCCCAATATTCCGGAAGGTCTCCCTTATCGGCCTCGTCGTTGGGCCGCTCAAAATTCAGGTTAAGCTTGAAGCCGACGTCCGGGGAAACTATTCCCTCTGTCCAGAGCGACATGAGCGTCCCTCCGAGCGAAGTCTGGTGCACGTGCGATATCCCGAATGTCTCGACGTCCTGCCATCTTGCCATGAGCTCGCCCATCACTTTAAATGGAGGCACGCCCCTGAATGTGGTCTTCGCGTATTCGCTCTCGACATCAAACATGGTGGACTTGGCTTCATCG
>PMTB01000036.1 GCA_003167475.1 candidate division FCPU426 bacterium | reverse complement strand
CACTTTTACCTTGAATTTAAGTTTTCGATTATCGAACGTACAAATTAATACAAACAGCCTTAATGTTCATGCAGCGGCCCTTATGGCCAGCCAGTATTCATTCAGTTCTTTTTCAATAATTTTGTAATCCGGAAACTCGGCCCTGACTTGTTTATAAAATTCTTTCTTATGGTTCCTGATCTTTCTGTGCAGGACCTCATGGTGCGTTATGTACCTTATCATATCGTCCGGCAGCATTGAGAGCCTTGAATTGATCGTTATATTCCCGGTTGAGGAGCAGCTTCCCCACCTGCTTTTCATTTTCCGGAAGGTGACGCGGTTGACAGGGAACCCTATCTGCGATGAATACATGCCGATGAACTTCATGACCAAGCTTTCGAAATCCCCGCGCTTTCTGAGCTTAAGTTCCTTACCCCTGGCCCTCTCTTCGCGCGCCCTGAACTCGGTTGTTTTTTTTATGACCCAGGCGCTGTATTTTTTAACGAATTCCGCGGATTTTTTATAGCCGAAAGGCGCTATCACAAAAAGGCTGCCAGACTTAAGTTCAAGCCTCGGGTGCCTTATCTTCCTAAAGACAACCTCATAACAGATATCCCCGTTGTCTGTCGGTAGCGCGAAAGGCAGGTTCAACTGAACCATCAGAAGTTATACTTCTTTTTCTTCATCTTCCTTGCCCCCACCGTCTTTATATCCTCTATTTTATCGCGGAGCTTCGCGGCTTCCTCGAAGTTAAGCGCCTTGGCGTGTTTTATCATCTCGCCTTCCATCTGCCTGATAAGGTCCTCAACGTTTTTGTATGTGAACTCCGCGTCCTCTTCGGCAAGCGGCACCGTAAAGTAATCCATCTCGAATACGCTGTGCATTATGTTCTTTATTTCCTTTTTTATCGAGGTCGGTGTTATGTTGTGTTCCTTATTATACGCCACCTGCTTTACGCGCCTGCGGTCGGTCTCGTCTATGGCCCTTTTCATGGAGTCCGTTATCCTGTCCGCGTACATTATCACCACCCCGTCCACGTTCCTCGCGGCGCGGCCAACTGTCTGTATGAGCGCGGTTGTCGAGCGCAGGAACCCTTCCTTGTCCGCGTCAAGTATGGCCACGAGCGACACCTCGGGTATGTCGAGGCCTTCCCTAAGCAGGTTTATCCCGATAAGCGCGGTGAACTTGCCTTCGCGCAGCTCGCGTATTATCTGGATGCGCTCCAGGGTATCTATGTCGGAGTGCAGGTACCTGGCCTTTATATTCTTGTCCTTCAGGAACGAGGCCAGGCTCTCCGCCATCTTTTTTGTCAGCGTCGTGACAAGCACGCGTTCATTCCTGTCCGCGCGCACCTTTATCTCCGCCATTATGTCGTCCACCTGGTTCTTTGTGGGCTTGACCGTGATAACCGGGTCCACAAGGCCGGTCGGCCTTACTATCTGCTCCGCTATATTGTCTTTACCGCTTAATTCCATTTCATATTCATCCGGTGTGGCTGAAACATATACGGCCTGATTTACCTTCTTTTCAAACTCCGCGAACTTTAAGGGCCTGTTGTCGTAAGCGGCGGGCAGCCTGAAGCCGTAATCTATGAGGTTTTTCTTCCTTGAAAAATCGCCGGCCTGCATGCCGTGTATCTGCGGTATGGTCACGTGCGACTCGTCTATGAACATAAGGTAGTCTTTGGGGAAGTAATCAAGCAGGGTATACGGCGCGGTGCCCGGCGCCCGGCCCTCTATGATCCTGGAATAGTTCTCTATGCCCTTGCAGTAGCCCATTTCAAGGAGCATTTCAATATCGTAACCGGTACGCGCTTTGAGGCGCTCATATTCCACGGGCCTGCCTTCAAGTTCCTTCAGCCTTATATCAAGGTCGCGCTGTATATCCTTTACCACCCTTTGTATGGTGTTCTCGGGCATTACATACTGCGTGGCCGCGAATATGGCGATATTCTTCACCTTTGATATTGTATTTTTGCTCACCGGGTCTATTTCTGATATCGTCTCGATGGTGTCCCCGAAAAATTCTATCCTGACGGCGGTGAGGTCGTAGGACGGATATATCTCGACTATGTCGCCTTTTATCCTGAATATGCCCTGGCTGAACTCGAACTCGTTCCTTTTGTACTGGAGTATCACGAGCTGCTCGGCGAGCGCGTTAATGGTCATGGTGTCGCCAATCTCCACGAAGAGCCTCATGCTCTTATATGTCTCAGGCGAGCCGAGGCCGTAAATGCACGACACGCTCGAGACTATGACCACGTCGCGCCTGGTCATGAGCTTGTGCGTGGCCGACATGCGCAGCCGCTCAAGCTCGGCGTTGATCGCGGAATCCTTTTCTATAAAAAGGTCCCTGTGGGGTATATATGCCTCGGGCTGGTAATAATCATAATAGGAGACAAAATACTCCACGGCGTTCTGCGGGAAAAATTCCTTGAACTCCATATAAAGCTGGGCGGCGAGGGTCTTGTTATGGGAAATTATTATTGAAGGCCTGTTGACCTTTTCAATCACCTTGGCCATGGTGAATGTCTTGCCCGACCCGGTGACACCGAGCAGGGTCTGGTGCTTTTCCCCTTTAAGGACGGAATTCGCGAGCTTCTCTATGGCCTCAGGCTGGTCGCCTGCGGGCTGGTATTTGGTGTTGATGACAAATTTTTCCATAATCTTCCTCAATTTTTTAATTATTTTCCAAGGTTAAGTTTTTAAGCCAAAAGNNAAGCCAAGAGACAAAAGTAAAGTGTAAGTCAAGTAAGGGCAAGTAAAACAAGGTTGAACCTGGAGACTGGAGATAGGAGCCTGGAGTTTTTGATCCTCCAACTTAACAACTTAAACCCTTAAGAACTTAACTTTTGTCTTTTGGCTTTTGTCTTAAAAACTTAACCGCAGGTTTTAAAATCATTTGGGATTTGTGATTACCCTTAACTCCCCTGCTTCTTCGTTATTTCCTGCAGCAAACCCTTAACTTCCTTGTTTTCCGGGTATTTTTCAGAGAGTTTATTATATATCCTCATCGCCTCTTTAATGACACCCTGGTGTATATAGATATACGACATGGTTATCAGGGAGTCAAGCGTCTCGTCATTCACTATTATTTCCTCGCCCAGGTTCTTTGGCGCGTGGTCCGCTTCGCCTATATCGTCGGCTATCTCATCCCGGCCTTCCATGTTTTTAACAGGCTCCGCTTTCACGGGTTCAGGCGCTTTTGCAACCTGTATGTCCTTTCCCATTTCTTTTATATCGTTGGAAACGCTCTGAACGTCCGATTCATTGATGTTCACCTTGGGCGTCTCGTACGCTTTTTTCAGGTTATCCATGAGCGACGCCTTGGAAGCGGGCCTGGGCTCAAAAAAATTATTATCAGCCGCGGGTTCGGGGGCTTTTTCTGCAGCTTTTAATGACTGCACCTGGGCGTGTATGGCTTCTTTTTGTTTTTTGAACTTGTCTATGGCCTCGCGCTTTAATTTTTCCAGCAGGTCGCGCTTCTTCTCCTCCTGTTCCTTCATTATCCTCTGAACTTCCTCTTCCTTAAGCTTCTCGTTCTTCTGCGCCTCGTCAAGTTTGGTCTTAAGCTCCACAGCCGCGGCCTGTATGATGGCAAGTTCCTTTTTTTCGTATTCGTTCTGTATGGCGGCTTCCTCGTCTAGCATCTTCCTCGCCCGCTCTTCCTCATCCTTCATTATCTGCGCATGCCGCTCCTCCAGGGCCTTTTGCTTGGCCTCTTCAAGCTTGTCTTTCGGGCTTTTATTGAGCTTGTCCCAGACATGCTCGCCGGTGGATTCCGAAGCTATGGTCATGTATACCCTGTGCAGTTTTGCCCTTAAATCCTCGTTGCCGGGGGAAAGCTTGAGGGCGGTTATATAGGTTTCCACGGCCCCGTCAAAGTCGCCGTTATTCATGTAGTTCTGCGCCATCTTGTCAAATTTGGAAATAATGTCCTTCTGCGAGTCCTGGGGCGCCTCGCGCTTTATCTCCTCCTGCTTCCTGCTGCGGGCCGCAAATTCCTCCTCGGATACTTTAAGCTCCTGGAGCTTGAAATTCACGGGATATTCGCTGCTGTCAAAATCCTGTATTCCCTCGTAAATCGTCCTGGCGTCCGCGAACTCGTGGTTTGTTATTTTTTTCTCGGCTTCCTTAATCATGATCCTCAGTGCGTTCTTGAGTTTGTTCTTTATGCGCTGGTCCTCGGGGAAATACTTGGCTATTTTTTTCGCGAGTTTGATGAGTTTTTCGTGCTGTTCCTTGCGCTCCAGTATGGATATGGATGAAACGTACGCTTCAAGGGATTTGTCCTTGATGTCGAGTTTTAAATACGTGTCCGCAAGCATGTTAAGGAGGTTGAAATCATCCTGGTCCGATTTGTATATTTTTTCATAAAGATCCAGTGCTTTTTTGTACTCTTTGTTCTGGTAGTAGCCGTAAGCCAGCTTTATGTACAGCTTTTTCTCTTCAGAGTCCAAGTAATTCTCCTTAAAAAGTTTTGGGTAAGTTACATTATAATACCGCCATTTGGCAAAATCAACCAATTTTCCTTAAAATCGCATTGCTGCTAAAAAATACTCACATTATACGGGCTGGCTTGAAGAGTCGTTTCATCGGCGGCAGCCGCAGGCAGGAGCCCGGGATTATTGGACAAGATCACGGCCCCGTACCAGAGCCCGCCGCTCGCGGCGTCTGCCACAAGCGCGGCTATTGATGTCAGGGAATTATTCGAAAGGTCCAGGTATGACAACCCCGTATCCGCGGACAGCCCGCTTATATCCGTCAGATTACAATAAGACGCGTACAGGTTGTGTATCGATGTTTTTCCGGCCAGCGCGTTCAGGTTGCCCAGGTTGTTATGTTCTATATGCAGGGTTACTATCATATTCAGGCCGGTCAAAGGGCTGATGTCCGTCACCAGGTTGCCCGAAAATTCCAGGAATTGGAGCTGGGTGAGCCCTGATACCGGCGTTAACGAGGTTATGGTATTATAGTTCATTTTAAGATTGGTAATTTTTGTCATACCTGAAAGCGCGCTTATATCCGATATCTGGTTGTTGGAAATGTCCAGATTGAGAATGTTGGTCATCCCGGCCAGCGGGCTTATGTCCGTGATCGTATTGTGCTGTATCGTAAGGTTTGTTATGGTGTTTTTTCCGGCAAGCCCCGCGATGCTTGTGATGGAATTTGTGTCAAGGTCCAGGTTTGTGAGCTGCGTCATTGCGGAGAGGTTGGCCACGCTTGTAATGCCTGTCGAGTCAAGCAGCAGCCCGCGCAGGTTAACCAGGCCGGCGAGCGGGACAGTGGATCCTATGGGATTGCCTGAAAGGGTCAGCGAAGTCAGCTGAGTCATTCCGCTGACGCCGCCGATATTGGATATATTGCAGTGCTGCAGGTCCAAAGCTGTCATTTTAATATGGTCGGCAAGCAGGCTTATGTCGGTTAATCCGGGGTTGTATCCCGCGTTCAGGTTGGTCATATCTTTCATGCCCACAGTGGCCGCCAGTGTCGTGATGTTATTATATGAAATATTCAGGTTTAACATGCCTATATTATTTTTTATCGGCCACAGGTTTGTGATCGAGCAGTCGCTCGCCTGCAGGTTTGTCAGATGGGTAAGCCCCGACAGCGGGGACAGGTCGGAAAGCGAGTAGTTGAACGTAAGGTCAAGGTACGCGAGGTTTGCGCAATTCTGTATCCCGGACAGGTTTGTGATCCCTTTTGAGCTGCAGTCAAGCGCCGTTATCCCGGTAAGGTCGGCGGCATGAATATCACCCGTGGGCCTGGCTATTGCCTGCCTGATGACATAATCCAAAGCCGGGTCAACAAAAACAACCGCGCCCGGCCCGGGTGTCGCTATGGGCGCCGTAACAGCGGTCGGATTCTTGAAGTTTTTACAGCCGTTTGAAAACAGCACAAATACGGTTAGCGCAAATAAGATGACAGACAGTCTTTTTTTCATTTTAGAACTCCCTGCTCCAGGTGATTTTTATTCCCTGCCTGTCCGGTATAAGGACGGTCTTCACGTCCGGGATGAACGCCAAATGGAACCACAAAGCATCCGCGGCAGTGTAAGCGAGGAAAAACACGGTAATACCCGACACGACTCCCGCGGCCATGGCCTTGTTTTCGCCGTCTGACTTTTTGTTTTTTAACAGCTGATAGTTATCCGGGCTTGTGTTGTCTATGGAATTATAAAGCGAGACATAGTCGTCCGCGGCCTTCCTTTCGTCAAAGACCATATAGGCCGATATGCCGGTAAGCACCGTATCTATGCCGATAAGGACCCATTTGGCCGCGCCTGAATTTGATGCGGAAAGAGTGACAGGTTCGGACGCTATCGGGGCCAAAGCACTGGCGGCCGGCGGCGGATCCGCAGTTATTTCTTTCCCAAAAGAATTAAACGATATGACCGACAGAATCAGCAAGGATAAAACCAAAATTTTGCGCATTTTTATTCCCCCGTTTTTATTTTGTCAAAAGCTCCACTTCAACCCTTCTCCCTGCTTTTGCTATTTCCTTTGAAACTTCGCCGGCCGCGTAGCTTCCGTCCCCGAGCCCGGCTATGTATACATTATCGGCCGGAACGCCCTGCGCGGTGACAAGATAATCGCGCACCGCGAGCGCCCTGTCTATTGACAGCGCCATGTTCTGGTCCGCGCCGGCCGCGTCGGTCGAGTAGGATTTGATGTACACATGGTAGTCCTTGGCGTATTTTTTCACAGCTTCGGCCGCCTGGTTTAAGTACCCGTACTCGGTGGCCGGGATCGACCTGTCGCCCTCCGCGAAATCCACGGCAGCCAGCGTGATATCTATGCCCGCGTCCTTAAATTCCGGAAGGACAGTCTGTATTATACCGGTCTGTTCAGCGGTTATCTCATTTTTCTGGCGGACCGTAACCTTGTACTGATACGGGCTTCCCGCCCTGACGGGTTTTAAGTTTTCATCCGTGCCGTCCCAGACAAGTTTTTTGGACGCAGGGGCCCTGTTTTTATATATTTTTACGAGCGTATTGCCCGAATATATCTCGAAGTCCCATGTTTTTATCCTGTCAGGCTCGCCGAAGTCAGCCGCGAATGAAACGCTTTCCTTCACGGGTTTAAAGACGCGTTTGTCCGGGGTTATCCTTACCCTCGTGACATATGTGTCTACTTTGAAAGTCTCTGTTACTTCGGACTTATTTCCTGCAAAATCCGTCATGATCACAGTGGCGGAATAATCCCCGTCCTTTATCGTGTTATCAAGCGCGTCTTTTCCCGTCCATGTCAGTTTTCCCGTGAACCCGTCGCCCGACATTTTCCTGACTATATGTTTTTCCGCGTCCTGTATGAAAAGCTGCCATGATTTTATGTCGTTATCTTTTGTTTTGATGTCTATTGTAAGTTCCTTTATGCCGCTGGTCTTCACCGGCGCGAACACCTTAGGATAGAGCGCCAAATCAAACGCGGGCGCCGTATTGTCGAGGGTCACGACCCTGGATTTTTTCCATATTTCCCTTGACTGGGCATAAAGGAAGACCGTGCCCGTATAGTCCCCGTCCTCGGCTGTCACTCCGGCCGTATTGTCCCCGCGCCATATATATGATTCCGGGACCTTGTCCACGCCGCTTAGTTCCTTTATCACTTCCCCCGCCTGGGTGGATATCTGCAGCTTCCATCCTATCCCCTTAAAATCCGCCGGCTTGTTTTTAAGCGTGAATTCCACATAGT
>PMTB01000012.1 GCA_003167475.1 candidate division FCPU426 bacterium | reverse complement strand
GCCCGGCGGCGGATTGGTGGGTGTGGCTGTCGGCGGCGGCGTTTGTGTCCTGGTCGGCGTAAATGTCGCTGTCGGAGGAATTGCCGTGAAAGTCCTGGTGGCTGTCGGCGGCAGTAGCGTCGGGGTATCAGTCGGCGAATAAATAACCGCGGTGAACGTCGGGGTATAAGTGGCGGTATTTATGACCGGAGTATTAGTCCTTGTTGCAGTGAATGTCGGCGTCGCGGTAAATATCAGCGGCGTATTTGACAGGGTAATCGTGAACGTAGGGGTTGCCGTTGGTATGACCGGGGTTGCGGTCCTGGTGGAAGTAAACGTCGGCGTCGCGGTGGGCGCTACAGGAGTATTTGTCCTTGTCGACGTAAATGTATTTGTCGGGATTACCGGCGTATTTGTCAAAGTCGATGTGAATGTGGGGGTTGCCGTCGGAACAACAGGCGTATTGGTCTTTGTGTAAGTAAAGGTAAATGTGGCGGTCGGCGCCACCGGGGTATTGGTCTTTGTGGCGGTCGGCACCAAAGGCGTGCTGGTTGCGGTATTTGGGACACCGCTTAAGGGGAATTTATTTGAACAATATTTTGATATGGCATTCCTTAAATATCCGCCTTCATTATCTATGGAACTCGACGTGGCCTTGCCCTGCGCATACATGCCGCCCCCTTGCCCGTCGGAGGCCGGGTTTGTAATTCCATCGTTCGGCCAGTCCCTGATGTGTGTCATATCGTTCGGGTTCGCGTTGCTGTCATACCCGCCCTCTCCGAAAAGTACGGCGATTATACCGTGATTTGCCCAGAAACCCGGGCCTTTTGTCGTGTCTGACTGTGAGTAGGCGTCCCCCGGGGTTCCCGCGGAACCGTCTGTGGTAGTTGAAGGCAGGAACTCCTGCGCGCTGTTGTCCCTGTAATGGTTGGCGCTGTTATTGCACGTTTTATAATATGTATTTCCGGCAGGAATCTGCCAGAACATCCCGCGCCTTGCGAGGTTTGTCGATATCCTGTCCGTGATAAAACCGATCTTTCCCCAGCTCCTGGTGCTTGTGTAAGCATGTGTGCTCGCGTCCGTCCATCTCGTGGAGTCCCCGTTCTTGATCTTATACCAGTCCGCGTCCCTGTCCGCCGGGTCCACAAAAAACAGATCATACGCTTTGGCCGTAGTGCCTTCGACATTCTTTATGAAGTTGCACATGTCGTCTACGTTTGTGCTGCAGGTGGCCTGATCCTGCGAACCTGTAAAAATATCCGTCCCGGTCGCCCAGTGAGTGAAATGGTGCGCAAGCAAAACCTTTCCCTTTGCGTACTGATTCCTTATCCTGAAAAACGCCTCGCTCCAGCCCTGCAATGTGTCCGGCAACGAGGTGAATGCGACTCCGTCATCGGTCTCATTGAAACCGCATGTGCCGACCTTGACCAGCCCGGATTGGTTATAAGCTCCGGTGCCCTTCTGGCGCATATACCCGAGGAAATCCGGCTCAATGTGCACTATGACGACTTTCCCTGCCGGAACGTTATTATTGATATTCTGCATCAGTAATTTAAAATCAGAAAAATATGTGTTCATCCATGAAGCGTTTGTGTAATTTGAAAGTGTGTAAGGAGTGTAATAAAAAGTAAAAACCTGGGTCTCGTTTGCCGGGGAACCTTCCCAGTGTTTTAATTCCTGGGTCGCCCAGCCGCCGCTTGCTATCCATGTGGCCCATCCCGGAGTGAGGTACTGGTAGGAATAATCCCAGCACGTCTGCCCGTCTTTCCAAAATTGCGGGGTGCATACCGCGTAAGAATCCGCCTTATCAATGGTGCCGAACCCGAAATAATTAGGCAGGCCCGCGGGAACGGTCCCTCCCTGGGCAAAAATATTGGAAACGTAAAATGCAATGAGGCAGGCAAGCATAATTTTTTTCATTTTCACGTTGCTCCTTGATAAAAAATTTTGTTTAAACATTTAAACAAAACTCGAAAAAAAACTTCCGTTTTTAAGACAACCAAATCCACGAAAGGTTTCGTTCTTTTGAAGTATTTTACAGATAAATAAGGAAAAATCAAGAATAATCGTATTTTCGCTTTATTTTATTGGGTTATTATTGGATTCGACAGATGCGCATTGAACTGTTTCAAATTATAAAACGACGTCTTGAAATCCATTTAAAAAGTTTAAGAGACAAGAGACTGGATTGGCCTAATAGCAGACATTTAAGTTTTTAAGCCAAAAGCCAAGAAACAAAAGTTAAGTTTAAAAGGGTTAAGTGTTTAAGGTGAAACACTGCCACAGGCACTGCTTGACAACTTGAACTACTTGCATTCCCTTTACTTTTGGCTCTTGGCTTTTGGCTTAAAAACTTGACCTTTATTTTAGTATTATTATCTTATCTATCTTCGACACTGCCTTTTTCCCGTTATCCGCAATCCCCTCTATCACATAGAAGTAAACTCCCGACGCCAGGATCCCCAACTCGCCGGGGCTTATGAACATAGTTTTTGATCCGGCTGTTGTAAGGGCGTCGTCCGTGTGTTGTCTGACGAGCCTCGCGCTTGTGGTGTAGAGCTTGAATGTTATATCCTTCGCGCCGCGCGTGAGATCATATGCTATTGTAATGCCGCTGCCCGGGTTGCACGGATTCGGGTACGGCAGCAGGCCTTCTATTTTCAGCGTCACAGTTGTGGCTACCGGCTCCGGTATCAATGTGGGAGTCATTGTCGGCGAACCAACCACAGGCGTCCAGGTCATGGTTTGCGTGAAGGATGCGGTCTGCGTGAAAGTCGGAGTCTGTGTCAGGGTAATTGTCTGCGTCACAGTCGGCGTGAAAGTATTTGTCCCCAATGCCGTTGTCTGGGTATACGTAAAGGTCTGCGTTGGAACGGTATTTGTAGCCGTGCATGTATATGTATAGGTAAATGTCGGTGTGTCTATGACATCCGTCAATGTGGGTGTGACCGTGAAAGTCTCGGACGGAGTGGGCGCGCACATGACCGGGCAGTAATT
>PMTB01000039.1 GCA_003167475.1 candidate division FCPU426 bacterium | reverse complement strand
ACACAACATTTAATATTAACTCTTGATAATGTGGAAATCAAAAACAATTGCGATTGTATTTGTATTTTCCGCGGTATCAGGCGCTTACAGCGAAATAATCGCCATAAATTACGGCGTGTGGGCTTATCCAAGGCCCGGGGTATTGAACATACCATTATGGCTTATAATTACATGGGGATGCGTTGGTGCCTGCCTTTATATGCTGGGAAGTGCGCTAGAATAACAAATTCATGGCATTTACCTGATAACGCCGCGTTTTTTAAGGATCCAAACCAGCGCGGATGCGGCCAGTATAATAAGTGAAAGGACCTGGGCTGAGGAAGGGAACCCGGGCTTTTCATGGTACCTGAAAAACTCTATGATGAAACGCGCGATGGCGTACAAAAATCCAAGCAATATTATCAGTTCGCCATGGAAAGCTTTTGCCCTGTTGCGCAGGAAAAGCGCCATGAAAATAAAAAACCACGCTACGGACTCGAATAGCTGGGCCGGATAAACCGGCGCTCCGCCGAATATGGAATATGCGTATGAGCCGTAGGGATAATAAACCGCGAACGGGAAGTCTGCGGGCGCGGGCGTGCCGAAACAGCAGCCGTTCAAAAGGCAGGCGAACCTGGCAAAGATGCCGCCCATGGCAATGCAAAGCGCAAACAGGTCGCCGGTCTCCCATAAATTAACCTTTAAAGCCCGGGCTATCGGGATAGCGCACAAATTGGAAACCGCGAGCCCCCACCATATGGAGGAAGGGCCGATCAAAATATTTTTTGTAACGCATTCTGGCGTATGGAAAAGGAAGTCCTCAAGCATATTGCCGAGCCGCGCGCCGAGTATGAAAGGGATGAAGATCAGGGCGGCGAATAAAAGCGTGCGGTTGCGTTTGGACGGGTCGAAATTTTTCATGGACAAAAAAAGCACGATAAAGCCCGCTATGATGCCGATGGAATTGAAAACGTAATAAGAAAGTATCGGAGTGTCGTTTATAAAACCTAAAATGGGGTACATTTAAAAACCTCGGCTCGCAGTTGCGATATACCATTATAACATGTGAAAGTTTTTATAACAAATTTAATGTGTATTTAAACGCGTAGGGGTGACGCGCTCGCCCGAAGAAGCGCGTCACCCGCACGCGGGGTCTTAGAACCTAATAAATACGCTGCGTCGGGCAAAAATAAGGTCTTGATTTCCTTATGCAACATGCATATAATTATATGCAGCCGGTACATAAGAATCACTTTATGATGGCGAAAAAAACAATTGTTTTCATCTATATTTGGGGGAAGCATGACTGCCTTAAAAAAACGCAGGACAATAGAGCAGGTAAAAGAGATGGCGGAATTTATCAAGGATAAATTCAAAGCCAAAAACGTGATACTTTTTGGTTCGTATGCGTACGGGAAACCGGACGCACACAGTGATGTCGACATGATGGTAATAATGAACACGAAGAAAAAAAATTACCATGAAGCCGCTGATATAAAAATAGCCCTGAACCGCAGGTTTGGGCTGCCTTTTCCAATGGATTTGCTTGTCAGGACCCCGGGAGAGATCAGGAAAAAAAGTAAAACTGATTCCTTTATCCGCGAGGTAATGGCCATGGGAAAACATCTGTGAACAAACCGTTCCTTGATTGGGTTGAAAAAGCGGAAGAAGATTACCGTACGGCGGAAAAAATGATAAAGTCCAAGCCAAGCGCATATAATGTGGTTTGTTTTCACGGACAGCAATGCATGGAAAAATATTTGAAAAGTATTCTTGCGCTGAACGGTTTACTCATAGAGAGAACGCATGCCCTTGATTACCTCTGTAATAAAATAATATCCGCAGTGCCTCAGCTTGCTTTTTATCAGGATGATCTTTCAAAGGCCGATGCTTTTGCAGTGCAGGTAAGGTATCCGGGGCATAATGCCGATAAAAACGATGCGATGAAAATTTTCAAACTTACAAAAGCTCTTAGAAAAATTATCCGTCTTTATCTTGGATTGAAGGAAAAGAAGAAGTAAACTACCTTATGTTCGGATTCACAAACGCAAACACCGCCGCAAAAGCGAAAAACAACCCGAATATCAGCGTTTCGTTTATCCGCCGTTTCTTCGTATTTATCACCGCGTAAGTTATCCCGCCGAAGGCGGCCGACGGTATCAAAAGTCCGTACGCGTTCAAAAGCACGGGCACAAGCAGATAACCCGCGAAAGCGAGCACCGCGGTTATCATCCTGCCTTTTTTTTGCCCGAAAACAGTCACTATGGTCTTCACCCCGTGTTTTTTGTCGCCCTTGTAATCATTCACGTCCTTGGTGTTAAAGGCGAGGGTGAGCACTATGATGACCGTGAAAGCCAGGCCGGGAGGGAAAAGTACGACGGACCCTGAAGAAGCCGCGAAACCAAGAGCCATGGCCAGCAGCGTTGAAAAAGCTATGAGCAGGGTGTTGAGAATGAACACTTTTTTCAAATGCAAAGGCGGCGAGGAATATATCCAGGAAGTGATATGGATGACAATGGCAAGCAACAGGACCATGAAAGAAACAGCAGTGGAAATGACCAGTGAAACCCCCATAAGCGAGAAAAACAAAATATAATAATCGTGAAGGCCAAGCCCGGAGGAATTCAATATATTGTCCTTATCGTTCAGGGCGTCGATCTTTTTGTCATAGACATTGTTTATGGCAAGGCTGGAGGCGAAGAGGACGTTCATAAGCAAAATCCCGGACACAAAAACCACGGTATTAAAAATCGTGCCGGATATCTTAACCCCGAGCAAATACCCGGCCGCGAATATAACGGTATAGTAAGCATGCCGCGAGGCCCGCATGGTCCTGAAAAACAAAACAAACACGCGGGGATTCCTGAAATAAAGATAAACCAAAACCGCGGTTGACAGGAGCAGGAACAAAAGCAATATTTTTTCTCTCATCTTCACCTCATATTATATAGTATAACACAATACGGGAGATAATGGTCATTTGCGGGCGTCTTTAATTTTAGCCATAACTTACAATTATTTTACTTGACCTATTGAAATCTGACAAAAAATCTATTATAATGATTGAAAAGAGAATGTGTGCTGGGGCAGTATACGATAAATTACTATGAGTATAAATACACACGTTTTAATAACTTTAAAACAGGGTTTAAAAAGGAAAAAAATGAAAAAACAAATTTTATTGTCAGCTTTGTTATTTATTCTTTTGCCGGTTATTTCTTTTGCCGCCACCGTACAATCAATCACCAATATAACCATGGCGCCTCCGGCGGGAGGCCCGGGAACAAGCGTACAGGTAAGCTGGACCTATACCATGTCCGATGGAAATAATAACCCGGCCGCGATGGTCCTGGTATCCGACCAGTCAAGCCTGCGCAACGCCAATACAGGCGGGCAGTGGGTGATGATAGGGGACGGTTGCTCAACTCCCGGAAATCCGGCGACCTCACAGGTTGGCCCGGGATGTTCAGTTGGCGGCCACGGCGGACCCAACGGCGTCCAGACATACTCGGCGGGCCCGTATACTTTTAACCTACCCGCAGGGCTTAACGACGGGACGACCTACTATATTATAGTCGCCATGAGGGATTACAATACATATTTAAATCCGGGCCAATCGATTGACACGCAGGCGTTTTATTCATTTACAACTCCCCCGCCAGTAACAGGCGTCAGCATGACGAAATCAGTTGAGGTATCTCCGGTAATTCCAGGCCAACTTGTCATGTACACCATTGATTATACATATGCCAACGCCACAAATTTTATTATATCCGATGTAATACCGCCGTACTGCACGCTTGTTACCCAGAGCAGCGGCGGGACAAATTCCGGCACGACAGCCGGCTCGACGCTCACGTGGAACATAGGGAGCACGATTCCCCATATAACGGACAAAGTATGGTACATAGTTAGCGTAGATCCGGCAGCCCCGTACTCAACTGCGATAAACGGGGCTGCAAGCTGGGTTATAAATGAAATACCCGGAGGCGGTGTAAGTAATGACCCCACATTAATGACCGTAGCGCCGTTTTCGCTTGTGAAAAGTGAGTCAGTGGCCGCTGCAGCGATAGGGGATATTGTTACTTATACAATTGACTTTCATTCCGGTGGAGATGTGTTTTCATCATATGACCCGTTTGATAATGATATCAATGGATTTTTTAAGATAAGCGGCGGCGGCACTGCAAATCCCGGGAATTGGTCATATAGCGGTGTTCCCCCGAATGGATATTTAGCCTCGGCAAGCCAGGGTGCAGGAAGTTATCCCCGCTACCTGAAAAATTCGGCGACTGATTTTTGTTTTGGAATGATACAGGGAGATGTTTATATAGGTAATACAGGTTTTATGGACAGCCTTATATCATTCAGGGATAACGGTTTGGCTGATGCCGGCGCAATTTCATACGGGGTCGGGGTTTCATCCGACCACACGCCGGGGGATATATATTTACAAAAAGCCGCGCCTTATCAACTGTTATCAGGATTAACCAATCCCAACGGTTTCAGCGCGAGTTCAAATACATGGTATACTGTAAAAATACTTGTTACTGACGCCGGAGGCGGAGCTGTAAGGATACAGGCAAAAGTTTGGCAGCGTGGAACAGCTGAACCGGCAATGTGGTACATTGATTATACGGACAATTCAGGCATGAGGCCGGCTTGCGGTTTCGTCGGCTTTCAGGGTCATCCGGATAATTTCAATTACTATGACAACCTTAAAATAATAAAATCAAATCCGACAACTCCGATTGTGTACGATACGATTCCGGCGATTATAGATTTCACTTTTGGAAGCGGGGGAGACGCGACGCACGCGCCATTTTCCTACGCGGGAGGCATGGTCAGCTGGAATATTTACACTTCCCTGACGGATAACGCCTACAGCCTCACATGGTGGGGGACCGTGAACAATTGCGGCAACGCGATTAATAAATGTTCTTACGGCATAAGGGAAACTTCCCCTGTTGATTCAAACGCTGTGACCCTCAATGTAGCCATCTGCCCGCAGACCCCAACGTCCACAGTGTCCTTTACAGACTCCCCGACAAGCACAATGACTTATACGTACACACAGACCCTGACCATAACAAATACAGTTACGCCGACAATGACACCGACAAAAACATGCACGCAGACGCCGTCATTCACGCCGACCATAACACCCATCATCCCGCAGTTTGCCCTTACGAAGTCGGTTAACCCTACAAGCGCCGGGCGCGGGGATACTGTTACTTACACGATCCACTACTCCAATACCGGGCTTATCGCGCTTTCCGGGTTTGAGGTTTGGGATACGGCTCCCACAAAGGTCACAGTGGATCCTTTGAGCATTTCAGCGCCGGGCACGTATAACCCCGGCACCGGGGTGATCGATTGGATGATCGGGGCGGTTCCTTTGGGCGGGTCCGGGGATTTGACTTTTAACGCTGTTATGAATGACACTATTAACAGGAACGATGTGATAGGTAATATAGCCACGGGGAATTGCACGTTTGCCGGTTCAGCTGCGGCCTCAAACCAGGCTAATGTGACCGCGAACGTGCCTCTGCTTCAGCTTACGCCTGTGACCAATTACCCCAACCCTTTTAACGGGGACACTACAATAGTATTTGACCTGACTTTGATAGCCGACAGCTGCAGCATAAAATTTTATACAATTTCAGGCGAGCTAGTCAAAACCATGGATTTTGCCGAGATGAAAAGTTCCATTCCGGGAGGCGGCATCGATGACAATCCTCCCAAGAAAACCTCCACTGGTTTGTGGAGATACAGGGTGTACTGGAACGGGGAAAATAAAGCCGGGAACAAGCTTTCATCGGGAGTGTACATATATCAGATAAAGGCATCAGCGGGAAATGAACAGCAGAAGGCAATGAGCAGGCTGGCGATAATAAGGTAGATTAAGGTCTGTTTCTATAAAAACAAGGGCGGGAGAAATCCCGCCCTTGTTTTTATTACGGGTTTGAGGTAAGGTAAGGCGGATAAGTTTTTAAGCCAAAAGCCAAGAGACAAAAGGAAAGTGGGAAAGGGTTTAAGTTTTAAAGGAAGACGAACTGCTCTGTGTTTTGTTTGTTCTTATGTTCTACTTGCTCTTACTTGTTTTTACTTGCCGTACCCTTTACTTTTGTCTCTTGGCTTTNNGCTTTTGGCTTAAAAACTTAAACCATGAAAGGAACCTATAATGAAAGAAAAAACCTGCCTTGCCCTTTTTTCCGGCGGGCTGGACTCTCTGCTGGCTGTGCATGTGATGATGGACCAGGGGATTAAGGTCATACCCGTCAATTTTGACCATGGATTTTTCTTCGGCGCGTATGAGACGCGCGACGGGGTAAAGAAATTTAAAAGCCCTTTACCGCCGGAGATAGACCCTGTGGTTGTCGATATATCTGCGGATTTTTATGAAATGATAAAACACCCTGCCCACGGGTATGGCTCCAATATGAACCCCTGCATTGACTGCAAGATAATGATGATGCGCAAGGCAAAGGAAATGCTGGCACAATTTGACGCGGGGTTTGTCATAACCGGCGAGGTCATAGGCCAGAGGCCCATGACGCAGAACCCGCAGGCCATGGTGAATATAGAAAAGGAATCAGGCCTGAACGGCTACCTGCTCCGGCCGCTTTGCGCCAAATGCATAGAACCCACAGAACCGGAAAAACTCGGCTGGGTTGACAGGGAAAAGCTGCAGGACTTGAACGGCCGCGGAAGGCGGCGCCAGCTTTATATGGCAGACGGATACAATTGGGAAGATTACGTGAAAGCACCGGCCGGAGGCTGCATACTTACGGATGAATGCTATTCTAGGAAACTGAAAAACTATTTGATAGAATATCCGGGCAAAAAACTTGAATACGACGACATGTATTTGATGACCATAGGAAGGCAGTTCATAAAGGACAAGGTAAGGATAATGGTGGGCAGGATGCAAAGCGAGAACGAGGAACTGGCAAAGTATAAAAGCAAAGGCACGTTTTTTGAATGCGTAAGTTTTCCGGGCCCGGCAGTGCTTGCAATGGGGGAAATAAGCGGAGAAATGAAAAAATTCATAGCGTCAATAGCCGCGGGATATTCACACGCGAAGAATAATATGGAAGCGGAAGTGGAGATAGATATCGAGACAGCCGGGGTAAGGTCGAAAATCGGGGTAAAACCGATGGATATTAATTTGCTGCATGGGTTTAGGCTGGATAAATAAAAGTTTTTAAGCCAAAAGCCAAAAGACAAAAGGAAAGTGGCCAAGGGTTTAAGTTTAAAAGGAAGACAAACTGTTCTGCGTTTTACTTGTTCCTACTTGTTTTTACTTGCCTTACTTGCCTTACTTGCTCTTACTCGCCTTACCCTTTACTTTTGTCTTTTGGCTTAAAAACTTAAAGACAGCGATTTTACACGGAGGATTTTATGAAAATAATAATCGACGGCTACAACCTAATGTACCGCATGGAACTTACCGGCACCCTTGAACAGAAGCGCGAAAAACTCCTCGAGGAACTTGCGGAGTTTTTGGCCGTGAACCCCAATGAGATGCTGCTTGTTTTTGACGGCGGACGGAACCCTTCCAACCACCGCGGCAAAGATTTTAAGAACGGGATAAAAATATTTTATTCCGCCCAGGGAGAGACGGCAGACGATTATATAATGGAGATGGTGGAAAAACGCACGGGCAAGGCAAAGACGCACCTTGTGGTGTCTTCCGACAGGAAGATAACGGACTTTGCGAAAGCGCACAGCATGAAGGTGATGACGAGCGATGAGTTTGTGGAGTACTTCGAGTAGGGCTTGCTGAGCGTAAATCGCTGGCTGTCATTGCGAGGAGCCGTTCTTGTTACAAGGCGACGAAGCAATCCCTGTTCCAAGATAAGCTTCGTTTTTGTTTCATCAGTAATGGTTGAACAGAAAGGCTTATCTTAGAACAGAGATTGCTTCGTCGGCATAAGCCAAGTGCGCCTCCTCGCAATGACAACACGGCGGCAGGATGACCTCAATAAAATCGAAAAATCCCCCTTGACAAAACCCTGCACTTCGGCTATATTTAGTCTGCCTAACTATTAGGTAAATAAATTATTCGAGGTTTGAACAATGGACTCGACCGTAAAAGAGATCATGCAGTGCATGAGGGACCTTACCGGGTTCGCGAAGGCAAAAAAAAGCCCTCACTTCATGTCCAGCGGCGTCAAAGACCTCACACTGGCACAGCTTGACCTTATGGCTTACCTCTATGAGCATAAGAAAGCCAAGATGAGCGATCTTGCCAAGCAGGCCGGCGTAAAGCTGCCTTCCATGACCGAGACCGTCAACAAGCTCGTGTCCCTGGGTGTTTTAAAAAGGGAGCACGACGAAAAGGACAGGCGCACGGTATGGGTGCATGTGACCAAGGACGTGGAAAAGATGGTCTGCGGCCACATAAAGACGAAAGAACAGGAATTTTCCAATGTCATGGAAGCTTTGACCGAAAAGGAAAAGGAACAGGCTCTTAACATACTTAAAAAAATACGCAAAAAAATGGAAAGGGAGTAAACAAATGAAAAAGAAAACCGCACTTGTTTTGTTTTTGCTTTTGGCAGTTCTAAGCCCGCTTATGGCTGATAAGCTTGTTTTTACCGAATATGGGGTGTCATACGCGTCCGCTATTTCCCCGAAACTTATGGAGAACAACACGACAGGCACTTTTGACACCGCGGCTTTTGACCTTAAAGTCGGGGTTTCCGTTCTTGAAAAATGGGCGGAAATTTACGCGGGCGCGGGGTTCCAGCCGTTCATATTCGCGTCGAACGCGCAGGAAGATTATTCATTCATCCCCTTATTCGGCGGGATCAAGGCAAATATATGTCCTGAGTGGCCGGTATACCCGGATATCATGTTCGAGTATGGCAGGTCCATATCAAACCTGCGCTCGCAGTATATGACTTTACTTGGGCCAATGAACAGGGATAATTCGTGGCTCGCGGATTATTACAGTTTCGGCATCGGGGTAAACTGGAAGATAGAGGACATGGCCATACTGGCTCTGAAGATCGAGAGGCCGTCGTACTCGAACCTGAATAAAAGCTACGGCGAGATACATATCATAAAGGCGGGGCTCACATGGCAAATATATTATTAGGAAAAGGAGATAACAAAATGAAAATTTCAAGCAAAAATAAGATTGTATCACGCATACTTACGGCAATGATCGCATTGTCATTTACGGCATCCTCGGCTGTTTTTGCGGACGATGTCACGCCCACTGCAAAGCCGGCAATAAAAGCAAAGGCGGCCAAAACGAAAAAGAATAAAACCGCAGTAGCCATGGCTACGGCCGTGCCTGCGCCCGCGGAACAGGCAACATCTCCGGAAACAATCACATCGGCGGCGGCAACGGCTGTTTCACCGGCGGCAGAGGCTGCAGCACAGACTACGACTGCCGGATCAGGACTTACATTTGAGGATTGTTTCAAGATAGCGGCGGAAAAAAACCGGGATTATAAGATAGCGAAGCTGGACAAGTCTATCGCGGAGGCCCAGCTTTCCAAGGCTGCCGCGGCGTTCGGGCCGAGCGTGACCATATCGGGTTCATGGGAGCCGGAAAACGTGCAGGCGCCCCTTGTGGTGGCCCCGGGTTCGCCGGAATACGGCATATTCAAGGGTATGTATGAAGGAGCCGGGTACACAGTCCCGCCCGGAGTGCCGCTTTCATTAAGTTTGATGCCGGCGTACTATTACATGGCGCGCGTTTCCCTCACACAGCCTGTGTTTACTTTCGGGAAAACATATAACGGTTTTAAGATGGCTGATGAAGCCTATCAGATAGCGCTGGTTAACTATAAGAAAGCCAACGACAAGCTCAATCTTGACGTGATGAATTCCTTCTACGGCGCCCTTATAGCCAAGGAAATGGCGAACACGCTCGATGAGACCATGAGGTCAAACGAGGAATACTTAAGGATAACCAAGACCAAGTACCAGAACGGCCAGGCGTCGAACTTTGACGTGCTCCAGGCGCAGGTCCAGTACGCGAACTCCATTCCCGATTCCAAAAGGGCGGCGGACGGGGCAAAATTATCCATGGAAATGCTCAAGAACACCCTTGGAATATCTTTGGACCAGGATATACAACTTTCCGGGGCGCCCGAGTACAAAAAACTTGAATATTCCTATGTTGACCTGAAGAAAAAATTTATGGAAAACAACAGCGACATGAAAATAACCGAGCACGCCGCAAATCTGGCCAAATACCAGAAGAACCTGCAGGAAGCGATGTTCCTCCCCAATATTGCGCTTACGGCTAATTATAACTACACATCCGGCGACCCTGCTTTTCACCGCGAGGCATGGGATTGGCAGTCTTCATGGGATGTGAGCCTTGGGTTCCAGTGGGCCATATTTGATTCGTTCAAGAACGTGGCTGCCATGAAAGAAGCCTGCGCCAATAATGAAAAGGCCCAGCTCAATAAGGAAAGCGCGAACAATATGCTGACCATAGAGCTTGACCAGCTTTACACATCGCTCGACCAAAACGGCAAGATAATCGAGGCCGCAGGCGATCTCATCAAGACCGCGGAAGAGGGCTACAGGATAGCAAAAGAGTCCTACAAGAACGGGCTCATACAGTCCGTGGACCTTTTGAACGCGGAAACCGGCATGCTGCACGCGAAGATGAACTACTTAAACGCGATGTTCAATTACATCACGACCGCGCAGAAGCTTAAGGACTTTGTGAATTAAACAACTATAATACGGAGGAAGTAAAATGAACAGGAAAACCATGATAACAGTTTTGATATGGGTGGGAGCCCTCCTGGGTCTGCTGTTTATATTCAGGATAGGAAGTTCGATAGCGAACAGCATAAAAAAACAAAAGGAAGTCGTTTTTAATATTTCCGACGTAAAACTCGCGAAACAGAAAGTCCCGCACGTACTCTCGGTGCAGGGCATACTCGAGGGCGACCCGCAGGTCAAGGTATACCCGCAGGTACCGGGCAAGTTCGCCAGGAACAATGTCGTCGAGGGGCAGATGGTCAACCGCGGGGATATCATATCCTACATAGACCGCGATATTATAGGAGCGACTTTTGAGCTCGCCCCGGTAAAGGCGCCGGTAAACGGAATGGTCACAAAGCTCTATTACATAGACAAGGGCGATTCTGTTTCGCCCCAGATGCCTGTGGCGGAAGTTGCCAATCAGGATGAAATCAAGGTTGTGTTCAACCTCGGGCAGGACGACCTTTTAAAGGTGCACAAGGGGCAGAGCGCGCAGATATATTATGTCAATGACAATGCCATAGCAGTTACAGCGACGGTCGCGTCTGTTCCGCCGGTGGTGGATAAGGATATCATGGCCGGGACAGTCGTGGTAAAAGCCGCGAACAAGGGCAGGACTATGAAGATAGGGATGTCCGTGAACGTCGATATCCTTACCGAGGAAAAGGAAGGATATCTGGTGCCTGAAAAGGCGGTCCTTCTGGGGGAATCAGGAGCTTTCGTTTATGTTGACAAAGCCGGAAAAGCCTCGCAGGTAAATATAAACACCGGTTTCAGGGTGAATGACCAGATAGAGATAGAAGGTCCGCTTGCCGACGGCGACGAAGTTGTGACTGACGGAAACTTCAGGCTCTCCGAGGGCGTTATCGTGGATGACGGTACCCTGACGCTTAATGCGAAAGCAAAAAAATAATACAGCCCGGCGGGCAGGCAAAACGCCGCGGTTTTTTTAGACCATAATATAATATTTCAAGGAGAGCATTATGAATATAGCAGGATTAGCCATAAAAAAGCCGGTATTCATCATAATGATAGTATTGTCCATAATAACCCTCGGCTTGCTTGGTTACAGCAGCCTTGCGTGGGACCTGATGCCAAACGTCGATTTTCCAACGGTATCGGTTTCCATAGCATACCCGGGGGCGTCAGCGGAGGAAATGGAAACCCTTGTGGCAAAACCGCTGGAAGATTCCTTTTCCACACTCGAGGGCCTGGACAAGGTGACATCATCATGCAGGGAAGGCCTGGCAATGATCAGCGTCGCTTTTACCCTCGGCACAGACGTTAAGTTCGCCGAAATAAAGGTCAGGGACAAAGTTGCGGCCACCAAGCCGATACTTCCGACAGACATACAGGAACCCATAATACAGAAATTCAGTTTTTCCGATATCCCCATACAGTTCATGTCCCTATCCGGCAAGAAACCGTCAGCGGACCTGCGCGAAATGCTCGAGGACGACATCAAGCCGCAGCTTGAAAGGATACCCGGCGTCGCCTCCATCAATATATTCGGCGGCCAGAAAAAACTCGTAAAAATAGAGGTCAACAAATCCCTCCTGCTAGCCAAGGGCATAACGACCGACCAGATATCAAACGCCATCAGCGCGAGGAACCTTAATTATCCGGTCGGCACAGTCGAAGGCACGGAAAAGAACATAACAGTCAGGATACTCGGCGAGTTCCAGAATGTCGACGAGATAGCGAACCTTCCCATAACCTCCAGCACGGGTAAGATAGTAAGGCTGAAGGATATTTCCAAGGTTTCTTTCACCATGGAAGACGAAACCGTGAATGTAAGGGTCAACAAGGCCCCTGCCGTAATGTTCTCAGTCCTCAAACAAAGCGGGTCGAATTCCGTTGAAGTGGCGAACCTCGTGATGCAAAAGGTCGTCGAGATACAGAAAACCCTGCCTGCCGACATCAAACTGGCATCGGCGGGAGATACTACCGCGGGAATAAAAAGAAGCGTGGAAGGCATACGCGACAATATCCTCATAGGCGCGATACTCGCCATCCTTATAGTCTGGCTCTTCCTCGGGAATTTCAGGTCTGCCATAATCACCGCCGTCGCGCTGCCCAATTCCATCATAGGCTCGTTCTTCCTTATGATGATCGCGGCTTTTTCTATCAACACCATAACACTGCTGTCGCTTTCGCTGGCGGTCGGGCTGCTCATAGACGACTCCATTGTCGTGCGCGAAAATATTTTCAGGCACATAGAAGCGGGAATGAGCCCGAAAGAGGCGGCTGAATTTGGCACCAATGAAGTGGCGCTCGCTGTCATTTCCACCACGCTTTCCATCATGGCGGTTTTTCTTCCCATATCGTTCCTTTCGGGTATCATAGGGCAGTTCTTCAAGCAGTTCGGGCTGACGGTCGCTTTTGCGCTGGGTATATCGCTCCTTGACGCCTTCACCACGGCCCCGATGTTATCGGCTTACTGGTATAAGAAGGAAGATAATAAGAAGAGAACGGGCCTGATGAAGTCGATATACGGGCTTTCGGAAAAGTGGAACGCGTTCTATGACGACCTGTCAAAATGGTACGGAGAGATACTGGTATGGGCCCTTGACCATAAGAAAACCGTCATATTCTGGGCAGTCGGGCTATTTATCGGGAGTTTCTTTATAGTCCCATTTCTCGGAAAAAGCTTCATGAGTTCCGACAGGGGTATGTTCATGGCGAGCATGACGACTTATTCCGGAGCGCCGCTTGAAAAAACATCACAGTACGTGTCGATGATAGAGGATTTTATTTCAAAAGAAAAGGATATAGACTCGTATTTTGTCATGTCAGGCGCGGATATGGGCGGCACAGTGGCGACCAACTCCGGCTCGCTCCTTGTATCCATGAAACCGCTCAGCAAAAGGAAACTGACCACTGACCAGGAATCACAAAGGGTCAGGGACTTCATGTTCAACAGCAAGATAGACAAATATATAACCCTTAATATCACAAGCGGCATGGGCGGCGGGGACGATTCATATTTGCCGGTGCTGATCAGCCTGACCGGGGACGACCTCAAAGTCCTTGAAAAATTATCAGGCCAGATAGTGAAAATAGTCCAGGAAACACCGGGCGCGGCTGACGCGGATGTGTCCTTAAAACCGGGCATACCCGAAGTCGTCCTCAGGGTTGACCCCGTAAAGTCGGAAAAAATGGGAATATCCACGGCTGAAATAGGCTCCTTACTGCGCACGCTCATGCAGGGAACCAAGATAACCAATTATAAAAAAGGCGAGAAACAGTATGATATAACCATAGAAATGGAAAAAATCGACAGGAGAAAAGTTGACGACCTGAAGAACCTGGTCATAACCACAAGGATGGGGAAGAAAATCCCGCTTTCATCAGTGGTTGATTTCAGGTACAGCTCTGGTCCTTCCGAGATACGCAGGGAAAACAAGGTCAGGATAGTCAAAGTCACCGCAAACGTGGCGCCGGGCGCGAATGTCGGAACGGTAAACGATAAAATAAAGGCGGAGATAGAGAAACAAATAATTTTCCCCAAAGGATACTCCTACAGCGCCGGCGGCCAGGCAAAGGAATTTGGTTCTATCGCCGGTGAAATGGGAAAAGCCATGCTTTTGGCCATCCTCTTTATGTACATGATCCTGGCCTCGCTTTACAATTCGTTCGTACAGCCGCTGTATATAATGGTGGCTATACCGCTGGCGATAATCGGCGCGTTTTTGGCTCTGCTGCTCACGGGGTACAACCTTGACCTTTTCGGGTTCATAGGCATGCTCATGGTGCTCGGGCTTGTGGCCAAGAACGGCATATTGCTGCTTGATTTCACGAACAAGATGCGTGATAAGGGCATGTCCATGAGGCAGGCCATACTGCACGCCGGACCCATACGGTTAAGGCCGATATTGATGACGACTTTTGCCATGATATTCGGGATGCTGCCGATAGCCATGTCGCTCGGCGAGGGTTCAAAAGGAAGGGAAGGCCTCGCTACCGTGGTTATAGGAGGCCTGCTTACCTCCACGTTCCTGACCCTGGTAGTTGTGCCGGTTGTTTATGAGTACTTTGAGACCAAGTTCCTGAAAAGGGCCGGGGAAAAAAGCAAGGCGCTCAATAAGGCAAAAACAAAAAAGAAAAAATAGGATAACTTAAGAAATAAAAAAGGCGCGGGAAACCGCGCCTTTTTTATTTCGATCTGATAAAATCAAAAAACACGGTTGACTTCGGGGCGTTTTCATAATATACTTAGCCTTACCTAAATATTATGGATTGCTAACCAATCCACGCGAAGGAGGACCTTTGAAGGATAAAAAAATGGGAGCGCCGGAGCTTTTCAACCACATCGTGGATATAGTGCGCTCCGTCAGGTCGAACAAGAAAATAGAGTTGTTCCGCGGGGGCATGGAAAAGCTCAACTTCGCGCAGATAACCGCGCTTTACTTCCTCTATGATTCCAGCGGCATGACCATGGGGGAGCTCTCCGGGCTTGCCAGGGTAAAAATGCCCACAATGACCGATACTATGGCCGCGCTTGTTTCAGCCGGTTACGCCGCCAGGAAACATTCCAAGAAGGACAGGCGGCAGGTGATCATGACCATAACCGAAAAGGGAAAGAAGCTTGTGAATTACAACAGGGGCATAGGGATAGATTATATAGAAAAATTCCTCAAACAGCTGAACCCGGTCGAGCGGAAGATAGTGAATGTTTTCGTTGCCAGGACCAAGGAAATACTTACAAAGAGATTTGAGGTATGAACTTTAAAGAGTGTTGAGAAATTTGTGAAGTAAGATTGTCATTGCGAGAAGCCGTTTTTGGTTTATGGCGACGAAGCAATCCCAGTTCTATCAACAAGCTTGGTTCTCTGCAAAAGTACAGAGATTGCTTCGTCGCTGAGGAACTCGCTCCTCGCAATGACAGCATAAACATATGAGCATCAAAAGCGGCAGAACAAGGAGAAAATAATGGACAACAAAAAGGTAAAGACAGGCGCTTTGATCGCGCTTGGCGTCCTTCTGGCAATAATTTGCCTTCAGATAATACTGAAGCTGGCCAGGACCTCCACAAAAGTGGCGGAAAGCGTGACCCTGGTCTCGGAAGTTCAGGCCTCGGCAAAGGAAATAAACGAGACAGTCGTAATACAGGGTATAGCCGAAGGCGACCCCCAGGTAAAGATATACCCCGCCGTATCCGGCAAGTTTGAGAGGGTGCAGGCAAGGGAAGGCAGCCTGGTCAGGAAGGACGATGTCTTGCTGTATATAAACCGCGACATAGTGGGAATGGATTTCCAGCTTGCCCCGATAAAATCCCCGGTGGACGGCATCGTGACCAGGATATATTACTCGGATAAGGGCGCGTCGGTCACTCCGCAGAACCCCGTAGCTGAAGTTGCAAACCCGGCGAACATAAAAGTCGTGCTCAACACCGGGGAAGAGGAAATGCTCAAAGTAAAAAACGGGATGGACGCGTCCATAAAACCAGTATACGGGGAGGGTGCTCCCATCAAAGCGACGGTATATTCCTCCACCCCATTCATTGACAAGGATACTTTAGCGGGCACCATAATAATAAAGGGAAAAAACATCGACAGCGAAATAAAGCCGGGTATGTCCGTGGAAGTCACGGTCTATACGGCAAAAAGGAATGCCGTCATGCTGCCCAAAAGCGCCGTGCTCATGGGCGACGGGAAAACATATGTCTACATAAATGACAACGGCAAGGCAAAAAGAGTGGATATCGAAATGGGATATATGACCGAGGATGAAACTGAGGTAAAAAGCGGACTGACGGAAAATGCCATGGTCATTACGGATGGGAATTTTAAGCTGAACGACGGGATGAAGGTAAGTACCAAGTGAGGATAAGTTTTTAAGCCAAAAGACAAAAGCCAAAAGGTAAGTTAATAAGCGGTTAAGTTTTAAAGGAAAGCAACTGCTTGTTCCACTTGCCTTCAACTTGTTCTACCCTTTACTTTTGTCTCTTGGCTTTTGGCTTAANNTTGGCTTAACAACTTAATGGAGGATTTTTTATGAACATCGCCGAACTTGCCATAAAGCGCCCTATCTTCGTCATCATGATAGTGGTTTCGATACTTGTGCTCGGGTTGATCGGGTACACTTCCATGGGAGTGGATATGCTCCCTGATATCGAGTACCCGACTATTTCCGTCACTACGGTATATCCCGGGGCTTCGGCCGAGGAGATAGAGAACCTTGTTACCAAACCAATGGAAGACGCCCTGGCTGTGGTGGAAGGGCTCGATACATTATCATCCACTTCAGCGGAATCCGTTTCCATAATAACGGCCAGGTTCGGCCTCGGAGCCGACGTAAAATACGCGGAGACTCGGGTGCGCGACGCCGTGAACAAGACAAAAAGGATACTTCCAACCGACGCCGAGGAACCCACGGTCTCGAGGTTCTCGGTGGCGGACCAGATACCGGTCATCATAATGTCCATCAAGGGTTCCCGCGACCTGACCGAGCTTAAGGAGATAGTCGAGGATTCCATAAAGCCGGAGATAGAAAAAATAAAAGGCGTGGGCAGGGTGGAGATCT
>PMTB01000057.1 GCA_003167475.1 candidate division FCPU426 bacterium | reverse complement strand
GTCTGCGTCACTGTCTGTGTCACGGTCTGCGTCACTGTTTTTGTCACCGTTTTAGTGACAGTAGGTGTCGCGGTCTGGGTCACAGTGCGCGTCGCCGTCTTGGTGACCGTCGGGGTGGCTGTAAGTGTCGCAGGATCGCCTACCAGGGTCTTGTTGCCTGTTCCTGTCTTTGTGGCGTCAAGCGTATCTGTCGCAGTAATGGTTTGCAGCCCGTCCGTGCCAAAGGTAATTACCGTGAACTGGTGCGATCCATTATCCCCGGAGACAAACGTATAATCTGCCGGCAGTACGGCAAGCGGGTCACTCGAAATAAAGTGCACTGTGCCGGTATAATTTGTCACAGTCTGGTTGTAAGCGTCCTTGGCCCTGACGATAATAGTGTAATAATTGATATAACTGCCCCATGTCCTGAGCGCGTTTGTCGGAGCCGTGATAGCGAAAGATATCACAGGCTGGGTCATTATTATTGCGGATTGGGTGATTCCATTTGGATTCGTCATGGAAGCCGTGACTATATGGCCGACGCCGGATAATATGGAGAGCGTGAGGTCTGTGAATATCTTTCCTGTCGCGTCTGTCACGCCGTTCTGAGGGGATACCGACCCGAAATTCGAGTCAAATGAAACCGGTATGTTTACCAGTGCCTGCGGTATCCCGTTCTGGTCGGTAACATAAGCCGTGACCCTGAAAGCAGACCCCGCTGGGGCATTTACAGTGCCGGCCGAGGCTGACGGGGACACCCTGATGAAGTATCCTGTTGAAATATTAAGTGTTTCCGTAGCCGCGGTCAGTGTCGTCATCTTGTACTGCTCCGCTATGGCGAACGTATAAGTGCCGGGTGTGTGTGATTTCACTTTCACAAGTGCGTAACCGCTGTTATCTACATTGAACAGCAGAGATGTGTTCAAGGCGCCCCACGTAATACCGTCCAGCGAGTACTGCACATTGGCGTTCGGCGTGATGAACAGGGCCTGGTGCCCTCCTACCGGCGGCGGCGCGTTAAATCCGCCCGCGTCCTGGAGGTTGATACCGAGGTTTCCTATGATATCCGCGCCAAGAGCCATCGGGTTGGGATTTGGGACTATCAAAGTAGCGGCGCTGGCTATGTAAATAATGACCGTGGTCCCGAGGACATTTGCCGAATTCACAACGCAATAGTTCATATGATCTGTGGCATTGCCGGTGGTATAAGTCACTGTCACCTGTCCGGCGGCGTTTGTGAGGCCGCTTGCCGGCAGCACTGTCGGGGCCCCGCCGTTGGAGAGGGCGGCAAACGTAATTGTGGTGTTTTTTATCGGATTGCCGTATATATCCGTAAGAAGCGCAGTTATGGTCAGCGGTGTAAGGACAGGCGCCGATGTCGCGCTCGCATTGGCAGTAAGCAGGGCCGGTATATTTGATATCGTAGTCGCGTAACCGAACCCGTTGGTCATAAGCCCGGCATTATCATGTGCCGTGATCGTGACATTATTGCCGTTCTTCGTGTCCATATAGTACAACGACGCTTTTCCGCTGGAGAGCGTCACATTCATGCTGGTAAACCAGTTATTCTGGTCGGTTGAGAAGAGCATGGTAGCGGAGAATGCCGAGGAAACATTTACGCTGGCATTTGAGTTCGCCGTGTTGCCCAAGCCGTCTTTTGCCTGGATAATGATGCTGACGGGGTTCCCGGCCTGGGCTGTCTGGGATACAGGTATTACGAAGAGTGCTGTCGCGGGCGTGTCATTTACATATACCGTTGACTGCCCTGTTGTGATGGCCAGGGCCGCCGCGGAAACAACTGAATTGACCGCGATAGAATCTTTCACAAGTATGTTGCTGACCACCGTCCCGGGAACGGACACTGTTGCCTGGTAACTCGCGCCATTATCCTTGCTGAAAATCATGGTGCCCGAAGTGGATGTGAGCGTTATATTGCGGGCCGAATCCGATACAAAATTACCGTTAGCATCCGCGTTATTAACCTGCAAAGTACCGGGCACATTTGTCTGAAGACTTAAATAAGAAGGAACAATCAATACTTTGTTTGCCGGAAGCGCCGTGAAATTAACGGTTGTGATCTTGCTCATGTGGCTCAGCGTTGCAGTGATAAGAGCCGAGCCTGTAAGGGTTGACTTGACCGACGCGGACGCGTTTCCGTTGACATCGGTAACCGCCCTTGAATTACCCGCAAGCAGATTCAAAGGCGTTATGATGTCCTGCGGGCGGTTCGAGGTAAAATCTATAAGCGCTCCGAATACGGCGCCGCCGTCTGGCCTTGTCACATGCGCCGTTATGGTCGCGCACTGCGCGCCGTTGGCTATTGCGGGAGAACCCGCAACTGCCAGCGTCATGTCTTTCAATATAAAAACCCAGTTATTTAAGGGGGCCACTGTGCCGCCTGCCCACGAACCGTTTGTGCCTCCGGGGTTCCCGTTCGCCGTGGATGATACTGGCTGTGCGCCCATTCCGGTGACGCCTAGTACATTGTCATTCATAAAAACTGATTTAATTGTGGTGCCGCCCGCGTTTGAAAAACGTATATTGTCATAAACAGCGTTGAATGTCCCCTGGTTGTTGGAAGGCGCTCCGTTCAAACCAAGGTTCCCTGTATCCTGCGAAAGGAAGAACTCATTTGACTGGTGGCCTGAAAGCCCGCCGGGAGAGAAATCAAACTTCCTGTGGTACCATTGACCCCTGGCATATGCGGAAATGTCCGTTGACGGGTGTATGCGGATATTGTTCTGGTCCTTTATATAAGGCGTAAAATCCCTTAACTGCCCGCCCGGAACCCATGTCCCGTTATTCTCGACCGAGCAATAAAAATCCGCGCTATAATCCGGTATAAAAACATCGAATTCAAGGAAAGAACTGGCTGGAATAACATAAGCGGCGTTCATTGTTATACTGATATAAGCATAACCATACGCGTCCTGTTGCGGTAAATATGAGGTCAACAGTAATGGCTGGCTGAACTGTGATGCAGATGTCGATACCAATATATTATTGCTTGTACCGCTTTTTGCGGCAACAGAATCCGTCCCGGTGATAGTTCTTATTCCCGCCGTATTTAGTGTGGCTGCGAATATCCTGGTACCCTGATCGGAAACCAGGAACGTATAATCCGCGGGAAGGCTGGCTGCCCCGTCAGTGGACGTGAAGTGTACAGTTCCTACATAGTTGTTTACTATATTTCCGTACTGATCGACCGCGGTCACCGCATAATTAAAGCTGACTCCCGCGTTCGCCGTGGCAGGCGCGACTATCTGGAAAGTAAACACCAGACCCGCAGTTACATCAATACCGTTGCTGGTGCCGTTAATGGCAGGCGTGATATCGTCGTGCGCGGCAACCGTCTGTATCCCCGTGTCCTTAAGAATCACGCTGAAAACATGCACCCCGTTATCCGCAGGCAGGAATGTATAGTCCAAAGGCAGCGTCGCGTATATATCGGTCGACGTGAACCCTATCGTTCCCGCATACCCGGTCACTATATTATTGAAAGCGTCCTTTGCCGTCACTGTGATAAATATC
>PMTB01000262.1 GCA_003167475.1 candidate division FCPU426 bacterium | reverse complement strand
GGACCGGCAACGGGCAGTTCAATGAACCCAACGATCTTTACGTCGACGGAGCAGGAAAAGTTTTTGTTGTGGAGGCCGCCGGATCCAGGGTTCAGGTGTTTGACGCCGCCGGAAATTTTATTTTGAAATTCGGCAGCCTGGGATCCGCGAACGGTCAATTTTGGCGCCCTACCGGGATCTGGACGGATCCGGCCGGGGACATCTATGTGGCGGACGGCTCGAATTACCGGGTTCAGAAGTTCGATTCCGCCGGAAATTTTCTTTTTGCCTTTGGAAGCATGGGAAGCGGGAACGGGCAGTTTGCCTGGCCGGTGGCTGTAGCTGTGGACCCGACGGGCCAATTTGTTTATGTGGCGGACGCGAATGCAAATGCCAGGGTGCATAATTTCGATTCGGCCGGAAATTATATATCCCAGTGGGGAGGCCCGGGAAGCGGGAACGGGCAGTTCAACAGTCCCTATATGATAGCCACGGACTGCGCCGGAAATGTATATGTGTCGGAATATTTCGGGGACCGGGTTCAGGTGTTTGACGGAAACGGGAATTACCGTACACAATTCGGGTCTCCAGGGGCGGGAATCGGGCAGTTCATCAATGCTCAGCCGTTTTTTCCGGATGTTTTTGGAAATGTCTATGTGGGAGACTGGAGCGGGTCCAGGGTGGAAAAATTCAGCCTGTGCGTGGGCGCGATCTCCTGTGTAACCGGCGCATCGGCGACTGTTACGACTACAACAACTCAAACTCCTACCCCGACAATAACCGCCACATTTACATTTTCGGCGACAATAACCCCGAGCTTAACTATTACAAATACATCCAGCATAACACAAACCTTAACAATAACGCCCACTGTTACGTTAACGGCAACCGCGACCAACACCCCGACAGCAACGCCGACAACCCCGCCTTTCTGTTTTGAATTAAAAGGTGTTTTCCCGAATCCTTCGCAAAATGAGGCGCATATTGTTTACAGGGTGTGCAGGGACTCTGATGTGGATGTTGTGATTTACACGGTCAGCGGTGAAATTACACAAAGGCTCCATCAGCAGTCTTCGACCGGATGGAATTCAATATATTGGGATTTAAACAATAAAGACGGCAAAGGTGTTGCAAGCGGGATTTTCATATATAGCATAGAAGCCGCATCCGAAAATGAAAATGAAAAATTGTGGGGAAAGGTTGCAGTGATAAAGTAACGACAAATTTATCCGGGAATAATGATAAAATAAAAAAAGGATAGGGTTAAAAGGATAGGATCAGACCTTTACCTGATACTTGATGATTTTAAAATTTAAGACCGCATGTTTGTCAGATATCAAGTTACCCCCCCAAATTTAAAAACGGAGTATGATAATGACAAAAAACACAATAAGAATTTTATTGATTATAATTGCCGGCGGTCAAGCAGCCCCTTCAATTAAGCATATGTTGGGCGGATGCAAAGTCCGGGTACAACCTTGATCCTCCCCAAAATCCGCGACCCCCGCTTCATCACCATCCGCCGCGGGGGGACGCTTACGGATGCCGACCATCGGCTGATGGTTTTGTGGGCGGCCGCTTGCGCGGAGCATATTTTGCACATTTTCGAATCGGCGCGGCCTTCGGACCTACGGCCGCGCCGGGCTATCGAGCAGGCTCGGGCATGGACTCGCGGCGAGATAAAGATGATTCAGGCAAAAGTTGCGGCTGGCGCTGCCAATGCCGCGGCAAGTAAACTCAGCGGAGGCGCCCGCTACGCCGCATATGCCGCCGGGCAGGCGGCGGTGGTGGCTCATGTCCCTGCACACGAGCTCGGTGCCGCGGCCTACGCTATCAAAGCCGTACGCGCGGCCGCTCCCGAAGGCAAAGGTGAGAGCGCCGGCCGGCTCGAGTGCCGCTGGCAGCGCAAGCAACTCCCAAAAGCAATCCGAGGACTTGTCCTGGATGACCAGCGTCTGCGGAACAACATCTGCTGGTCTGTGTTCGATTGCTAAACCCCTTCGAGAATCGAAAATAGAGCAATGTCTATTACTGCGGTCCTAATCACCATGCACCATTCGCAGCAGCTCATGTACATGACGCGGCTCGCAGGCTCGTGATTTCAGCCCTTGCAATATTATAAGTGGAGCGAAGGGTGTAAGAAAGTTGAAAGTAGATAGTAGATTCAGCACGCTGCCGCTGAAGCTCCAGCGTGTGAACAGAGTTTGGAAGATATTATAATACAGCCATATTTTGCGCGTGCAAGAGGATGGTAAAAATATTAAAAGCAAACTTGTCCTGATCCTGCATATGTGTTATATTGGTTTATCGGTAACCTAATACCAGGAGGCTTTATGAACATCCGGGACATAGCAAAACTTGCGGGCGTGACACACACTACTGTTTCAAAGATACTCAACAATAAGGGAAGCATATCCGAGGAGACAAAAAAGAAGGTCCTCGCCATAATAAAAAAGAACAATTTCTACCCCAGCGAAGCCGCGCGCCGAACTTCTTTAGGGCGCGGAGGCGAGATCGCTTTTGTCAGTTCCAAATACGCTTCGCCTTTTATTTCCACGGTTCTGGAGGGCGTCGAGAATAGTTCTTATGGCATGGGCAAGTATGAAAGAATGCTTTCAACATACTCAACCCGCGGCTCAGGAGAAATCAAGGACGAGACTTTCATGAAAATAGCCACGGGCCATCTTGCCGATGCCGTGATAGTCCTGGCACTTAAGCCTAATGAAGACGCCATGAAAGAATTCAAAAAGGCCGGCATACCCGTGATACTACTTGAAAGCAAGGTGAAAGGCGCGGACTCGATCACTGTCGACAATGTATCCGGAGCTTATGACGCCGTATCATACCTGGCTGGATCCAAAAGAAAGCATATAGCCATAATACGCGGGGTAACCGGCAATGAAGAGGTGGGGCCCGTGCCTCACGACAGGGAAAAAGGTTATAAAAAGGCCTTGTCTGACGCCGGGCTTAAAACTGATATTAGCCTGCTGGAAGAGGTAATCGAGTATACATTTGAGGAAGGCAGGGCAGCGCTTGATAATTTATTGAAGCGAAACAAAAAAATAGACTCTATTTTCTGCGCTGCCGGCGACATGTGCGCGCTTGGCGTGATGCAGAGGGCTTTGGAACTTAGGCTACAAATACCGCAGGATATCTCCATAATAGGCTTTGATGATATAGCGGCAGCCTCGCTGGTAAAGCCCGGACTTGCCACGGTAAAACAGCCCGTATATGAGATGGGTAAAAGGGCATTTACAATGGCTGTTGACTATGCTGAAAACAGGCTTATGGAGCCCATAAATGTGGTGATAAAACCCGAATTGATAATAAGGGCATCCGCAGGATAGTGTTTAAAAGGCAATTAAAAATTCAAAATTAAGAATTAAAAATTGACGTGTCGCTTTGCGACTTATTATAATATTGCAAGGGCCATCCGGCCCGCAGCAATAGACCATAATTTTTAATTCTTAATTTTGAATTTTTAATTGCCCTTGAGGCACTCTGGTTACAACAATATTACAAAACACACTTGACTTTTCACTAAAACATTGTATATTTGGGTTACCGGTAACCTTAACGTTAAAACGGAGGGCGATATCAGTAATCTAAAAAAACAGGCGCGCAAAATATCCGTTTTACTGATTTTTTTCCTGATGCTTTGCGCCATGTCAGGGAACGCGTTCGCTGTATTTACAGCGCTCTATGGCAGCGACGGAAACGACGCATACCAGTTTACCGGCTCCTGCTCGATTAACAACCTCAAAAGCTCCTGCTGGAACGGAATATTAATGTTCGCGGTACAGGTGAATGCCGGGGGCGATATTATGCTTAACGGCCAGCCCTTTGTGAAGAATGGAATATATTACGGGGACGCAAACTGGGGCCCCAATGTCACCGCCCTTAAGACACCTCCCACAACTGTCACCCGTTACGAACTCAGCCTCGGGGGATGGGGTGACGCAAGCTATGGCAACATAAGGGATATAATCAATTCGCAGGGCGCAAACGGCGTGCTCCGCCAGAATTTTCAGGCGCTGAAAAATGCCTGCCCGGGACTTGACGCCATAAACGACGATGACGAGCAGACCTACGACCTGAATTCTTCTACTGCTTTTGGCCAAATGTTAAACAGTATCGGGCTGAAATTCATCCAGGCTCCATACATGAACCAGTCTTTCTGGGTTCAGCTTAAAAATAATCTCGGATCAGGCTGCGATATTATATACCTGCAGTGTTACCAGGGCGGGGCGGGCAATGACCCGGCGCAATGGAATAACGCGTACGGCAACGGGGTCCATGTTATCCCGGGACAGGAGACAAATTACAGCAGCCAGCCACAGTGGGCAAGCTGGGCCGCATCCGCGCAGATAACAGGCGGATTTTACTGGCCGGACTGGTACTGGAGCCCGGGGACAAATTGGGCAGCACAGATCACAGCCGGGATCGGGACAAGCTGCCCTTCAAACCCTGTAACGCCTTACCTTCAGGTTAACGGCACGCCGTGGCAGGCAACCGGCGATGCGACCGTGAATTACGGTTCAACAGTCAACCTCGCGCCTGAAGGCTCATTCGGGGAGTGGACCTGGATCGGGCCAAACAGCTTTACCTCCAACTCACGCGAGATCGACAACATACCATTATCCCCGGGCACAAACACATTTACCGTAACCGATACGGTGTCGTGCTCCTGCGCCACCAGCCGGACATTTAACATCATCGTGAACCCGCCATCGAACTATCCTGTGTGGCGGGTCAACGCAGGCGGGCCGCAATATACCGACACAGGCGGAAATATATGGCAGGCTGATACCAATTATTCCGGCGGTACGTCAGCCGGCGGCGGCGCCATCGGCAACACCGCGGACCCGGCGCTTTACGACACCCAGCGTTACGGGGCAAATTTTAATTACAGTTTCAACGCGCCGTCAGGGAACTACCAGGTGACCCTGAAATTTGCCGAGACATATTCCGGAGATTTTGCAGCAGGGGCCNNGCCAGGGTATTTAATGTCTCGATAAACGGGAACCAGGTGCTGTCAAATTTTGATATTTACGCACAGGCCGGAGGCTACACGGCGGTTGATAAAGTTTTCAATAACATCACGCCGTCCGGCGGGGCCATCACCATACAGTTCACCGGCACTTCAAGCGCCGATACAAACTCGGTGGTGGAAGCAATACAGGTAATTCCCCAGCCTGCGGCGTGCTCCAATCCCGGCACCTTCGGAAACAATGCCGCAGGCACAGGCGGCTACAACCTCGCAAACCAGGTTGACTGCGCCAGGTACCCCCTGGCACAGGACATGCTCGTCACATCAATGCAGGTATATATGGATATAGGGACCTACGGAAACGGGGTAGTCGGCATATATACGGATAATGCCGGAGCACCGGGTACTTTGCTTGGCATAAGCCAGGAGCAGTCGATAAAACCGGGATGGAATTATTTCACGTTTCCGGCTGTGAATTTAATAGCCGGCAATTATTGGCTCTCCGGCAGTTTCACGGGGAACGCGGTATTTGACTACTCAGCCGGGTGCTGCGGCAGCGGGATGTGCTGGATAAACTATGCATATAACGGGAGCCTCCCGGCCTCCATAAGCGGCCAGACAAACTATGGCTGGGTCATGTCTATTTACGCCAATGGCTGCGTCCAGCCCACGCCGACACTGACAGTGACGGCGGCCAATACGGCAACCAGGGCATGGACTTATACCTATACCTCAACGGACACAAGGACCATGACACCTGCAAATACAGCCTCACAGACTTTTACAATGAGCGCGACAGCCACGCCGTCCGCAACCGTTTCATCTACAGGGACTTTTACTCCGGTAAACACGGCAGCTTTAACGGCTGCACCATCGCGCACCGCAACATTTACAACTACCAATACGGATACCCCGACACACACGGCGACTGCGGCACCTACGGATATGCCAAGCGTCACAACGACAAAGACTGCCACGCCGTTTGATTCGGTTACCCCGACGCAGATGAATACGGCCACAACGACGCTTGTAAATACTTTTTCACCCACACGGACTTTTACGGCGGCCAAATCTGCGACAGCCACAACAACGGCCACCCGGACCTTGACAAACACTCCCTCAAATACCGCGACAGCTGTGGTTACATCCACACCGACAGAAGTATTTACATTGACCGGTACAGCAATGAATACAAATACCCCGGCGCGGACCGCAACTGTAACTAAAACGTTTACTCTGACGGCAACTGCAACCGGGACTGACACGCCTCAGCCTGCTGAAACAGTGACGCTGACCCTGGACGCGACCCCGACACCTGCCGTTACATTAACTACAACAAGCGGGCAGCTTGAGATAAAAAACCTGTTAGTATACCCGAACCCAAATATGGACATAGATAACTCAGGGATTAAAATACGTTTTGTTTTGAGCCGAAATGCTGAAAAAGTTATATTTAAACTTTTTACCGTGGCGTTCAGGTCCGTAAGGTATGCTGAGTTCACAAGCGCAGAGGTAAGAGGATCGCTGACTGCGGGTAATAACGAGGTGGCGATAGACGGGAGAGTTTTCAAGGGCCTGTCACAGGGTATGTATTACTATATTATGTCGGTTGAAGACGGGCAGGGGACTAGGGTGAACTCTGTTTTGAAGCCCTTGATAATTATAAGGTGACTACAATGGAGGATCTGATGAAAAAATATACTTTTTGCCGGAAACTGCCGGTAATCTTAATAATGCTGGCTATTTTATTGCCGGCATCCGGAGTCATGGCACGCGGCAGGCAGCAATTGCAGGGGCATGTCCCTGACCTTATCAGAAAAAATGCGGAAATAAAGGGACGCCTGGCTGCTTCGCAGGTTTTACACCTGTCGTTTGGGCTTCCTTTAAGGAATACACAGGAACTCCAGGACCTTATGCAGCAGCTTTATGACCCGAAAAGCCCGCAGTACCGCCATTGGCTCTCAGTTGATGAATTCACCTCCCGTTTTGGCCCGGCGCCGGAGGATTACCAGGCTGTACAGGATTTTGTAAAATCCAAAAACTTGAAGGTGGACAGGGTATATGCCAACCGCATGGTGGTAAGCGTGTCGGGCGCCGCGGGTGATATTGAGCAAGCTTTAGATGTCCGGTTGAACCAGTATGAACGGCCGGACGGAACTGCCTGCTATGCTCCTGACAGGGAACCCTCCGTAGAACTGGATGCAAAGGTTTTGCACATTAACGGTCTTGATAATGTTGTCATGCCGCGCAGGGCGGGCTTCCATCCGCTGCCGTCCAATAACAATAGTAAAGTCAGCAAAATCCAGCTGGCTGGTTCCGCTCCCGGCACCGGATGTTTTTGGGGAAATGATTTTCGGAATGCTTATGTCCCCGGAGTCTCACTTAACGGAGCCGGCCAGATAATCGGGATTTTTGCCTTTGATACATACAACCTAAGCGATATTCAATCCTATATCAGCCAGACAGGGATCCCCGCTTCCGGAATAAATTTCGTGGACATTTATCTGGACGGATACGGCTCCGGTACAGTGCCCAACGACGGAGGGGAAACCAGTCTGGATATCGAGGACGCTATTTCCATGGCGCCTGGGATTTCCCAGTTCCGGGTATACATGGGGAACAACGCGGACGATATTCTAAACGCCATGGTTTCGGATAATATCGCCAAATCTTTCAGCACCAGCTTTCTTTGGGCTCCCGTGGACCCGACCGCAAGGCAGGATATGATGGAACTGGGAGCGCAGGGGCAGTCCTTTTATGCGGGCTCAGGCGACAGCGGCGCGTTCAGCAGCACTGGTTTGGCCGGCTGGGCAATGGAGCAGTCATACATCACTGTTGTGGGAGGCACCCTGCTGTCGCTTAACGGCAACGGAGGCAGCTACGCGGGTGAAACAGGCTGGAACGGCGCCGGAGGAGGAATCAGCTCCGACCTGGCCATTCCGGGTTATCAGGCGGGGGTTAACATGGGCGCCAGCGGCGGATCAACTGCCTGGCGCAACATCCCGGACGTATCAGCATGCGCGATGAATGTGGAGATCGTATACAAGCACGGGACGCTTTTGTGCCTTGGCGGTACCAGCTGCGCAGGGCCTTTATGGAACGGATTTACGGCGCTGGTCAACCAGCAGGCCGCGATGGCAGGGCAGACAACAATGGGCTTTGCCAATCCGGCGCTTTATGCCCTGGGCCAGGGGCCAAATTATCATAATGATTTTAATGATATAACATCGGGAAACAACGGCAGCAGCGACAACCCCGCGGGTTTCAACTGCGTTTCAGGTTACGACCTTGTTACCGGCTGGGGTTCGCCCAAAGGGCAGAACCTGATAAACGACCTTTCGGGTTTCCATCCTACCGCGACTTCAACCCCGACGCCGGTTGTCTCATCCACATGGCGCGTGCGTGCGGGCGGGCCGGCTTATACCGACTGCAACGGCAATGTATGGGCCGCGGACGGGAACTACAACGGCGGAAGCCCCAATGGCAGCGCCAATGCCGTCAGCAACGCCCTTCCGTGTTCTACGGACCAGGCGCTTTATCAGGACGAACGATGGGCAGGCGGATCAGGCTTTACATATACATTTGATGTGCCGGCAGGAAGCTACCAGGTGACACTGAAATTCTCCGAACTCTTTGACAATGGACCCGGGGTGAGGCTGATGAACGTATCCATCAACGGCGCGCAGGTGCTCTCCGGCTTTGATGTTTTCTCCGACTCCGGCGGATTCGATCACGCCGATGACAAAGTATTTAACAATATATCGCCAAGCGGAGGGAAGATCACGATACAATTCTCCGCCGCGCCGGGCAGCCCGGACGGAAACGCCAAAGTGGACGCCCTGCAGTGCATACCACAGCCTGCGACGCCGACCCCGACATTCAGCCCGACGACCATACCGCCTGTCTGCGCATCATGGGTAACTGACGGAAGCGCGTTTGTGAGCGGGGCAGGCGTGACACTAACAACAGCCGTGAACGGCCAGGCAGGCGCCGCGTGGAACTCATCGTGCATAGACCTCACAAAAGATTTTAACATGACATTCAAAGCGTACTTTGGTTCAGCCGGCGGCGCCGACGGCATTGACTTTGTACTTCAGAGAGATATCCGCGGCACAACGGCACTGGGTTCAGCAGGCGGGAACAAAGGTTACTCAGGCGCATCGGGAATTACGCCGTCTGTGGCTTTAGATATCGAAACGTACAACAGCAACGGCACTCTGCAGGTCCTGGAGGACGGGAACACAACAAGCGCATGCGGCTACGCCGGAAGCGCCTGCCCGTATGTTTTACCATCAAATGCGGCAAACGGGGCCGAGCACACTTACCAGGTTGTATGGAGCGCCTCCGCCAAGAAATTGACCCTGATATTTGACGGCGTTACAGTGATGTCATACAACAGGGACCTGGCAGCTTCTGTTTTCGGCGGCAACAGCTGTGTCTATTACGGATTTACCGCGGCGACCGGCGGCGCGAATAACCTCCAGTATGTTTATGAGGTTGGCTGCGTTCTTCCTACAAATACTCCCACGCAGACCGACACCGTTACCGCGACCAGGACCTCAACAGCGACCGCAGTTTTTACCATGACATCCACCGCAACAACGACAGGGACGTTTACTCCGACAAGTACGGTATCTATGACTTATACCGGCAGCGTAACTGCGACTTGTACGGTCACGCAAAATAACACATTTACGTCAACCCCCACAAATGTAAATTCACCCACGGCATCAGATACAGTAACCCTGACGCCGACAGAAACGCCTGCTGCTGTCCATACTGCGACAGGCACACCTACGGTTTCACCCACAACGATTTTTACAGCCACCATGACCGTTACAGTGACAGCGCCTGCGACCCGGACAATGACGGATACACCGACAGATACTTCGACAAGCCAGGTTACTGCTGCTTCTACAAATACCCCTTCACTCACAGCCACTCCGACACCGGGACTGACTCCCGTTGTGTTTACACCGACATTGACTTTGCCCCCAACGCCGGTAAAGCCCGACGGAAAATTTGAGATCAGGGACCCGCTGGCATACCCTAATCCGAATGTGCATATAGATAATAGCGGGATGAGAATAAAATTTATCCTGACCAGGGACGCTGAAAAAGTCACCTTTAAACTCTTTACCGTTGCATTCAGATTTGTAAGGCAGGTTGAATTTTCAGCCGGACAGGCGCAAGGATCGCTGGCTGCGGGTGATAACGAGGTGGCGGTTTATGGGGAGGTTTTCAAGGGCCTGGCGCAGGGGACATATTACTATATAATGACAGCACAGGACGGGAATGGGAGAAGAGCGAACTCTGTTTTAAAACCCGTGATAATTATCAGGTGACAAACAACCACATATAACAATCCCGTTTTACAGTACGGCAAACAATTTCACAAAACTTACTTGACTTTTCTCTAAAATGTTGTATATTTAGGTTACCGGTAACCTTAACGTTAAAACGGGAGGATGACATGGACAAGACAAAAGCAGTACTTGAGGAGATCGATTTAAAGGCCGCAAACGCGTCCAATGCCTACGAACTCATAATGAACCTGATAAAAGAGACTTCCTTACCGCAGGCATTACCTGCACAGCAACAAAATCGCAGGCACATATAAATTCAGGCACGGCAGCTAAAAACCCGGAGGATACGAATGAAAAAACTCTTAACAGCCATGATCTTCTTAACAACCCTGGTATCTTCTTCTTACTGCGCGTGCTGGAACCTTGTATGGAGCGACGAGTTTGACGGACCGAATATAAACACCGCCAACTGGAATTTTGAAACAGGATGCGGCGGCTGGGGCAATGCTGAACTTGAAAATTACCTCAACAACGACATTTCCACGGCGTATATCGAAAACGGCAACCTTGTCATACAGGCTAACAATTTAAATACCGGCGGCGGAGTATGCGGTTACACCTCGGCCAGGATGACAACACAAGATAAGGTTCATTTCAAATACGGCAGGATAGAGGCCCGTATAAAAACAGTTTACGGCAAGGGCATGTGGCCCGCGTTCTGGCTGCTCGGCCAGGATATCGGGTCAGTTGGATGGCCCGCATGCGGAGAAATAGATATTATGGAAATGGTGGGCGGCGGCAGCGGATTTGACAATGTCCAGCACGGGACCGCGCACTGGGACAACAGCGGCCACGCTTCTTACGGGCTCACAACATCGGTCGGCTGGCCCGCGAAACTTTCAGATGATTACCACATATACGCGGTCGAGTGGGACGCCAATCAGATAAGGTGGTATTTTGACTCCAATAATTACTGCACCCTTAACACCAACGGCGCTTCCATGGAGGAATTCACCGGCAAAGATTTTTTCATCCTGCTAAATGTCGCGGTCGGCGGGTCATGGCCCGGCTCTCCTGACGGCTCCACTGTTTTTCCGCAGAAAATGTATGTTGATTACGTGCGCTGGTACCAGGACGGTGCGTGCGGCCCGACGAACACACCATCGCCGACACCGACGCTTGTGATCACAAATATTCCAGGCAATGTCCAGTTTGAAGATTATATGACAGGCGGGGAAGGCGTAGGCTATTACGATACAACGGCCGGAAACACACCCGGCCAGTACAGGAACGATGACGTGGATATTGAGGCCTGTTCCGAAGCAGGCGGCGGTTATGACCTGGCTTACACTGCGGCCGGCGAATGGCTCAACTACAGGGTAAATGTTGTCCAGGCAGGTATTTATTCAATAGGGGTGCACGTGGCTTCTCTAGGCGCAGGCGGGACATTCCACCTGGAACTTGACGGCGTTAACATATCAGGCACATTGACTGTCCCTGATACGACAGGATGGCAGACGTGGCAGACACTGACCGTGAATAATATAAATATAGGTTCCACCGGACTAAAAACCCTGAAGCTTGTTATGGACGCAAACGGCGGCACCGGAGGAATAGGGAATTTAAACTATGTATCCTTTACCACGGCCGGGTACACATCAACACCGACCCCGACATTCACACCGACATTTACGGTGACTACGGTTCCTCCGGCTTGCTCTTCATGGGTGGTAAACGGCAGCGCTTTTGCCGCGGGAGCCGGCGTAACGCTCACGACAGCAGTGAACAGCCAGGCAGGTTCTGCCTGGAACTCTTCATGTATCGACCTTACAAGCGATTTCAATAAAACATTCAAAGTATTTTTTGGGACACCAGGCGGCGCTGATGGTATAGATTTTGTCCTGCACAGGGACAGCCGCGGTACAGCCGCGCTCGGCCTGCCGGGCGGGGCCAAGGGATACGGTCTTCCCGGCAATAACGGCATAACGCCTTCAGTTGCTTTTGATCTGGAGACATACGGCAGCAACGGTACATTGCAGGTTCTCGAAAACGGCGATCCTGCCAACACCTGCGCATATGCCGGCTCTACATGCCCGTATGTTTTCCCATCAGTCGTCAATAACGGGTTTGAGCACACATACCAGGTGGTCTGGAGCGCGTCAGCAAAAAAATTAACCCTTATATTTGACGGGTCAGTGGCTATGGTTTATAACAGGGACCTTGTAGCCTCTGTCTTCGGCGGCAACAACTGCGCTTATTATGGATTTACTGCCGCAACAGGCGGGTTAAACAACCTGCAGTATATATATGAGGTTGGATGCGTTGCCGCACAAACTGCCACTCCGGTATTTACTCCCACAGCGTCCAACACGCCTTTGCCGGGCAACGACGTGCTTATACCTCTCACCGGCGGAAAAACAATGACCTGCCAGTTCATCAACAATACCGGGAACTATACAGACAGCCAGGTATATGTAATTGCCATAGGCTTAAACGCGGCCATGAAATACTGCCACCTGGATACCGCAGGCAACATGATACCGTGCGTCTCTGGGGATAACGCCGCCCCATATTTTATCCCGCTCTCTTCCATAAACGGACTGCAGTTCCCGGATACCATGATATCAGTCAGGCTGTATGTATCGCTCGGCGCGCCTCTTAACATACCGTTCAACACAGACGGTGGCGGCAATGTGGGGATAGCGTATCCCAATATTGACAACCCGGCAGACCCATCCTATAATTCGGTTTTTGACTGGATAGAATTCAATTTGCAGGGCAATACCATATTCCTCAATTCATCGCAGGTGGATATGTTCGGCATACCTACTCAGCTGAGGCTCTATGATAATGGTTCGCCGGCTTATACGCTCAACGGACAGATGGGGATACCATACGGCCTGACGCAGATCTTTTCCGACTGGACCGCGCAGGTTCCCGCGGAGTTCCAGCATTTGTCGGCAAATGGCAGGATAGTAGCGCCCATACACGGGCTGTTCGCCGCAGGCAAGACATACGCGAACTATTTTGACTCGTATATCAACAGCATATGGGCCCAGTACGCAACCAGCAATCTGGTCCTGACCATAGCCGGCAGCGTTTATACCGGACGTGTTGGAGGGGATACCAGGTTTGCGTTTACGACTCCCGGCGACCCGGTAACCTATTATGTTTCGAAACCTACAACACAGGATGCTTTTATGGGCGCCGGAACACTGGCAAGCGGCAACGGTGTTGAGAAGCAGCTTGAGGCCCAGATATGCGCGGCATTTAACAGGCATGTCCTGCAGAATATTTCCCTGGCAAATACGCCGTCGGCTTTCTACCAGGCATCGCCCGCGAACTGGTACGCGAAATTCTGGCACGATCATTCGCTTAACAACCTGGCGTATGGGTTCTGCTACGATGACGTCAGTAACCAGTCAACTACGTTGGTCAGCACAAACCCCCGCGGTATGGTGGTTGTGATCGGAGCCAATAACCTGGCCACCCCGATAAAGACAATGACGCCTGTCAACACGGCAACCAGGACATTTACAATGACAGCGACCAGGACAAGCACAAGCACAAGCACTTCAACTGCAATATCAACAGCGACAAGCACGGCTTTAGCGCTGACAGTGACTGCAACAGCCACAA
>PMTB01000184.1 GCA_003167475.1 candidate division FCPU426 bacterium | reverse complement strand
TGTCAATGCAAAGCTAAAATGTCCTATTCTTCGCAAAGCAAGAATGTCCTATTTTATAACGCCACATAATCGTTCATCCCGCTTCGCCATGGATGGTTCTTGGCTGGCTTCACCGGTCTAAATACACTCAGCTTTTTAAGCCTGATTTTGGTTATTTTAACCTTTGGCCTGGGATTTATCATCCAGTGTTCTATTCGTTCAGAACCATGTTCCAGCCGCATTCTGTCGTTCAACAGTTCGACAACTGTAATCTTCCTGCCTTTCAAAGCCAGGGCAGTTTTTAATTGGTACATCTTACCTTTAAATGAAATTGTATAATCATTTCTCACCGTTCTGTCGGTTCTGATCGTAAGCGCATTATTCAGTTCGTCCCACGATTCAACTACACGATGCATGTCCTGGCTTGCTGCGGGTTCTACCGAAAATTTCCGGTTGAAAACAGGTAAGTACCAGCGCAGAAATTCGTTTGCTTCATCTTTGCTTTTAACTCCTGCCAATCTCATCTCTTTTACCACCCTGTCTTGAAAGGTTTTGAACAATCGTTCTATACGGCCTTTAGCTTGTGGCGAATTTGCATGTATAACTTCAACCCCAATGGTATATAAAGCCCTTTCGAATTGACTTTGCGCTCTTTCACCAGCTAGTTGTTCTTCTTCAGTTTCTTTTTCTGTCGATTTGTATGTACTATGCTTATCTAGATACAGTTTCATTGGTATTCCGTATTTCTTTATATAGCTTTTGAAACTTCTCATCGCTGGTTTTGTTCCTTCATAGTCGTGAAATTCCGCATGTACAACACCAGTTGCATCATCAATATATCCCATTAACACCAGCCAAGGTCCACGGCCTTCAAGCCAATCGTGATGGCTCCCATCCATTTGAACCATCTCACCCTTGTATTTCATACGTTCTCGCCATTGCCGGTGCTTTTTAGATTTTCTGCTTGATTCCCACAGCCCGGCTTCAAGTAAAACATGCCTGAAGCTTTCTCTGCTCATGCATACTTTCTCGACTTCAACAATCTTTTCCTGGCCCAACGTGGGACCAAATCCTTTATATTTTTCCGAATACAAATCCACAACCTTATCTCTTATTTCTTTGCTTATCTTGTTGGACGCTTCGCGTCCTCTCAACTTGTGAATCAATCCCTCGTCTCCATATTTCCTGTATCTTTTTACCAACCGCCTGATCTGTCTTTCGCTTATTCCTAACTTCTCCGCAGCTTCCCATTGTTTCATTTTCTTTTCAACGACAACTGATATTACTTTCAGTTTTTGTCTGTCTATTGTTCCCATTAAATACCCGTCCTTTTCTGTCATGTAGCACCTCCATACCTACAATGCTACCATAACTGGATTAGGACATTCTCGCTTTGCACAAATAGGACATTACCACTTTGCGACTACATATAATTAACGTCTAACTACCAATCTAACTGCCAAAACAGGCGGTGTTTTGTCTGTACAGACAAACTTAGGTGATATTTTATTTATAATATGTTATATTATTCTGGCTGCCGGTTCTATATACAGTGCGGGGCAGGAAATTTTAAATAGCGCGGGGTAATATAATGAAAAACAGTATGGAACTGACAATACTTATGCCTTGTTTGAACGAAGTTGAAACACTGGCTTCATGCATAAGGAAAAGCTTTAAATTTCTTAAGGAAAACGAGATAAAGGGCGAGATACTCATAGCTGACAACGGCAGTACTGACGGCTCCAGGAATATAGCAAAAAAAGAAGGCGCCCGCCTTATAGATATACCCGTAAAAGGTTATGGCAGCGCCCTGATAGGCGGGATAAGATCCGCAAAGGGAAAATATATAGTAATGGGCGACGCCGATGACAGTTATGATTTTACGACGCTGATGCCGTTCATTGAAAAGCTCCGTAAAGGTTACGAACTTGTCATGGGAAACAGGTTTAAAGGCGGCATTGAAAAGGGTGCCATGCCCCCGCTTCATAAATATTTTGGAAATCCTTTGCTTTCCGGAATAGGACGGCTTTTTTTTAAAACGGAAATCCGCGATTTTCACTGCGGCCTGCGTGGGTTTTCAAAGCAATCCATGATATCGCTGGATTTAAGCGCGCTCGGCATGGAGTTCGCCAGTGAAATGGTCGTAAAATCAATACTTAACAACCTTAAGGTCACCGAAGTCCCGATCAGACTTTTTAAGGACGGCAGGACAAGGCCCCCTCACCTTAAAAGCTGGAGCGACGGGTGGAGGCATCTGAAATTTTTGCTCATGTTCAGCCCTAAGTGGCTTTTTTTATACCCCGGGCTTTTCCTCATAATTTTAGGGAGCATCGGGACCGTGGTGCTTACTATCACGCCGGTAAAACTCAATAACGTTTCCCTGGACGTGCATACAATGCTTTATTGCGTGCTAATGGTAATACTGGGTGTGCAGACGCTGAGTTTTTCCGTTATCACCGGCGCTTACGCGCGTATAGCGAAATTATATCCCGTTGAAGATAAGTTCATGGAAAACATATTGGCTTTTCCCGTGGAAAAAGGCGTCCTTGCGGGGTCCATTCTTTTCGCTTTTGGGATAGCTCTTTCCGTGGCGGGCGTATTGATATGGGTAAAAACAGGTTTTGGAAAATTAATGCCGGCCTCAATGCTGAGGATCCTTCTGCCCGCCGTACTTACCCTTGCCATAGGATGGCAGATAATTTTTACCAGTTTTTTGATCGGTATATTTCAAATAAAAACAAAGGACCGTTGTTAGGCCGCCTTATTTCCATATTTTTTGACGGCTACGGCCACTATAGACTGCCCGAAAGGGGGTTTAATTAATTTTTCCACCCATCTCTCCACAGGCACGATGAATTTATCGAAAAATGCCGATTGATTTTCGGGTGTTAAGCCCCTGCCCAGGAGTTTAGAATTGAGATACCACCCGAAAAAACCCACAAAATTCATGTAGTATATTTTTTCGATCTCAAATCCGCCAGTTTCAAGGACTTTACGGAGCGTTTTCCTGGAGTACCTCCTGTAATGGCCCACGTTTTTGTCCAAAACCCCGTACAGTAACTGAAACGCCGGCACAAACACCGCCACTTTCCCGCCGGAAGAAAGCATAGAGTTAATGATACGCACCGCCCTGCCGTCGTCTTTGATATGTTCAAGGACGTTGCTTATGATGACCGAGTCAAAACTTCCTTTTTTAAACTTTCGGCCGAGTGACATGCAGTCGGATCTCACTATTTTAATATTCCTGTTATCAGCGTATTTGCGTTTCGTAAATTTCAGGAAATAGCTGTCTATGTCCACACCCGTTATTTTCCTCCCTTTTCCAGCCGCGAAATCTATCATTGCTCCCATGCCGCTGCCGATCTCAAGCACCTTTTTTCCGACTCCGGAGCTGATGTTGTCATATATCCAGCGGTTGTAGTTCTTAAGCTCTATGTTATTATTAAGCCCGTGCCTTAATGACCCGCTCGCATCCTTTTCCTGCATTACCATGCTTACTCCTTTTGATTTATCTTTTTATAGTTTTTCTGTTCCCCTATTCAGTCTTATGAACATGAAATTTATCACGCCTGCCGCTGCCGCCCATATCAGGGTGAGGGCAATAGTATGTCCGGACGGCAGCTGAAATGTCGGGAATGCCGCGGTAAGATCAAAGTGCAGGTACCGCGACAGGACGAACAGCAGGTTATTTTCCCCGGAAGGCCAGTCCCATCTGAACCATGGTATCATACAAACCGCCAGCGACATTAAAAATCCGGCGGTTAAAAGCGCCAGAAAGGCATATCGCTGGAATTTTGAGCGTATTTCATTCACCGCGGCCGACAGGAGCATTGAAAAATAAAATAGTACCGGCACCAAATACCTGGGAGATGCCGAGCCTCCGCCGAGATTATTTATCATGCTGATTAACCCGAAATACGGGAGTATTATGAGGGTTAACTCCAGCAGTTCCGCGCCTTTTGACCTTATCATGTAATAAAACCCGGATATAATAAAAACGAACACGGGCGCGTAGGCGAAGAGGCCGAGCTGCCTGTCAAAGAAAAACGCCGCCGCTCCCCTGAATATGTTCGTGCTCAGCAGGTCCGCAACAGTCTGACCGGGCAGGGTATAGGTTGAAACCACTACGCCGAAAAGGATATAATTAAAACCCATAAAAGCCGCTGTATTGAGCGCCTGTATGAAGATGAAAACAGCCATGTTCCTCATATCTTTCCTGGAATAGAACAGGTATAAAACCGCCAGCCCGGCGCATACCGGTATTGCCTTAACGTGTATCCAAACCGCTGCCGCCATAAGGAAAGAAAATAGGTACACCCTTTGCCTGTGATATTTGGCCGTAACATACAGGGTGATAAGGAACAGTCCTGTGACCACATCCCCTGAGATGCTGTTTGACATTGCGATTGCCGGCATGAGAAACCCCGTGGCACCGGCTGTAATTACGGCATTCTTCATGCTCCCGAACATTTTGTATAGGAAATAAAATATCATGGCTATGAACATGGCGCTCAGGGCGTTCATAAGAACCGTAACTCCCAGCCGCCCGGCTATAAGATAGAACGGCGATATAAGGAGGGAGAACATGGCGGGATGGTACGAATATATTTTCCCGTTCCTGACCACGTCGGATGTCTGCGGTTTTAATTCCCTGTCGAAGAAATACCTGTAATCTCTGTTTTCAAAATTATTCTTAAGGTCAAGGTCCCCGTCTTTGACTATACTGTGCGCGGTCAAAAGGTAAGCGGGTTCGTCGCCCGTTGGAGGATTGGCAAAATTAAACCAAAGGGACAGAAAAAAATAAAATATAAAGAAGAAAATCGCGACAGACATAAAAACCCTTTTGAGCCCAAACTCAAAGGTTTTTTTCAGCGTCTGCCTCAGGAATATAACCGACAGGATGGAAATGAAAATAACATACGAGGCGCCGAGCAGTATTTCAAGCTTTCTCAGGGCGAAATTATGCGGGTTGGGCAGGTTTACCTTTACGATTACCGGCGCTGCAAGGAGAACCGCAAATGCGTAAAGTGAAGCGGAAGCTTCGCTGAATTTTTTCAAAAAACCGCTTTTCCCGGCGAGGCTCAGGACATATGAAGCCATACATACCAACAAATACACGACAAACGGAGCCAAATAGACCGGATAAATGAACCCGACGGAATTTTTTATAAAAGTCAATGCGTAAACCGCGTACGCCGCAATGAATACCAGGTGTGGAAATATCATTTTTTTACCAGAAGGACAAGTGTCACGCCGTTTGAAGACATGTCTTTTTCCACATAAAGATTTTTTGTCCATGATATGTCTGCCGACCTGACCGAAGGGTCATTAACCCCCGGCTCCATAACATGCCATATCCTTGACCCCGGCCTTATGACCGCCTTCAATTCCTCTTCGGTGATGATGTTCCTATCGTAATCACCGTATATTTTTACGCCGGCCTTTTCGTTCAGAAAACTGTTTATAGCCATCCAGTTTTCAATTATCTTCGCGCCGCCTTTGATCTCGCGGGCTTTTCCAAAAAGCCTGTCCGGGAAATATCTTTTATAACCCAGGGCGTTATAGAATTCAAAAGGTCCGTAGGAACCCGCACCCGAATGGATGATCATATCGCCTTCCTTAAAATCATGCATGACCTGCGTGAACGCGGATTTATAGTCCGGGCTCTTGAACCGCTTTGCGGTGAAATAATTGCCGATGGATATGGAAAAGAAAGCCAACGCCACACAGGTAAAAAGCACCATTCCTTCCCTGGACAGGTGTGAAACGCCTATTGCCACTATCATAATAAGCATGGTTCCCGCCAGCAACAGGGAGGAATCCGAATAACCCGCTTTCCCGGAAAGCGCCGCCAGCCATTCAATGAATATCATCATAAAAAATGAAAGGCTCATTATATCAGTCATTCTTTTTTCCTTTATAGTCCTGCATGTTATTACCCCTATTAAGAGGAAAAGGGATGCGGCAGCGACGGCTGCCACCGTGAAAAAATTGATGTCTATTGTAGAACCCAGCAGCATGTTCTTAAGGGAAACAAGCGGCGCGACAAGGATTTTTTCCGTGGAATGAAGGTAGTTGGCGGCATTTCCCATCATAAAATAAACCAGAAGGGGCAGCCATGCGAGAAATATGAATATTTGGGACCTGATCCAAAGGTTTATCCTTATTTCTTCCTTGTACCTTATAAAAAGTATCACATTGAGTATCAAAAGCAGCACAATGCTCATGTCCCCGCTGTAAAGCGAGACTATCGCCCAGAAAGTGAAGGGGCCGATCACAAAACTGTTGTATTTCACGGACAGCATGAAGTAATACACCATGAGCAGCGAACATATGAGCAGCATGGTATACCCGCCCGACACCTGTGAATAGAATATCTGGAACGGATTGAGCGCGAAAAGCGATGTGGCTATGACGCTCACTTTTTCCGAATAGAAACTGCGGGCAAGCTTGTTTACTATGAATATGCCCGCGGCGCCGAATATTGCCGGCAGGACTCTCACGGAGACCTCTGAAAAACCGAAAATAAGGGTCCATAAATATGTTATCAGGTGATAGAGCGGTGCTTCATTGTAGTTTGCCGCGTTGCTTATCAGGAGCTGGAATACGTTTGCGCCCGAAGAGAAATTTACCGAAGCGTATTCGGCGGCTGTTATCGGGTGGCCCCCGAGCTGGAAAAACCTTAAAATGACGCCGGCCGCCACGCAAATGTAAAGTATGAAATTGCCTTTATTTTTTATTTCCGGAAGCCGTAACTTTTTCATATATTTTCAGAGTCTCCTGTGCGGTCTCTTTCCACGAGAATTTTTCAGCCTGTTTGAACCCTTTTTCGACAAGCGAGTCGCGTTTCGCCGCGCTCTTTTCCACTTCGCAAAGCCCGTGCACTATTGCGTCCACCGAATACGGGTCTATAAGTTCAGCCGCATCGCCCGCAACTTCCGCGAGCGAAGTGTTATTTGACGTGACTACGGGGAGCCCGCAGGAAAAAGCCTCAAGCACCTGCAGCCCGAACCCCTCCCACATGGATGGGAACAAAAATAAAAAAGCGGCGTTATAAAGCATTATCATGTCTTCCTCGGCCGCGTATTCGGTTATTATAACGTATTTTTCAAGGTTGAGCTCCCTGATCTTTTCGGCTATGTTGGTGGTGGCCATCTCTGCGCGGCCTATCGAGGTTATTACAAGCTGGTACCTGAACTCTGTCAGGTGGTTGAACATGTTGAAGGCCTCAAGCGAGCGTATTGTGTTTTTTCTTGTGTCCGAGGCGGCGCTCATAAGGACAAAAGGCTTTGTTATGGAATACTTCGCGCGTATGGCCGCGTGTTTTTTCTCATCCTTTATCACGCGGTATTTTTTGTCCGCCGCTTCCTTTATGACCGTGACCTTTTCGGGCCTGGCATGGACGTTTTTTATGATGTCGTTCTTTGAATAATCCGAGACCGTTATAATATGGTCCGCCACCCTCCCGGATAAAGGGATGGATATCTTATTATAAATATCGACGGCCCGCTGTTTCAGCGTAGGCTTTGCTATGGCTTTTTCCAGGGGCCTTACGAACATTGTATCGTGTATGGTGACGATTTTTTTCCCGCGGTAAAACGGATACAGATAGGGAAGCGTGTTATCCGTCCCGTGCAGCGCATCCACTTTGTCCTCGGCGGCCTGCGCGGGCAGCAGGACCTGTTCGTAAAGGAGCGCGCTCTCGGTGTTCAGCCTTTTAAACCTGCAGTTCTTCTGGTCCATATACTCGTTCAGGGTGGAGCGTCTGTCGAGGTAAACTATGTATTGGTTTGTTTTATCAATATCAAGGAGGTTTTTTACGAGGTTCTCTATATAGCGGCCCACCCCGCGCCTGAATATAATCCTGCCGTCAATCCCTATTATCATTCCTTGTCGCTCCCGGACTTAGGCTTTCTCCCGGTCATTATGAAACCGCCGCCTTTTCCCGGCATGAGGGCCGACATGAATGAATCAATGATATCAAGTTTTAAAAAAACAAGTTTTTCCGGCAAATTACCCGCTATGTTTTCAATGAATTTCGGCATCTTAAGGTAATTGATGGAATAATTTTTCTCAACTTTGAAACCGGCTTTTTCCATGAGGCCCTTTATTTCGCCGGGATTGAAATTATAAAGATGATCCTTGTGCTCTATCTCAAGTTTTTTCGCGTAGCCTTTGAATATGAGCTTGTAAAAAGCGTCCTTGTTTGTGAGCGATACTATGAGCAGCCCGTTTCCCTTAAGCGCGGCAAAGGCGTTCTTTATAACAAGGCCGGGGTAGTATGTGTGGTCCAAGACTTCCTTTATAAGGCAGGCTTCGTACTCGTTTGAAAAAGATATTTCCTCGCCCGTGCCCCTTATAAGCTCAAAATTCTCGCCCTTTAGTTCGTCTTTGAGCATCTGGTGGGACGGTTCTATGCCGGTATACTTTTTAAGCATGGGCTGAAGCTGATGGTAATATTCCCCGCGGCCCGCGCCGATATCGAGCAGGCTTATGTACTCGTTTTTTTCAACGACTTCTTTTTCTATTATTTCGGATATCTTGAGGTTGAGCCTTTTCCACTTTTTTTTCATGAGCGCGGTGGCTTCTATGTTGAGGAAATCGGTATCATCCCACTGCAGCTGGGTATCCTCCCACTCCTTGTGCTTTGCGCTGTTAATGTCTTTTTCCTGGTTTTCCATTGCGCTCCCATTCAAACTTTTGATGGGCTATTTTAACAAAAAAACGGGAGGATTTAAAGAGATTTAATGCGCAGAAATTGGCTGGATTTCGTAGGGGCGGACTCGCGCTGCGCGAGTCCGCCCCTACGTGACATATATTTTATGTATATAATAAAACAATAATATATACATAAAATATATGTTGACTATGACGTTACGTCATAGTTTATAATGTATGTAGAAAGGACGGTGGCCTTATGAATGAGTACAAAATAAGCTCCCTGGCAAAAATGGCCGGGTTGAGCGTAAGGACCCTGCAGTACTACGACAGGATCGGGCTTTTAAAGCCCTCGAAAAAGACCGACGCTGGATACCGGGTTTACACGGAAAAAGAACTGCTCAAGCTGCAGCAGATACTCTTTTACCGCGAGCTTGACTTCCCGCTCGGATCGATCAAATTGCTAATCAATAAGAGGGACTTTGACATGGTAAAAGCGCTTTTAAAACACAGACAAATGCTCGAGGAACGTAATATAAGGACTGCAGGCCTTATTAACACCATCGACAAGACAGTCAGGAAATTAAAGGAGGTGAAAACAGTTTTGAAAGACGAAGAGTTATACGAAGGATTTTCGAAAAAAGAGATAGAAAGCATCAAAAAAGAAGTTAAGGAAAAGTACGACCCCAAAGTCGTAAAAGAATCCTACAACAGTGTGCGTCATATGACAAAGGAAGGGTTTGCCCGCGTCAAAGAAGAAGGCGAACAGGTATCCAGGGATTTTGCCACTCTAATGGGCAAGGACCCGGCTTCCGATGAGGTGCAAAGGATAGTAGCCAGGCATTACGCGCACATTAATAATTACTACAAGCCAACGAATGAAATGTACCGCGGGCTTGGGAAGTTATATGTGGATGACGACAGGTTCAGGGCGCATTATGACAAGTACAAAAAAGACCTTGCTTTTTTTGTACATAAGGCTATAGACGCCTTTTGTGATAAGCTGGATAAGAAGTAAATTCAATCACGGCAGTATGGTAAGTTTTACTTGCCATACTGCCGCCTAATTTTGGCCAATAATTATTGACATTTACCCTATACCAAAGTACAATGTATACAATTAATAAGTTGTTAAATATTACTATTTAACAACTTAAAATTTGTGCTTAAAAGGCGGTAATTATGGCAAAGAACCTAAAACTCCTAAAATTACATCAGGTTTCCGCGAATATTGGACAAAGACAGATCATTTCCGCGGATGATTTAGGCCGCCAGTTAAAGGAAGTACGCTCCTGTATGGGAATGACGCAGAAACAACTGGCAAAACTCCTTAATGTCACGCAGCAGGCCGTAGACAGGCTTGAGCGAAATTCAGGATCAGCAAGGCTCTCCACGCTAAAGAAAACGGCCCTGGCACTGGGTGTCAAGGTCGGGTTGTGTGTATATTCGGATAACACGCTTGAGGAACTGGTAATGAGCCGCGCAAAATTAAAGGCAAAACATTACGTTTATTCGGTCAATTCCAATATGGCCATGGGCTCCAGGGACTCAGCCGCTTTTTTATTGAAAGAAACCGACAGGATAGCGGCTGAACTGGCCGCAAACCCTGGGCCGGGGCTATGGGAGGACTAATGACTGACGAAAACCTTGCCAAGGAAGTAAAAGCAGCCCTGATACCAAAACACTTGATGACCATTAAAGACCTTAACGAATGGGAATCAAACAATATACTCGACGCCCAGCACACCTATTTTTACACGCCAAAAAAACGTGTCTTTACCTCGGACCTCATACAAAAACTGCATAAAGCCATGTTTGGCTCCACCTGGACCTGGGCAGGCATATACAGGAACCACAATATAAAAACAGGCAGCGATTACACCCGGATATCAAAAGATATATACGAATTGTGCATAGCCCATGCCCACTGGCAGAACAAGCAAATGAACATCATAGAACAAAGCGTAAGGCTGCACCATGCTCTATCCAACATCCGCGCCTTTGAAGGCGGAAACCTCCGCCATGCGAGGATGATGGCGGATTTATTACTTTACACAACGGGCCATAAAAGACCGGCCTGGCCGGACGCAGAGGCGATCAAAAAGACAGATTTTATGAAAAAGTACGGGGATTCGATGAAGCTGGCGGACAAGGGGGATTACGGACCACTGCTGGAGCTGACGTGGGAGTTGATGAGGGAATGATTGTTTGTCTTAAGACGCGTAGAGAGGCTGCTTGCTGCCTCTCTGACGTTGGCTTTTATAACGTGGTCTGGTTTGATTTTGTAGTCGCACCCCTTCGTCTCATCGGGGTGCGCCTAGATAGGGACAAAATACCCTCATCTAATTGAAATCTCCACAAATACATAAATCTATATTATTATCAGTGGTAGCTTGAACTGTCGGTGGTTTGCGTGTATCAATCCCTTATCTATGCGCACCCCGGTAGAACGAAGGGGTGCGACTACAAATTCCTAACAGCCAATGATGAGCGGCAGCAAGCAGCCGCTCTACAGTTTCATTTTATTTTCATCCTGCCCTTTTGCTTTGAACTTTATCAAGTTCTGTTCCTGCTTTCCTTTCATTATCTGCAGCGCGGTGTACGCCACGAAATCAACCGGCACATCCAAACATTCCATTTTCTGATTGCACTTGGCCAATCCGCACGGGGAACACCTTACGTGCTTGTCTATTATATATGATTTGTCTCCGCACGCGCCCCACTCCTGGTAACGGGCCGATCCGGAAAATAATGTCAATGACTTCACTCCCAGCGCAGCGGCTATATGCACCGCCATGGAATCGTTTCCAATGACCAGCTGGGCGTGTTTTATGAGGGCTTTTATCTCGCCTATGGTGAGCATTCCGGCCAGGTTCACCACGTGCCTAGCTTTTAGGTTGTTTATACCCTTGTCCTCTTTTGCCCCTATCACTATTATCTTGATGCCCCTGGATAAATATTCTGCCAGGCCGTTGTATTTGTCTATTCCCCAGTCCTTGGAACTGTGGCCGGAAACTGGATGAAAAACTATATATTTGCTTATGTTGCCTTTTTTGAGCAATGCTCCTATGCTTTCTTCGGACTTGCTGTCGGTCTTTAAGACGGGTTTCGCCGGGTATTTTTCCCCTGTTATGGCCTTGAATAGGAGCATGTTTTTTTCAGTGACGTGTATTGCCATGGGCGGGTGCTGCACGACATTGTTTATTGAAAAACCCATGCCCCCTATATCATAGCCGTATCTCTGTTTCGCGTTAGAAAGGGAAACGATAAGTGACGTGAGCCTGTCCTGCCATCGCATTCCTATGACCATGTCATAACTGCCTTTATTCAGTTGCATAAGAAGTTCAAGCGCCGACATCCAGCGTGTGTAAAACGGCCTTGGTTCATACTTGAGCCACTGCGCGTCAAATACCTTCACTTCATCAAAGCACTTGAGCCCGTCAAGCACGCGCGCCCCTGCCGGGCTTAAAAAAGCCGTTATATGCGCGTCCTTATAATACTTGCGCAGCCCTAAAAAGAAAGGAGACGCAAGTACCGCGTCTCCTATGCCGTCTGGTTTGATGACTGCTATCCTGAGTTTAGTATTATTTTCCAAAATCTTACCTCCGCAGCTCCCGGCGTAAATCCCTGCGATAAGTTTTTAAGCCAAGAGCCAAAAGACAAAAGTTAAGTATAGGGCAAGTAAAATCAAGTAGTTCAAATATAACAAACAAGTACCGTCCCGTTCTGTTTTTTATGTGGTTTCCTTGCTTTCACTTATATACTTAAACACTTTACTTTTGGCTTTTGTCTCTTGGCTTAACTACTTATCTTAATCGAGGAATCCCTTTAAGTTCTTAGCCCTTGCCGGGTGCCTGAGTTTCCGCAGCGCTTTCGCCTCTATCTGCCTTACGCGCTCCCTGGTTACCTTGAATATCTTGCCGACTTCCTCAAGGGTGTGGGGCACGCCGTCGCCGACTCCGAACCTTAAGCGCAGTACTTCGGCTTCCCTGTCCTTTAGGGTATGCAGGACCTTTTCTATCTGTTCTTTTAAGAGCACGTTTACAGCGGCTGACGCCGGCGATATGGCGTCCTTATCCTCTATAAAATCCCCCAAGTGCGAGTCTTTTTCCTCGCCTATAGGGGTTTCAAGCGATATCGGGTGCTGTGATATTTTAAGCACTGAGCGTACCTTGTCGGCCGAAGTGCCCATCTTTTTTGCTATTTCTTCCGGCTTTGGCTCGCGGCCGAACTGCTGGACAAATATCCTAGCCACTTTGTTAAGCTTGTTGATGGTCTCTATCATATGAACCGGAATCCTGATGGTCCTTGCCTGGTCGGCTATGGCGCGCGTAATAGCCTGCCTTATCCACCACGTTGCGTATGTCGAGAATTTGTAGCCTCTTTTGTACTCAAAGCGCTCGACCGCGCGCATCAGGCCGATGTTGCCTTCCTGTATCAGGTCCAAAAATGACAGGCCTTTGTTTATATACTTCTTCGCTATGGATACCACGAGCCTTAAGTTGGCCACCACGAGTTCTTTGCGCGTCTTTCTCGCCTCGAACATATTCTTCCTTATCATGTGGGCGAGCCCCTTCAACTCCTCGTACTTCATTCCTATCTCTATCTCTTCCTTGCGGATGAGACTGGTTATCTCGTTGATCTTTACCGGTATTTCCTTTAAATCGACGGCTTTTATCTTCCTTTTTTTGATGGCAGCGGCGAGTGCTTTCTTATCCTTAAGCAACACTTTAATGTCAGCCACTTTCAATCCAAATAGTTTTTCAATGGCCTGCAGTTCCTTTTCATCCTTGGTTATTTTTGCCACGACATTGATTATTTTTTTAGCGAGCAGGTTTATCTGCTCGTTGTTGAGCTTGAGCATGTGCAGCTGGTCGCGTTTTTTCTTTTTATGCTTATCCAGGATCTTTTTGTATTTTTCCCTCTGCTTCGGCGCAGACGTTTTCTTGCCGAGCTTTTCCATCATCCTGTCGACTTCTTTTTGCGCTTTCTCGGCCGAACGTATATACCTGTCGAAGCGCTCCTTGAGCCTCTCCTCGACCGAAGGCGGTATGTCTCCCTCAAGTTTGGTCTTGATGATGTCCGTTATCTTTACGCTTCCGTTTTTCAGTTCGTCGTTTATCTTTTCCAGTTCGTCAAATCCGAGTTTTGTGTCAAAAATCGAGTCCTTCATGTTTATTTCCGCTGTTTCTATTTTTTTGGCTATCCTTACCTCGTCCTCGCGCTTTTCAAGCAGAGGAACTTTTCCCATTTCATGAAGGTACATCTGGACCGGATCGGATGAAAACCCCTCGGCGTCGAGGAAATCCACTTCTTCCGCGGCTTTTTCCGCGTTCTTGCCCGAGAGTATCTTGTCTATCTTGCCTTCTTCCCTGATCTCTATGTCCATCTCGTCCATGATGTTGAGCATGTCATCAATGTCCTCAACGGACGTAAAATCCACCGGAAGGGAGTCGTTGAGTTCCTCATAGGTCAAGAAACCCTTTTCTTTCCCTTTTTTTATCAATTCCTGCACTTCAGGAAGGTTCTTAAGATTCTTGCTCAAATGGTCCACCTCTTTGCTTGATATTTTTACGGGTTTCCGTAAACCTAAGGGAAACCGCTTAGTCAGCTATACTCTGCATTACCTTCTGCAGTTTTGATTTCCGGGCCAGCAGTTCCTTCAACAGTTCCGTGTTTTTTTCAGCTTCGGCCGCGTTTATCTTCTGCTTTAAGTCCTCTATCTCAAGCGCCGTCTTTTCCTTCTGTATCCTTGTCACGTAATCAGTGATCTCCTGCATCATATCCTCGGTGTGCACCTTTTTTTTCTGCGTACCCTCGCTTATTTTTGGCACCAAAAGTTCCGATATGATCCTGTTTATATCCTCGTTGTCCACATAGTCCATTTCTATGCGTTTCAATATTTCCCTCTCGCCTTCCTTAAAGTAAGTCTTGATCTTTATCATCAGTTCCGCGTAAACCTGGTTCTTAAAATCCTCATATTTCATGCCCTGCATTTCCCTGCGTTCCTGTATGTGCTTTAAGATAACCGCCTCGTTCTCGGTGCCGAGCGCGTTTAAAGCCATGGAAAGTATCATTTTTTCAGCCGCGTCCGCGCCCTTGTTCTTAAGCGCCAGATTGTCGTCCATGTCAATCCCCGGGCCGACCTGTGCCGCGAGCCCGTCTTTGACTTTGAAATACCTCGCGACCACGTCATACCCGACAAAAAGCTTTTTCGATATCATCTTCACAGCATTGTCGCGGACCACCGGGCTGTCTGTTTTTTCTATGAGTTCCGCCATTTCCTTTATTACTTTTTCCTTGTAATAGGCATTGTTAATATCACCCTGTTTTGCGAGGCGGTCTATCCTGTACTCCATGAACGGCTCGGCTTCCCTGATCTTTTCACGGAGCGCGGCAACCCCGAATTTCTTTATATAGTCATCCGGATCCTTTACATCCCCGAAACTTACAACCGCGGTTTCTATCCCCTCCGCAAAAAGGTTATCCCCGGCCCTCACAGCGCCGGCTCTTCCCGCTTCATCCATGTCATACATGAGCACCACACGCTCCGCGTACCTTTTCAGGAGCTTGGCCTGGTCAGGCGTAAGGGCCGTGCCAAGGGTTGCGGCCGTATTCTTGATGCCCGCCGCGTATACTGTTACGCAGTCCATGTACCCTTCCACTATGATTATGGCGCCGTCCTGCGCGTTCTTCCTGGCATTGTTCAGGTTATATAAGTTCCTGCCCTTTATGTACACGGGCGTTTCTTTTGAATTTATATATTTCGGCAGCGAATCGTCAAAAACCCTCCCGCCGAAGCCTATCACGTCATTGTACAGGTTCAATATCGGGAACATGAACCTGCCGCGGAACATATCGTAAGAACCCTGTCCTACTATTCCCGCTTTTAATATTGTCTCTTCGCTAATACCCTTGGACTTCAAATACACGCTTATTGATACATCCGTGGGCGAGTATCCTATCTTAAAATCCTCGATGGTGGCTTCATCTATACCGCGGTCTTTTGCGTACGCTATTGCCTTTTCGCTTGCCTTGAACTTTTCATGGAAATAATTCATTGTCTCGCGGTTTGCCGCAAGCAGGCTTTCCTTCTCCGTGAAAGCCGGATCGGGCCTGGACTCCTCTATCTCTATACCGGCCCGTTTTGCCAGGTGCTTGACAGCCTCGACAAATGAAAAGTTCTCCATCCTCTGCACAAAGGTAAAAACGTTCCCGCCCTCGCCGCAGCCGAAGCAGCGGTAAATCTGCTTTCCCGGGCTCACGACAAATGACGGCGTCTTTTCCTGGTGAAAAGGGCACGGCGCCTTGAAATTGGCCCCGGTCCTTTTTAATGTCATGTATCCGCCGATAACCTCAGCTATGTCATTGGCGTTCTTTACAGCGTCAATCTTGTCCGGGGAGATCAAATTAAAAAGACTCCTTTATGAGTATTAGAGACTGGAGACCGGAGCATGGAGTTGGCTGTAATCAAACTCCAGTCTCCTTAGTCTTGTCTCGTTCTATTCCCTCTACTATTACCCTTTCAATTATCTGTTCCAGCCGCTTTGAGTCTTCCTCTTTAAAAGCCGACGGGCCGTGTACCCTGACTTTTCCGCGTTTTTTCCTCATTGCCTTCTTCTCTATTGCGGCTATGCTGTTCTTAACCTTAAGATCAGCGTCGCTTAAGAGCCTTCCGCGCTGGCTTATCACTGTCACGCCTTTGCCCGAAAGGAACAATCCCAATCCGGTGTCCTGGGTAATTGCTATGTCCCCGCGCTCCGATACGTTCATTATTTTTATGTCCGCTTCCTGTTTCCTGTTGTCCACCATTATCACTTCATCCGCTCCGGAATTTTTTTCCGAGTAATGCGATGTGGACATCACGAATACCGTTCTTATACCGTGCTTTTTTGCCGCCTTTAGAATCGCGTCCCTGGCTGGCTGCGCGTCGGCATCGACGATTATTTTCAATAAAGCCTCACTTCTTTTTTTTATTTCTCTCGCAGCGCATGAAGCCCGAGGCTTCGTACACCTTGAAATTACCGAGCTTTTTCATCATCTTGTCGAGCATCACATTGATGCCCAGCGAATCCGACGATATATGACCGGCTATCACGCAGTTCAACTGCGCTTCCTGTATGGCCTTTTTGTGGTCACCCGAAAAATGCATGCCCACTATGGTGTCAACTCCACTGTCAGCAAGTTGTTTGTATACTTCCTTGGGGCCCTCTGTGCCGCCTGTCATGTCGACAAATACCCTGTTTACGCGCCTATTTTTGCTTCCTGTAAGTATGACCGGCGGCGAACTTTTAATGGCAAATCCCGAGTATTCCGGCTCCTCGTAAAGCATATCCATGATATCCGAAACTGTTTTTGGTTTTTCATTGTCGAACCTGTCCTGCAGATGCGTGACCACGCAGTTGTCGCAGGGCGTGTGCATGTTCATCATGGATATATCAAGCAGCTTCGCGGCGTCGGTGGCGCGATAGTGGTTGGCCGGCATGAACCGCTCGGAAACTTCCGTTATCCTTTTTCCAATCATGTCTTCTGCCACGGAAATGTTCACGCCGAACTTGTTGAATATGTCTGATTGCATATTCATAACGTCGTTAAAACCGGCGGACCCCAGCCCGGAAGGGTGGTGCGCTATGACCGCGTCTATTTTTACGCCTTTTTCAATCAGCCTGTCGGTCAATACGAGTTCGCCTACTTCCACATCTATCCCGACAAGCACTGATTTTATTTCTTTTCCCGAGTCATGGTTGATACGGGAGTCTGAATACGGATTAAAAAGATTGTCTTCATCAAAGTATTTTTTTTCTTTTTCAGTCATGGCGTCGTATTTTTTACGTGAATTCTTAAGGTATGCTTTGACTTCATCTTCTCCGCGCGGGTCCATTTCAATGCCTATCGAGATTGCGGCTTTGTAAAGGTCGGTTATTTTCATCCAGTGCTCCTTATGCGTTTAAGTTTTTAAGCCAAAATCCAAGAGACAACAGTAAAGGGTAGAGCAAGT
>PMTB01000136.1 GCA_003167475.1 candidate division FCPU426 bacterium | reverse complement strand
GATCCCTTCAGCCACCATGACTTTCACAAGGACCGTATCACCCAGCTTTACCCGTACACCCGCGTCCACGTCCACTTTAACAAGCTCGGAGCAACCGACTCTCACAAGCACGGCGACAGTGAGCTTCACCTGGACGCCCGCGCCGGCAACTCCCACATTCACGCCGACAACAATACTTTCGGACAAATTGGAGATAAAAGACCCTGTGATAATACCAAATCCGTATAACCCGGCTAAAGGCGATCTGAACGTCAGGATGAACCTGACAGGGAAGGCGGTAAAAATGTCGATAAGGGTATATACGGTCTCGTTCAGGCGCGTGATCGAGGAAACACAAGACATCAGCTTGTATGGGCTTGTTAATATAAGTTTTGCCGGCGGCAAATTTAACAAACTTGCCTCCGGGATATATTATGTTGTCATAAAAGGGGAGACGGCCGGCGGGGAGAAGGCGGCCACAAAATCAAAAGTTCTTATAATTTTAAGATGATTTCAGTCTGTCCTATCCACCCACTTCTCCGCCAAAAGAAACGATATATATCCCGTTAACTTAAAAGCCAATGGCATCAACCGCTCCAAAGCCCATGTATGTCTCCGGGGATACCTTTCATTTGAAACCGACAGCTAAAAAAAAGGCAGGTATTGATATATGCATACTAATATGGTATGATTAAACTATAAATTATGACGGGGAGGTCTTATGTTTAAAAACATGATTGGCAGCGGAAAGAAAGTTTTTGTCGCCGTATTGATTCTGTCCGTATTGGCAATGCCGTTATTTTTCTCAGGATGCAAAAAAAGCCTGATAAGCCCAAGCCCCACACCTACACCCGCTGTGTATTTTACCGATATTACTTTTGAAGTGACAGGCACAGGCGGGACCGACCATGCTGATGTTAATTATGGGGATGAAAAATATATCGACTGCAGCAACACCGGCCAATTACGCTGGATTTGCACAGGGGTAACGCCTATAGGATGTGTATCCGCAGACTCACCGTGCAGTTATTCAAATACCCAGTTGCCATGGACGGCCACGATCAGCACCTGTAAAGGACATCCTGTCAAAATAGAAATTGCTGAATTACAGTCAGGCACGGCAACAGTAAAGATATCCCAGGACGGCGTTTTGGTTGCCCAAACGGTAATTGACGGATTGGGGAGTTTGGAATACAGCATTCCCGGGCCTTAAACATTCTTTCCCTCAGGCCGCCTTCCTTGACAAACTGTTATTTCGGCGGCCTTCGCTGATGGTCGGTTAGGCAAAGTAAAGGCGGCAAGGCCTACTTCAATCGGCTTATCAGGACCGCCTGTTTTTTGAACAAAGAATCATTCAGGATCGGCGAAGAATTTAAAACGTCAAAAAATTTTCCGCGGTATCTGGCATAATTATCCATATCCCCCTCGCGCTTGTAGCAAATTGAGACATTGTGTATGAAGTCGCCCGGAACAAAATTGTTTTTGCCGGACAGGTAAACTTTTGCGGCGTCAACATAGTTGTGTTTATTCATCAAAAAGTAACCTTCTATTGATTTTAATATTGTGTTTTGTAATTTGTCCTCTTTTTTAGCCGAATAACCGGATTCAAGAAAAGCAACGTATTCAGAATCGGAATGGTTTAACTGGAAAAAAAGAAATTTTGCGGCGATTTTGTCGAAATAAATAAGGGTTTTGCCGGATAAGGAATCAACAGGAACGGTAACTAAAATAGAGGGGAAACGATACCCTGCAGGGTTTGTATCGAAAAATTTGATATCAGGATGATCGGTTTCCGGTAAATTTGCCGCCAAAAAATCATACCAGAAAGCGCTAAACCGCGCAGATACATATTTTATCCTTAAATTCTTTGAATAATAGGACTTCAGGCCCAAAAGCGTTCTCATATTTACCTCGAAATCGAGACTGGAAAGGTATTTTACCGATTCTCCGTACCTTTGATTCAGGTAAATTGGGAAATCTTTGTTAGTAAGGGCGTCATAAGAACGTCCCTGTTTTTCAAAGTCGGTAAAATACACCGAAACGTATAGAAAATATAAAACACCCAGCAGCAAAGGTAAAACATATTTCATGTTGCCCCTGACGGACATAATTCTAGCCAAGAAGACGGATGAAATCAGAAAAAAAGAAATCTGGCACGGTAAGAATTGCAAAGGGTGCCCGGAAGGGATCAGAATGACGGGAAGTATAAAGATCAGGAGGAATACAGACAGCAGCCTGAAGGAGGGCTTCCTGAAATTAAAGGCAATTGTTATCAGGCCCCCGGCCAGCAAAAATGATTCAATTGGGTTGATAATCGGGATGCCGCTTTGAAAAAACCATGGCTCACCATGGTAGCGCAGAAAAATATCAAAAAGGTTTTTTATCGCTGTCAATGTAAAATGATTTTGTGCGGCGGGCAAAGAAGGCATGTTAAAAGTATTATATAGGTGGAGAAGTATATCGGGACGCGGGAGTATTATTTGATAAACACAGAATNNGATAAATAGAAGATAAATAGCAACCAGAACCTGTAAGGTGAAATGGAGCCGGACAGATAAAAATCAAATAAAACATACAATATGGCCGGCAGGAAAATTATCCCTGATAAGTAGGCGCAAATTCCAAAAAACGCCAAGGCGGCGGCAGGCAATGCGTAAGCCAAGTTTGATTTTATTGATTTCACGGTGAAATATAAGGCGAAAATTCCGGCAACTTCTGAAAAGTTATTACCGTCAAAGAGCCGGGAGTTGAAAAAATTCCAAAATGAAACGGAGGAAATCAACAGGGCGGCAACTGCGGCTTCTATCCCAAACAGGGAATACGTGAGCAGGAATATGCCGAAGATTAAAAGTAAGTTCATTGACGCCGCTATCAGCCGGTAATATTCGATCTTTTCCTTGATAACAGGCGTAAAAAAGCTTCCGGTATTGATGAACATATTGAATTTAGTCACGGATGATATACTGGGGGGGGATAACGTGTTTATTTTAAGGCTTTTATCCACTATTGTATTAATGTCCGACAGTTCGTCGCAAAAATATTCAGAAGGGTATGAAAGCAGCCTGTAAAATCTTATTGAATAAAAAACCGCGGAACAAATCAATAAAACGGCGATTGTTTTTTTTGTAAATTTTATATCGTTTGTGAAGAAATTTTTTACGCTTGTTCCAATGTTTAACATATTTAATTATAACAATAACCGATTGAGTGAGTCAACAGGTCATTGTTGTGGGAGAGGAGAAGGATATTACTTTTGTCTCTCGGCAAGCCGCGCCTTAAACATCCTTTCCCTCAGGCCGCCTTCCCTGACAAACGCTATTTCCAGCTGCCGTAACTGCCGGTCAAGCAGGTAGTTGGTCTGGTGAATAAGGCAGACGGCTGCGTTGGCAAAAGCCTCGGGAGGGCCCGCGAAATAGGTCATATAAGTCTTATATGACCTATCAGGGGCGCTTCCAAGCCGCCTTATGTCTAAAGCTCTGGCGTCGTTTTTGTCCCAAAGTCCGAGCCCGTTCTGCCTTAAAAAGTCCTGGTAATCCAGCAGCAGTTCTTCCAGGCTGGCTCTCGCCACCCCATTAAGTTTTATCTCGGTTTCTTTGGAAATCCCGGACGCCATACTGCCTTCCGCAATATTCTGCCTGCCGCTTCTTGCAGCCTGTACCATCTGGTCAATCGTCCTTGAATATTTGTTTATAAAACGGCCGCAAAAGACAACTGTCGCGTCGTAGACTATTTCGGACATCTGGAATGACTTTAGTTTTTGATACCCTCCGTGTGGCAGTATGATTCCACTGGGTTCATTTGTCATTGTTACACCCCGACCTTCCAATAATCCCTGTCAAGGCTCCTGTACTGTATAGCCTCGGCTATATTTGACGTTGTTATATTTTCCGCCTGTTCCAGGTCGGCTATGGTACGTGAGACCTTCAGTATCCTGTCATAAGCCCTTGCGGACAAACCCAGGCTCTCTATCGCGCTTTTGAGCAGGCCCTGCGACGGCGCGTCCAGCAGGCAGTACTTCCTCAGGTGTTTCGGACCCATGTGGGCGTTAAAGTATATTTTGGTGCCTTTAAAGCGCGCTTCCTGGGTCTTCCTCGCGCTGTTTACTCGCGCCCTTATGACAGTCGATGATTCCGCCTCCACCTTTGAAACCAGTTCGCTGTACTGCACCACGGGTACGTCCACGTGGAGGTCAATCCTGTCCAACAGCGGCCCGGATATTTTGCTTATGTATTTTTCCCTTTGCTGCGGGGAACATGAGCAGGCTTTTGTAGGATGCGTGAAATAACCGCATGGGCAGGGGTTCATGGCGGAAAGCAGCATGAAGCGGGCAGGGTAGGTGATGGAAGTGGCGGCCCGGCTTATTGTCACCATGTGGTCCTCAAGCGGCTGGCGGAGGACTTCGAGTACGTTCCTGTTGAATTCCGGAAGTTCATCCAGGAATAAAACCCCGTTGTGAGACAGGGATACTTCGCCGGGCCTGGGGATGGCGCCGCCTCCTATCATACCGGCGTCTGATATTGTATGGTGCGGGGAGCGGAACTGGCGCGTCGCTATCAGGGCGGATTTGTCGCGCATCAGCCCTGACACTGAATGAATTTTTGTTGTTTCTATGGCTTCTTCCAGGTTCATTTCCGGGAGTATGGTCGGGAACCTGCGGGCAAGCATGGTCTTTCCAGAGCCGGGAGGGCCTATCATAAGCAGGTTGTGCCCGCCGGCCGCGGATATCTCAAGCGCGCGTTTTATGTACTGCTGTCCCTTGACTTCGGAAAAATCCACGTGATAAACGGACGAACGCGCAAAAACCTCAACTATATCAATTTTGTGCGGAGGGATACCGAAGATGTCATTCAGGAAGTTGATAATTACTTTAAGGCTTTCGACCGGTATTATGTCCACGCCTTCCACAACCGCGGCTTCATCAGCGTTAGCCATGGGGAGAATCACTCCTTTATAACCCATTTCACGGGCATGCAGGGCGATTGAAAGGCAGCCTTTGACCGCGTTTATGGAGCCGTCCAAAGAGAGTTCTCCCACAATAATGTAATCTTCCAACTTGTCGTGGTTTATCATGCTGTCCGCGGCCATGATGCCGACAGCTATGGGAAGGTCAAAAGACGGGCCTTCTTTTTTACGGTCAGCCGGGGAAAGATTGATCGTGATCTTCTTGTTGGGAGGGAACTTGTACTCCGAATTATTCACGGCTGATTTTACGCGGTCCTTGCTTTCCTTGACCGAAGTGTCGGGAAGCCCTACAACCGAGAACCCCGGGAGCCCGGGGGATATATCCACTTCTACCTCAACTTCGTACGCGTCAATACCCAAAATCGCGGCGGATTTAACTTTGCTCAACATCTGTGTGCACACCCCTCTATAAAGTGTAAATACCTTGTTCCGGCTATTATATAATAAATCGGGAGAAAGGCAATTAAAAATTCAAAATTAAGAATTCAAAATTATGGTAGCGCTTTGCGCACTATTATAATAATGCGAGGAGCTTGGGCGACGAGCATAGACCATAATTTTTAATTTTTAATTGTCTTTACCCGTGTTATAATTTGTCCATGAAAAAATACGATGTTTTAATAGCCGGCGCCGGGCTGGCGGGTTTGAGCCTGGCCAAAGAACTGATCGGTTCAGGCATGTCCGCGCTGGTTATTGACAGGAAAAAGCGCGCCGGAGCCGTCCAATACTATTCCTCCGGCACTTTTATGGACCCGCGGGAGTACGGCATACCCGGACGTTTTCTTCACCCCATTGACAAGGCGGTTTTTTGTTCAAAAAACATATTATGTTCAAAACCGGTAAGCAACTGTCATGTCATAGACAGGGCCGGGTTTTATGAATGGATGGAGGGTTTTATATTGAAGGATGAAAATATAAAACTCCGGTACGGTTGTGAAATCAAAGAGGTCAAATATTCTTTTGGAAAAATAAAGGGTATTAGCTACCTTGACCACGGCAGGCAGGTGGAGACAACCGCGGATATATACGTTGATTGCACAGGGGCATCCGCTTTGCTCGGAAGAAAAACCGGTTTGACCCCTGAAAATAGCGTCTTAGCGCTCGGCGTGGAACGGCTGGTCCCGCTGAAGGAAGATTCCAACACGGTATATTTTTATACCGGAGGCAATTTGGGAAGCGGATACGGATGGCTTTTTCCGAAATCCGGAATGCAGGCGATAGCGGGTTTAGGCTTCATCGATCCGAAACTTTTTAATGGAATAAACAAGGAATTTGAAACGATGTGGGACAAAAGGGGGCTCTCAGGGCTGTGTAAGCGCAGGCCGATAGCGGAAAATCATGCTGTCTTGCGCACGGGAAAGCCGCTTGCCCGTTTTACAAAAGGCAACGTCATGGTTTTGGGCGACAGCGCGCACCAGGCCAGCCCGCTTCTCGGTGAAGGTATCAGGTTCATACTGGACGCGGCCAAAGACGCGGCAACCGCAATAAAACTGGTTTTTTCGTCGGGAAATTCTGGTCTTATAAAAACTTACGGGCGTTCATGGAGAAAAAAATACCATAAGAATTTTAAGTTACTTTATTTGATACAAAAGGTATTGAAGGCAATAACAAAAAATGACCGATTAATGGACAAAGGCGTGAAGGCGCTGAGGTGCTGCAATGAACAACAGTACAGGCGGGTGTTAAGCGGGGAGATCGACCTTGGTTTCCTTATTTTCATCGCTGTTGACGCCTGGCATAAAATAAAAATATTGAAAATCAGTATATAATAAGTATAATCAGTTACACATGAAAAAGAGGTGATTTATGAAAAATACAATAGCCAAGAGGATGAAGGGCGTTCCGCAGTCATTCATAAGGGAAATACTCAAGGTTACCGACTCCGAACACGTGATATCTTTCGCCGGAGGGCTGCCTAATCCGTCTACTTTTCCTGTGAAAGGATTGGCAAAAGCCTGTGAAGATGTGCTCGCGGAAGACGGGCCAAAAGCCCTGCAATACGGCTCGACTGAAGGGTATTTCCCTTTAAGGCAGTACATAAGCGCGCGGTATATGGAAAAGCACGGGCTTAAAGTAGGCCCTGACGAAATACTCATAACGACAGGTTCGCAGCAGGCCCTTGATCTGGCTGGAAAGGTTCTTATAAATCAGAAGGACAAAGTCCTTATGGAAGGCCCCGGATATCTCGGGGCAATACAGGCTTTCTCCATGTGTTCGCCTGTTTTTAAGACCGTCATGCTGAAGGACGACGGCGTGGATATGGATGCTTTTAAAAAAATATGTTCGAAGGAAAAAATAAAGCTTTTCTACGGCGTGCCGAACTTTCATAATCCTTCGGGAATAACCTACAGTGAACAGGTAAGGAAGGAACTTGCAGCCGCGCTTTCAAAATTCGGCGTGCAGTTTATAGAGGACGACCCGTACGGAGAACTGAGGTTTACCGGGGAAAAACTTTCGCACATAAAGTCATATTATAAAGACGGCATACTGCTCGGGTCTTTTTCTAAGGTCGTCGCGCCCGGTATGAGGATAGGCTGGATAACTGCGCCGAAAAACATAATGAAAAACCTGGTAACGGCCAAACAGGGGGCTGACCTGCACACTAATTCATTAAGCCAGAGGATATTGCACAGATACCTTACGGATAATGACGTCGATAAGCACATTCAGGATATTATTAAAATATACAAGAACCAGCGTGACATAATGATAAAAGCCATAGAGGAATTGCTGCCGGATTCAGTGAAACATACCAGCCCCGAGGGCGGCATGTTCCTGTGGCTGACACTGCCGAAGCAGCTGGATTCCACGAAGTTGTTCAACATTGCCATAAAGCAAAATGTGGCTTTTGTGCCGGGTACTCATTTTTACGCAAACGGCGGCGGGCATAATACGATGAGGCTGAATTTCTCCAACTCATCGCCGGAAAAGATAAAAGAGGGTATAGAAAGGCTTGGCCTGGCAATAAAGAAAATGCTTAAGTAGAGAGGCTGCTTGCTGCCTCTCTGACGATGGTTTTTAACCGCGGTCCGGATTATCAGGGCCGACGATGAGCGGCAGCAAGCAGCCTCTCTACTCTATCCAGAACGAAATAACTTCCAGGTTTTTATTTGCCTGCCTTAAGCGGTTTGACAATACTTTTACCAGGATATCGACTATCTTCAGGGCTGTTTGCGGGGCTTTGGAGCGCAGGGCCGTGTAGTTGTCCCTCGTTATGGTGAGAACGACCGTTTCAGAAGCCGCCTTTGCCGCGGCAGAACGCGGCATGCCGTCCAGCAGCGCCATTTCCCCGAAAAACTCGCCCGGATTTATTACTGCTATGGTATTTTCTATTTCTTTGACCTTTTTTGTTATTTTTACCGATCCGCTCTTAATAATATACATTTTATCCCCGGCGCCTTCTTCGGGGAATATGGTTGAACCGGAAGAAAAAGATTCTTCCGCGCATATCGCGCTTAAAGCGTCTGAGTCGGACTGTGTCAGGTCCTTAAAACCTCTGTTTTGAAGAAGAAAATCAGCTGAACCCATGGGTTGCCTCCGGTAAATATGAAAGTTAATTACAACGGTATTTTAAACTGAAAACCGTGTTGTGTAAAGGGGAAAGATGGGGAGCAAAGGCAATTAAAAATTCAAAATGTAAAATTAAAAATTAAGGTGTCGCTTTGCGACTTATTATAATATTGTTAGTGCGTCAGCGCGCAGCAATAGACCATAATTTTGAATTTCACATTTTGAATTTTTAATTGCCTTATCAGTAATAGTTCCTCGTTATCTTTGGCTTCCCGTCGTCGTCTTTTTTAAGTTTGAACTGCGGCGGTTCTTTTTCGTCCGGGTGTGGTTTTAACGGGGGCTGCGGTGTCAGAGGGTGCCTGGGCGCCAGCGGCGCTGTGGCCGACGGCATTATGCGCGAGACGGCTCCTACGGATTGTATGCTGCTGCCGTGCACCGGTTCAACCGGGTTCATAGGCAACGGCCTGGGCTGTTTTTTGAATTCAGGCATGCTGTCTGTGGGCAGTTCGCCGCCGCCCACGGGCTTAATAATCGTTTCAAGGCTGTCAATTTCAGGGAGAGAACGGAGTGAACCTGAATCAAAAGCCGGTTTTTCCGGGCCCTGCCGGGTATGCTCGTACTCGGCGGCCTGTTCTTCCGGTTTGGGCAACGGCGTTTCCATGGAACCCCATGGATTGTCGTTGGGCCTGGGCGGCAGGTCTATGATATTATTTGATTGCGTATCGTCGTTTATAACTTCAAACAGCGGCTCAGGAACGGCGGCAGGCATTATCGGCGCGTGCAAAGGGACAATGGGCGGCGGAGGGATTACCACCGGCTGGGCAGGATACGCCGGAACCTCCGTAAAAGATGTCGGTGGTATTGGCATTGTTTTCAGCGGGGCAGGGGCCTCCGCCGGTTCGGGCCCGCCGGTCATTTTTCTTTTCATTTTTTCCTTCATGATCCGCATATATTCATTTGGATCTATTGCTTTTGCCGTGGCAGGGGCTGCCGGTGCCTGACTCGCCTGGGTGACAGGCGCGAATGACTGCGCCGCATTATGTATGGCTGAAGGGGACGGCTCAGCCTGCAGCATGACAGCGGGAGGAGTTGTTTTTTTATCCGCCATTTTATCCTTGAGGTTCTTCATGTATTCTTTCTCATCGAGTTTTTCCATCTGAACCGGGGCAGACGGCTGTTTTGTCATGCCTTCGGGTTTTTCATCAATATACAGGCTGAAAAGTTCCTTCACGTCCTCGAAAGTCATTGATTTCATTTCGGCTATCCTGCGCATGGCGTCCTCGGCCATGTTGCCGGTCTCGTGTATCCTTATGTGTTTGGTGAACTCGGCGACCGCCTTGTCAATGTTTCCGCGGTTCTGGTAGAGTTGGCCCAGCATGTAATGCGAGTTGGCGTATGTAGGGTCGAGCAGCACGGCTTTTTTATACATTTTCACGGCTATGTCGGGCTTGTCCATTTTGTCATATATCAGCCCTATGGTATTATAAAGTTTTGCGCTCTTCGGGTTTAATATGACTGCTTTTTCAAAAGACTGTATGGATTTTTCATAGTCTTCCTTGTGCTGGTAAATATAACCGAGGTTTACATAAGCGCTGAGGTAATTGGGGTCTATATTGAGCGCCCTTATGAATGAGTCTATGGCTTTGTCTTCCATATGGCGCTCCATATACGCGACGCCCAGGTCGTGAACGGTCTTGGCCTTGTTTACGTTTTGTTTTACCGAGTCCTGCAGTTTGGCTATGGCGTCATCCATGCCGCCGCTTCCTTTTATGAAAGCTTCAATGCCGAGGTGATAGAGCCGTTCTGAAAATACCGGGTCGAGTTCACCGGATTTTTTGAACATCTGCAGGGCTTTTTCATATTTTCCCGTATCGTAATATATGTTCCCGAGGTTGTTGAAAAGAACGGCCGCGGAAGGGTTGTGCTCCACGCCTTTTTCATATACAAAAACAGCGTCGCCGTACTTGCCCTGGCGGGCGAAAAGCAGTCCCAGGTTGTTGAAGGCTTCTATATGATGGGGGTTTATGTTAATGAGTTTCTTGAAAATGTCGTAGGCCGGTCCGAACTGCTGCATGTCGGCGTATATGAACCCGAGGTTGAAAAGCGCGTCCTCGTCCCTGGGGAACAACTTGAGGGCGTTCTCAAATTCCTTTACAGCCTTGTCGTAATCATTGCTGTTGGCGTAATCAAGCCCTTTTTTTATGTACTCCTGTTTTTTTTCCTCGTCAGTCTTGAATAATCCCATTATTTAGAAAGCTCCTGTATCAGTATTTCATATCCACTTTTACGCCGGCGTTAAAGCCGCTGAAGTCAAAGGGAACAACCGAGCCGCTGCTGGGGTTTTTGAGAGTATCACCTTTTTTTATGGTTGTATTTGCGATGTCGCTGTCGGCGCTCACCGAAGTTACATCGGCCAATCTATAGCCAAGGTTTAATCCCACTGACGCCGGTTCGTTGAGCTGGTAGTTGATTGTCATTCCCAGATCGCACGCGAAAGCGGAACCGCTGTAAGGCTCGGTGATCTTGTCGCCGACGCCGAGCGCTTTGCTGTCGTTTACTACCGAGGCCTTGGCAAAGGAATAACCCGCATGGATCTCGGCCGATATTGAAACAGGGGTCTCGGGTATTTCGAAATTATAGGATGCGCCCGCCATGACAGGGATGAGCGAAGAATCTATCGTATATATAGTGGAGGCCAAAGACCCGATATCGCCGCTGTATTTGCCCTGGCCCGTGCCGATAAGTTCAACGCGCAATCCAAAGTCAAGCGGAAGGCCTTTGACGGGAGTGAATCCCAGGTCGACGCCAAGCGCGTATCCGCCGCTCATTTTTGTGACTGCGCCGTTCGGATATGCTCCTATGGAACCGAGCAGATCATTTACCCGGCTGAAAGAGATCGTGGTGTAATCCGCCCATATATCCACAACGCCAAAGTACGTGGACTCCGCTTTTTTTATTTCAGGCATTGCAGGAGCCGGTTCCGAAGCTGTGGCTGTTTCATCGACCGTTGTCGGCATATCTTCAAGATTTTCATCGTCTGCGGCAAAAACTGGAAGCGCAAATAGAGCCATCGTCATGATTACAGCCAGTAACATACTCGTTTTTTTCATGAAACACCCCGCGTAGTTTTTTTTATCAATTGATATATTATATCAAAAAATCCTGTTTTTTATACTAATTAAAATCTGAAGTTAATCCCGGCTCCGCCGTTAAATCCTGAAAAATCCGCTGTCCTTGTCGAGTCTGTAGGGTCTGTTAATAGTTGTCCCGGGGGTATTATGGTCGCTCCGGCGACTTCGACTTTTTGAACTGCTTTTAGGTTGTTGAACTTTGCCGACCTGTAACCCAGGTTAACGCTGATGGTGAAAAAATCAGCGAGGAATATTTCAACTGCGCCGCAGCCCTCGTACATAAGCCCGCCGCCCTGGTAAACGCTGTC
>PMTB01000130.1 GCA_003167475.1 candidate division FCPU426 bacterium | reverse complement strand
CCAAATACACCTATTACGGTTCCTAACTCTATTTATTTTTATCACTCTAACCGTAAATAACGCTGGACTAAAAATAATCAATGATGCTATGGTGTTCACACGATAAGATAAAAAAGTGGAGAATTACTAACCAAATGAGTTACGCGTCTACATTTTAAGGCCTTCGCCTTTTGACCTAATCATTTTACAACATATATTTTAAAGTTCAACACGAAAATTCAAGTTTTACACCCGTAGGGAACGCATATATGCGTTCCCTACGTAAAACCGTACGCCGCATGGGAGCGGTTTTACCCGAATATATACAGCAGCGAAACCCCAAAGAACGGCCCGCTTAAGTTCAGGTCCGCGTTTGACAAATCCTTGTAACTGACGTCAAGGTACCTGTATCCCGCCTCAACCCCCACATAAAACGGGTTTATGACATCATAATACAGCGCGGTTGTTGCCGAGGGTGCGAAGCCTGTGGCGTGGTAATTGGTTGTGTTGTTGAGTTCGTACCTGGCGGACATGCAATAGCCCGCGTTAACATTTGTCACCCACACGAACTTTTCAAACAGGTTCATTTTGTAGCCTATCCCCAAAGACGGTATAACCGCCACCAGCTTCGCGGGAGTGGCTGAAACCGTCATGTTTCCGGTTTCCATATGATCGTACTTAAACGAGAGCATAATGCCGCTGTCCCAGATGTACCCCACGCTGCCGTTGAAATAACCCAGCTGCGTCCCTGACAGGAGCGCGTTTTGTCTTAGGATCTCATCGTCGAAATTTAAGTTCAAAGAGATTGAAGCCCACGCGCTTGCTGATAAAAGAACACATGCTAAAACCAATAAAACTTTTTTCATAAATCCTCCTTATTTTTCCGCCGGCTTTTGCCGGGGTTGGTTCATTGGCCATCCAAGATTGCAACAACTCCTCGGCGGAACGCATATATGCGTTCCCTACGCTACCACTTCATCAGGTTCATTTCATCCGCATTCAATACCTGACGTTTCCTGTAAATCGCAAGTATTATAGCCAGGCCTAAAACCGATTCCGCGGCTGCTACCGTTATAATAAATATAGTAAACAGTTCACCATACGCGCCTTCCGGGGTTAAGAACCTTGAAAAGGCCACCATGTTTATATTGACCGCGTTAAATATCAGTTCCAGCGACATTAGTATGCCGATGGCGTTCCTGCGGGTTATCACGCCGAATATGCCTATGGCGAAAAGAACGGCTCCAAGTATTATATAATGGCTCAGCGTTATCATTTGTCCGCCTCCTTGTCCCTGGAAACTATCGCTATCGCGCCTATCAGGGCCGCCAGCAGCAGGACGGAAACTATTTCAAAAGGTATGACGAAATTCGTAAGAAGCTGCCTTCCTATTATGGCGGTATTATCCGTAAGTTCGGACTGCGCCACGCTTTGGGCTATCCTTGTGCCCCAGTCTGTCTTGAGCACGGCAAGTATTATCAGGCATGCCGAAAGCAGCGAGGTGATTATGGCCGGTAATACCAGTTCATTGACCTGTGAAACATCCTGACCTATTACCTGTTTGGTGAGGTTGATGACAAATATTGTAAGCACGACAACCGCGCCTATATACAGGAGGACCTGTATACCCGCGATGAAAAAGGATCCCATCATGGCGAATAAAGCCGCAACCCCGAGCAGAGCGAGAGCCAGAAAAAGCGCGCTATGGAAAATATTCCTCGATAACACCATAAGCATAGCGGCAAATATCGTGACCCCCGCGAAAGCGTAAAAAAGTATCAGTTCGATCATTTGTATCTCCTTGAAAAAATCGCCTTTAAGGCGTTATTACCCTTCGGTCTTGAACTTGCTTCCCCACCAGGCGGCCTTTTTACCTTTTAATTCGTACTTCTCCGCCGCGAGGTCCATTGTCAGGCTTGCTTTATCTTCCGTTCCTGTCTCGTACTCATCCGACATTATGATGGCGAAAAACGGGCACGATTCCACACAAAGGTTGCAATATATACAGCTGCCCATATTATAGGTGTATGAAGCAGGTTTCGGTTTCGGCTTGCCGTCCTCGCCCACGATCTTTTCGCATTCTATCGAATGGTTGGGGCATGCTCTCACGCATATCATGCAGGCCGTGCACCTGTTGTCCTTTGTCGCCGGGTCAATCGGCATGGCAAGCCTGCCGCGGAAACGCAGGGATATGTCCGGCCTTTGTTCCGGATACTGCAATGTAATAGGCTTCCTGAAAACATGTTTCAGGGTTACCAAAAGCCCTTCCATCAGGCTTATTATTCCTTTTATAATGTCCGCAATATACTTTATCAATTCAAGCTCCTTAAACTAATTTTATTACTATGGCCGTAATGACCAGGTTTAAAAGCGCTATCGGCAGCATGTACTTCCACGAAAATTCCATTAAGTGGTCGACCCTGATCCTGGGGAAGGTCCACCTGATCCACATGAGTATGGTGACCACGAAATATGTTTTGATGAAGAACCAGACTATTGGCGGAAGCAAAGGTCCTTCCCAGCCGCCGAGAAAAAGCGTGGCAGCGATGGCCGAAGTCAGGAACAGGTTCGTATACTCGGCAAGGTAAAAGAAGGCGAACTTCATGGCCGAGTACTCTGTATTGAATCCCGCGACGAGCTCGGATTCCGCCTCGGGCAGGTCAAAAGGAGCCCTGTTTATTTCCGCGTTGCCGACTATAAGGAAAACTATAAAGCCGATTATCTGCGGTATCACAAACCACTTGTAGTGGCTTTGCGCCGCGACTATGTCGCTCATCTTCATCGAGCCGGTCATGAGCACTATTGAAAGGATGACGAGCATCATGGGTATTTCATATGAAACAATCTGGGCCGCCGAACGCAAGCCTCCAATCAGCGAATACTTATTGTTCGAACCCCACCCTGCCGCAAGTATGCCGATGACAGTAAGGCCGGTAATCGCGACAACGTAAAGGATGCCGATATTAAGGTCGGCCGGTATGAGTCCCTTGCCGAACGGAAGCACGAGGAACACCGCAAAGGTAGGAATGAATATGATGAGCGGGGCAATCCAGAACGAAAATATGTCGACAGCTTTGGGGTTAATGTCTTCCTTTATCATAAGCTTGACAGTGTCGGCTATGGTCTGCAAAAGTCCCAACGGCCCCACCCTGTTCGGCCCTTTTCTTATCTGCATCAAAGCCGAGAGCTTCCTGTCATAGTATATGATCCACAGCGCGTTTAAAACGACCACAGCCGCGACAGCGACGCCGATGACTATCTGGAATATAAGGTCAAGTAAAAAAGGAGGCGCTCCCCATCCGGCCCAAATGCCATGGGCCCAGGTGTAAAGTTCGCCGAGCGGCTTGCCGCTGTTGTATAGCAGTTCCTTGATAAGTTCCATATCGCTCCTTCAAAAATTAGATGAGAATAAGGCCAAGTTCTAAGTTTTAAGATGTGACATCTTAAAACTTAAAACTTAGAACTCCCAACCATCCCACCTTTATCTGTCTATTTCCGGTATGACCAAATCCAAGCTTCCCATTATCGCCACGACGTCGGCTATCTTCGAGCCTATTGTTATTTCCTTAAGCACGCTTAAGTTCGAGAACGACGGGCTCCTAAACTTTATCCTGTACGGTTTGTCCGTGCCGTCGCTTACTATATATACCCCGAACTCTCCCCTGGCGCTTTCAACTTTTGTGTATACTTCGCCCGGCGCCGGTTTGATGATCTTGGGTACTTTTGCCATGATGTCGCCGGCCGGTATGCCTTCCATGGCCTGCTTCAATATCTTCGTGCTTTCCCTCATCTCATCCATCCTGACCTTTAAGCGGTCCCATGTGTCGCCATTCTTGCCGACGCAGGCCTTAAAGTCGAACTTCTCATATATGGAGTAAGGCGCTGTCTTCCTTAAGTCTATGGCACAATTGGATCCGCGTAAAGATGGCCCCGTAACTCCGTAATTAATGGCAGTTTCTTTGCTTAATACGCCAACACCTATTGTCCTGGCCGTGAGTATTATATTATTTATCAGAAGGGCCTCGTATTCGTCTATCTTGTCATTAAAGTGGCCGATGAATTTCTTCAGAGAGTCCATGAAATCTTTAGGCAGGTCGTTCCTGAATCCGCCGAACCTGAAAGCGTTATGCGTGAGCCTTCCGCCTGTCATGCCTTCTATCATGTCTATGACTTCTTCCCTCTCGCGGAAAGCGTACATGATGGGGGTCAGGGCGCCGACATCCATACCGTAAGCCGAGTACCAGAGCAGATGGCTCATGATCCTGTTAAGCTCCGCGAGCATGACGCGTATGTATTCCGCGCGCTCGGGGACGGTGATGCCCATAAGTTTTTCCACTGCCAGGGCATAGCCCCAGTTATAATTGACTGCTGACAGATAATCCAGCCTGTCGGTATACGGCATGATCATTTCATATTTCTTGTTCTCGCACATCTTTTCAACGCTCGAGTGTATATAGCCGACATCACAGTAGAGGTCCTTCACGACCTCGCCGTCAAGCTTCAATATAATACGGAGCACGCCGTGCGTGGACGGATGCTGCGGGCCCATATTCAGTATGTATTCGTCGTTTGACAGCTTTTCAAGTTCAAATGGCGCTTTGGTCGTCATGTTTTTCCTTTTCTATTTGTTATTATTTCTTTTTTTACTTTCCTTCACACTTTACGCACTTGCCTTAACTTGCCTTCAAACTTTACTTTTGGCTTATGGCTTTTGGCTTAAAAACTTATCCTTTTATACCTTCGGCAGCGGCGTCATATCCGCGCACTTGAAATCTTTGCGCAACGGCATATCTATACCGTCCGGTAAAAGGAGCCTGTTGGGGTCCGGGTGGTTCAAAAACTTCACTCCGAACATTTCCGATGTTTCCCTCTCGTGCCAGTCGGCCGTGCTGAAGATGCTTGTTATGGTCTCGATCTCCGGTTTTGCCCTGTCTAGCTTTACTTTTATAACAACGTCAGACTTTGTCTCGTATGAGAACAGCCTGTAAACCATCTCTATATTATTCGCGGCCATAAGGTCAACCGCGGTCACAAAACTCAGCTGGCCGAACTGCATATCATTCTTCAGGAAGCCTATGACTTCCTTTATCTTTTTGGCTGAAACCCAGGCGTTAAGTACGCCCAGGTCTTCTTTTGATTCAAGCACTTCGTGTTTGGCTTTGAGTTTATCAAGAATCTCGGTAAAGATCATTTGTGCTCCTTTACAGTGCGGAACTTCTGCTTCATTATCTTTTTCTGGAGTTTTATAATGCCGTCAAGCAGGGCTTCCGGCCTCGGCGGGCAGCCCGGGATGTAGATATCCACGGGTATTATCTTGTCCGCGCCTTTGATGACGGAGTAAGAATCATATATGAAAGGTCCGCCGGAAATGGCGCATGCGCCCATGGCTATGACATACTTAGGCTCAGCCATCTGTTCGTACAGGCGTATTATAACGGGTTCCATTTTCTTAGTCACGGTACCGGCCACTATCATCATGTCGGCCCTGCGCGGAGACGCGGACGGGACTTCGAGCCCGAAACGCGCCCAGTCATACTTTGGCGCGCCGGTAGCCATCATTTCCATGGCGCAGCAGCGCAGCCCGAAGGTGAGCGTCCATATGGAATTGGAGCGTCCCGCGTTAATGGCCCACTCTGCCGTGGTCATTACTATGGGAAGCCCGGGTATCTTTTTTATCAGTTCTTCGTCCACGCCGTTCATTAATCCCATTTGAGTTCCCCTTTCTTCCAGGCAAAGGCAAGCCCGAGGACAAGTATAAAAATGAATATGAGGACTTCGATAAGGGGCATCAGGCCTGTCATCCGGCGGTAAACAACGGCCCAGGGAAGCAGGAACACGGCCTCAACCGCGAACACCACATACATAAGGGCGAATACATAGAACCTCATGGAGTAGCGTATCTGGGCGTTACCGATGGGATCAATGCCGCATTCGTAAGTGGTGTACTTGGCTACTGAGGGTTTGTAAGGCATAAGCAGGTAATTCACAACGACACCGCCCACGACAAACACAACAGCAAATCCTATAAAGACTAAAAGCGTTCCGTAAGCCATGGTTCCTCCGTTTTAATTTCCTACTTTTCAAACAAATATCGCAACCTTCATCCGTATTCTACGGACAATAGGGTTGCGGCCTTTGTATTAACGCAGCGTTTAAAACTCCCGCTCTATCACATAATCCGCAAGGTCGCTTAAAACTTCCTTCACAACCGTGTTCTTAAGCTTCGCCTTTTCCAGGGCCACTTTCGCGTCGGACGCGTAACTTAGGGCCATAAGGCCCGCGAGTTCGGTGCCGTCGTACTTAAATATAAAATCAATGATCTTTTTCGTGTTTTTTCCGTCTGTGTTCTTCTCAAAGAGTTTCTTCACGCGGTTACTTTCGTTTCTGGGCGCGCATTTCATGGCAAGTATCAGCGGGAGTGTAGCCTTGCCTTCGCGGATATCGGTGCCAGCGGATTTTCCTATTTTACTTGTTTTCGAAGTAATGTCAAGCAAATCATCTTTTATCTGGAAAGCCATGCCGAGGTACTCGCCGTAAATCCTCAGGTGTTTGAGGTCGGCTGCGGGGCACTTTGCCGCATGGGCGCCGCATTCCACGCTTCCTTTTATAAGCGAAGCTGTTTTTTTACGCGTTATCTCCAGGCATTCGTGCGAGGTCAAAGAACCGTTGAATTTATTGTAAACTTCCTCTATCTCGCCCTCGCAGACGTCTTTTACCGCCCGCGCGAAAATATTAAAAAGCTCGAAATCCCTGCTCTTTAACATGGCGTCCATGGCCGCGGACAGAAGGTAATCTCCGGTAAGCACCGAAAGTGTCTCGCCTATGCGCATGTTCAGGCTAGCCTTACCGCGCCGCTGTTCCGCGGAATCCACGATGTCGTCGTGGATCAATGTCGCGTGGTGCAGTATCTCGACGGAAGCCGCGATATTCAAAAGTTCCCCGTTCACACAAGCCCCGTTAGCCTCCGCGGTCAAAACCACCAGCAGCCCGCGGAGCCGCTTGCCGGAAGACAGTTTTATATTTTTAAAGATCGTTTGAATGCTTTTACTCTTCGTATCGTGTATAAGCGCTATCTTTTTATTAATAGCGTCTATCCTGCTTTGTATCGCCTTTTCCTGCAGCATATTTTACCTTTTAATTTTTATTTGCGTTAACGGACGATACACTATAACAAAATACTTTAAGATTTTATACAAAAAAAAATCAAATGTCAAGCGTTTTCGTAGTATTAAGAATGTAGACAAAGGAATGCCCAAAAAAATTAATCAACAGTATGCCGCCCGATCGAATAAGGCGATTTTCAATCCCGCCTTAACCAAAATAACCAAATGGATTTTTTTAAAAAATAATTTTTTTAGAGGTTTCGCCTGCGTTTATCCGTGTCGGTTTTTTGCCGCTTTTAATAAAACCTGTATAATACCATATTTTTTTTCCCGAACCTGTCGTACGCATCCATTATTTTCACAATTTTAAGTCCTTCTTTTTCAGCAATCCTCTGTAATCGTCAATCCTATCGTTATCGGAGTAAAACAACATCATGTTGACCCTGTTGCCTGTATTTTTGGCAATACCTCCGTCCATTTTCATCAGGTTTTCAATATTATACCAGCAGTACCCTTCCGGTGAACCGAACATATAATAATCGAATACCCAGGAAAAATCCGGATGTGCGGCAACACAAACAGGCATTCCGTAATCCTGCAATAACACCCCTGTTATTTGTGTCAGTCCGTCATTTCTTGAATATTGAGCTCCGAAATTTTCTTTTTGGAGGTTTTTAATCCTGTATTTATACATATCATGTATGGGACCGGAAAACATTACAACAAAAACAGCGGCCATGATAACATACATTTTAATCCTGTCGTTTTTTAAATTAATAAGACTTGATATGGATGCCCCGCAGAGTATCAAAACCAAAGGCAGGAAAGTAAGTATGTACCGGTCATATATCGGCATACGCGAAATCGAGGTAAACAGGAACAAAAACAGCAAACTTGCCGCCAATAAGGCGCTCGGACGCTCCCTTTTTAAGGCCAGGGAAGCAGTGACAAACATCAAAACCAAGACGGAAATCCATGGCCTTACAAATATGTTGCCGTAGTAAACCAGCCATTCCCCCATCCTTCCATACATCGAATTAAACGACAATTTATATATTTCCGTCCTGTCCTGGTTGCCGAACCAACTGTTGAGCGCAAAATAAAAAGGTTTGTGGTGATGGAGGCTGTTCAAAATACCCCAAAGCACGGAAACACCGAACGACGCGGTAAAACCGCTTAAAAAAAGGAGAAAATCCCCAAGGAATGATTTCAACCTGATTTTATTCCCCGAAACCAGATAGAATAAGAGATAAACCGGCAAATAGAATACCGCGAACTGTTTTGTTCCCAACGCCAATCCAAAGACAATACCCGCCAACAACATCCGGCCCTCAAGCACGCTCAAAAAAGCCGCCAAACAGAACATTACCATAAGGGGGTCCAAGAATGCGGTTGGCGCAAAAAGATCAATATATGGGACCAGCGCGAACAGGATGGCCGCGGTAAGACCTTTGATCTTATCAGAATACAGTTTTGAGGTGATCATAAATACCAACAAAGTTGATAATACCGTAGCCAGACAATTTGGTATTACCGCAAAAATTTCTCTTACCGGAAATATGGCATAACTTAAAGCCGCGGCAAATAAATATACGGGCGGCTTGTATAAAAGATACGGGGAATCGACATAGATGCCGGAGCTTTTTGCCATATCCTGTGCCCACCTTGCATATAGGGCCTCATCGCCGTGGAACCTGTGCTGTCCGGTCAGGGTTAGTATGATGATTAACTGCAAAGAAATGATGAATACAACGGGCCAATATATTTTTTTCCCGCTCATAATAGATTCCAGTTTCGCCGATAGAATTTTCATGTATTAACAATAACATAACATTTTACTTATTTACAACGACTTTTTTAACCGGTCTTTCGTTTTTTCCATCTTCGCGCCGTGACCGCGTACAAAGCGCCGGCTGATAATAACATTAAAGCAATAAAAACCTCTCTTTTTAAACTATTACTCCCTGGTCCTTATGCCGTCCGCCGCCACCGCTGGCGGTTTTGCGGCGTCATCTTCACCTTTTTCATTTGTCTTTATCTGCTTAAGCAGGTCGTCAATCGCCATTACCCTGATTTTCTCTTTCGTGGTCTCGCCTACGGGCCTTAAGGCAAAAGATACCCTGCCGTGCGAATTGGCGAATATTATCAGTTCCGCTTCTTCGGGCGTGACCGCCAGCGTCAGGGTGTTGTATTTCTTCCCTGTGTCACTGCCGGAAAATTCCGTCCCCACCGCCACAACCTGGGCAGCCTGCAGTATTGTTGCCGTGACATTATGCACCTGCCTGCCTTCCCCCTGCTGGTAAGTCAGGAGGGCGTCCACATTGTCGCCGGGTTTTATCATATAACCAACGCTTGATTCCTCATCCACGCTCACGGCTATGGCGCGCAGTCCCGTCGGCACCGCGGCCGAGAGCTCATCGGCTTTCTCGCTGACTTTATTCAAAAGTATGGGTTCGCCTTCTATGAAGGGGACCATTGCCATGCGGCCCTTCAGTTTTTTATAATCTTTGACGTTCGCTGATGTGACAAATTTTGCCGGCATTTCGGCTTCCCTGACCATGTCCTCATTAATTTGAGTCTTGGGGTTTATGTATTTGGCCGCCACCAGTACCCTGACAGGTTCCATGGATTTCATTAAACCGGCCTCTTTTAGGGTTATAAAGGCATAGCCAGTCAGGGCAGCGAGCAAGCCGCAGACCAAAGCAAGAATCAGGAGCTTGTTTTCCATTTTCATGGTTTTGAATCTTTCAATCAATTTGTTCATAACGCCTCCGTTTATACGTGGTGTTTAATTATTCATTTTAAAGACCCGCAGCGGGCGGACACATGGCAAAGTCACGCAAAGCGTGAGTCCACCCCTACAAATACAAAATACAGCGTTACGCCCTTTCATTTACCCATCACCATTACCCACTTTTCACTATTATCCGTTTCATATATATCCAGCATGCGCGTTTTGCCGTTCTTTTCCAACAGGAACATGTCCGTGTCCTCTGTTTTGTATTGTCTTTGTATCGCCCACTTGTTCTTTGGCAGGTAATCCTCGTAATATGATTTTACCGAATATCTGTCCGGGTTTTCGCTCCTGTAAAAGTTTGCGAAGCTGATTACGTCCGTTCCCGAGAGTATCTCAATACCCAGCACTTTTTCAAAACCCGGATATTGCCTGATATGGTCATCAAAACCCCGCGCTTTCCCCATCCCGTTTAACGCGCCGACACTGGCTGTCACTATCCTGGTCTTACGGCCAAACTCACCGGTTGTTACCATATCAAGTTCGCCGTTATTTTTCTTATAGAAAAGGTAATACCATTTGTCAGGACCGTCATCCATGCCCATATTTATAAGAAATGCCGCGAGCCGTTTTATCTGCCGGCCGTTTATCAGCGCATACCCGTTCTTTTTGGCATTGCCGGAATAGTATTGCATTATTTCATCGGCGCTTCTGCCTGTTTCATATGACTCTATATTTACCGGCGCCCCGTTTATCCTTGCGGACAGCGTTCCCTGCCTGGCCGCCGTAAAATCCGGGGCAAAGAGGACGGCCGGTGATTTTTTGAGGTCAAATACAGCGGACGTCAATACCGCCGGCAATAACACAAATATAATACCGGCTGTTAATGCCTTCATTGAATCCCGCCGTTTTTGATTTTGTCCCAGACTTCTTTGGCTTTCTCCCCTATCTTAAACTTCATGCATGAACCCGATGCCGTGGCCATTGTGGTTTTCAGCGTTATTGTTTCCCTGTTCATTATAACCGCGAATACTTTCATCAGCTTTTCATCGTAGGAAAGGTTTATCATGACTCCGGACACGTTCTGAAGAAGCCCCATCTTGTCCATCCCCTTGTCAATATTCACAAACCTGCCTTTAGGCTCATATTTCAGCCTGTCCTTATCCAGCCCCATCTTGCCTGCGAATTCCATTATAAATTCCTCCGTTTTATCCTTATCCTTTTCCTCGGCGTCCGCCGTAAGATAACGCATGGCTTCCCGCTCAACCATGGCAAGTTCTACGCGCCTTATCATCAATATTGACATCTGGCATATACCGACAAGCAGGAGTATAAAGACGGGAAGCACCATTACAAATTCGGTCATTGCCTGGCCCTTTATCCTTTTCATGGCGCTCATTTAGTTGCCATCCAAAAAATCGGATTAATTTGACGTATTCTTTTATCGTGCCTGGCGCTGACAAAATTTTGACCCGGACCTTTGCGCGATACCCCTTTNNAATTTTGTCAGCACCGGATACGACCTAACATAAAGACTTTTCGGACGTCTCATTTATCCCCTCAATGCAGCAAAACGCCGCTATTCAGTATATTAATTGCGCTGTCCAAATACCGGCCCATTTTACCCATGTCCCCACCCTGGGCCTGCCCGGCCGCCTGCCCTATGGAATCGGCAAGGCCTTCAGTGGCCTCAATTTTCGGGAATTGTATATGCTCCATTTTGGGCTCGTAATTCGCTCCGTCCAGCTCGAGTATGCCAAGTTTCCCCCCTGAAATACGGACAAAGGAAAGGCCCATCAAAAAAACCGGCTTTGTAACGTTCCCGTTTCCGTCTTTTAAGAACTTTACCCCGGTAATAGGGTTCAAACGGTCGCTTCCCTTTATGGAAACCACCAGCATGGAATGTTCCGGCGAACTTTCAATTATGTCCAATGGAATTGACCCGGGTTTTTCCCCTTCCTCTTTGCTTAAAAACTTAGTTCCGTGCAGGGGATCGTTAACTGTCATGGCTTTTGACCTGTTTTTTATATTTTGATTGAACACAACGCTGTCATTGTCCACATAAACTTTTTCGCCTGTGCCTCCCGGCCTGTAATAATACTTATCACTTCCGTCATCTTTATCATCCCCTATTTCCCCGCGCCGTGCTTTTGCGGTATCCCCCACAAACCTCCTTTTCACATTAAAAGACGGCATCCATTTCCCAGTGTCAAAATCCTTCAGGTTGCTTAGCGGTATGGACATAACCTTATTGTCCGATCCGTTTAAAAATACCGCGGCTGCGCAGAAAAAGGGCATGGGTTTTATACCGGTATTTGCCATTTCCCCGGTGCCGGCTATCATATCCTGGGCCTTCTGCACCATGTCTATCGCTTTCCTGCCGCCTTCTTCCGCGCCAAAAAGCGCGGCCACAACTGCGGCGACCCCGGTAATGGCAAGCACTTTGTTTGAAAGCGCCAGTATGTTCATCCCGCGCGCGTACCATAACCCGCCTTCCATGGCGCCCGAATCCGCTATCGATTGCACATGGGTTTTTTCATACATGAGGTTGCCTATTTCCACCGCCGCTATCACAAAAATGAATATCAGGAATATGACCGCGATGGATATGACCAGCACCTGTCCTTTTTCCCCTTTAATCAATTTTCTCATTGCACCCTCATTATGGAAGTCGCTTTAAGCGTATAGAACGGGAACCCGACGAAAGCTGCGGCTGTCCCCGCGTTTAATATATCCCATTCATTTTTATTGCTGAATAATCCGAATATTTTATTTACAAAAGGCACTTTCAGCGGCATATTATAAGTGACCGTGACCCTTATGTAATCCCCTTTGGCCTTTGTAAAATCCTCTTTTTCCACCTTCAATTGACCGCCCTGCAGGAAACCCGCGGCCGCGTCTTTTGCAGCGTCCGCGGCGCCGTTCAAGAAGTTTAAAGCAACATTATTCCCGTAATTCCCGGCGGTTAACTGCATGGTTTTTAAGATCAGCTGCGCTTTTCCTGCCGCGCTGTCCCTGGAGCCGCCTTCCTCATAAACACACGCGACACGCGCGGTCATAAAGGCTGTGTACTTCAACATCATTGCGTTAATAAATATGAGCCCCAGCTGTATCAGGCCCAGCGAAGTTACTATAAATACCGGCATCATGACCGCGAACTCCACGGCGCTCTGCCCTTTTTTGCCCGTAATTTTTTTCATTTTACCGCCTTTACAAAATGGATGCGGAGCGGCCATGTTGTGGTGAGACTTAGGGGACAGGCCGCTCCGCGGGAAAGGTATCTTTACTAATTGCCCATGCTGTCGTTCACTGTCCCTACTTTGTCGGCNNTAAAACCAGGATGGCGATCAGAGCTATGATAAGTATGTACTCGGTCATGCCCTGCCCTTTCTTTGTGTTCAAAAGCTTTTTCACTTAAACCCCTCCTTTTAAGGTATTGGAACCGTATATACCGATACTGTATTGGAATAATATTTATTGATGACTGCGGAAAACAGATTAACGGCGGCAAGGCATGCTACCGCCACCAAAGCGAGGATAAGTGTGTATTCAGCGAACGCCTGGCCGCTGTTGCCTTTCAACAGCCTTGTCACCGGGCGTTACCTCCGGGCATAAAAATATACAACGATAAAACGCATGACAATTCGCCCATAAAAACCCCTCTATATAAAGTTTTTGAGCCATCTTTGTAAAAAACAGCGTAAACGGACAGGGAAATTTTAATTTATGCGAAATACGCATAAATTAAAATAAATAAAAGACGATGTGTGGTTAGCCCGTTTTCCCTCTATATTTTTTACGCGCGTATGATATAAAAAATAACGCGGTTTGTCAAGAATATTATTTTATGGTTTCATTGCGCCGAAAAATAAAAACCCCGCGGATGTCGCGGGGCGGTTATTGTTTTTTTATCTGTTTTATTTGGGCGTCGGGGTTGCTTTGGGGATTTGTTTTGGGGTGGCGGATTTTTTTGCATGCAGGGTTGCACCCGGAGTCAGGGTTGCATAGGCTGCTTTTTTCGACTGCCTTTTCTGGGTTTTCCAGGCTTTATTGTCCGCTGGCGTGGATGACTTTTTTACCTGGTCCGTAACCGGTGTTGCTGTCGCCGCGTCCGCGTAGGACAGGACCGCCGTGAATAATGCCGCTGTCAGGATAATCGCTAACTTTTTCATGTTCCGCCTCCTTGAATTTATCATCTTCCTTAATTGCGCTTTTGTTTGTTATCTTCCGGGGTTTTCTGTTCCGCCGGGGCCGGCTGTTTTACGGCTTTTGGCTTCCTTGTTTTTTCCTTTTTCTGTACAGGCGCTTTTGCCTGGCCTGTCACCGGGCTTGGCGCGTTCCCTGCCGTGATGCCGGGTTTTGCCTTATTGGGCTTTTGTATTTTATCCGCTTTCTTTTTGCCCTGCTTTGCGTTGTCTTTCGGTGCGCCCTGATTTGCCGCGGGCTGAGGGCTATATACAACCGCTTTGTTTTGCGTCTTTATTTCCTGGGTCTGCCTGGATGGCGCAGTCGCCTGCGGGGTTACGGAACCGAATGCCGTATCAAACTTCTGCGGTACCGCGTTGCCGCGGTTGAACTCACGCTTTATAACCGGCTTATTCACATAATGATCTTCGAGCATCATCATGCCGTACCCTGCGCGCACTTTCTCGTCCATCTGAGGGTTGAATCCTGCCGGTGGTTCTTCCCCGTGCCCGCTGAATTCAAATGTCCCGAACACCTGTCCCGTGCCATTAAATACATATGATCTCCAGCTGCCATTCCTGTAGCCCAGGCTGTAATAGCCGCTGTACATCAGGCTTCCGTCGGGATAATACTGCCTGCACAATCCGTCGCGGATCCCGTCTCTGTAATAGGTCTCCGAGAACAGATATCCGTTATCGTAGTAAACCCTTACTATTCCGGTTATGACATCGCCTTCTTTGAATACGGTTCCGTCAGGGTTGAAAATCCATCTTGCCACAGGCTCATTCGCGTCATAAAAAACATAAGTATTGTCGTAAATCCTCATGGTATAAAAATCAGGAGCGGGCTTGGTATACGCGTGCGTATCCGGCCTGTCCACATAAACCGTACACGACGCAAATAAACCCGCGCATATAAGCGTCAGTAATATTGATAATTTCCGTTTCATTTAAAACCTCCTGATCGAATATGCATATTGGACGCCGTTGACAGCTGTTTTGTTCACGTACAAAAGCATTATATTTTATATAATTATAACATAACAACGGTGTGTTTAACACGCCTATAAAGCTCGCAACCGCGTCAAAACCATCCCATGAACTTCTACGGCGGCACGGGGTTAGGATCAACTAAGCAGCCCGGGTTTGTCATCCCCCGGCTTTTTCATTTATCCGGCACTGAAAGTATTTATGGGCGCCTTATACCCAAAGCCGTGCACATCATCGTTTTCCCTGTGTTTTTTATCAGGGGCACATGATGAGGCAAGCATAAGGCTCAGCAGCATAGCCAGCAGAAAAACCGTTCTTTTCATCAGCGTCCTCTTTTCATGTATTTTTTTCAACATATCACCTAAAGCCGGTGTTATCGATTATAAAAGCCCGCGATATATCAATACCGCGGGCTTTTATAATCGCAGGCAAGGTTCCGGAAAAGCAGCAGCAAGATCTTGCAACTGTTCCGCCGATGGCGCATTATATGCGCCGCTACGCCGCCCGGCCTTACTTCTTTATCCCCTTCACCGCGTCGGAGCGGCCTATCAGCGTGTAGTACACCGCTATCTCGTCGAGTATGTCCTCTTCCTGTTTCTTGAATTTATCCTGCAGTTTTTCGCCCGCGTATTCCGCCGCTCCGTTGAATGCCAGTTTGCTCAGGGCCATATATGATTTCAGGGCTTTTTCCGATTCGTCATCCCCTATGGAAGAAAGCATCTCACGGCTGGTTTTGGAGAGTATCTCGTCGTCGCTGTACATGAGCCTTATGAGCGCGGGGAGTATCTCTTTTCTTATGGGAGAATCCTTGCTTAGGTACATATACAGCTCAAACATCTTGTTAATGGCTGTTTTGGAAAGTTCCGGGTCCCTGGATTTCATATCCGTAATTACCTGCAGTATGGCTATCCTCGGATTAATCATGGACGCCACATTATACATGTCCGCGTACCTGTCGGGAACTCCTGCATATGAACGCATTACGACAAATATTTCAGGCAGGGCTGTTTCGGCGCTTTTGGACTTAAGGCCCATGATCTTAGCGGCTGTATATCTTACGTTCCATTCCCCGTCATTTAACAGTGACACGAGCGGCTTAAGTTCGATTTCCGACGGTTTGAACCTCGCGGCGAAAGCGCCCACTTCCCTGAATATCATGGGCGACTTGTTCCTTCCAGCGGCTTCAATAAGCGGCACCACCACATAAGGGCCCGCGTTGAATTCCGTGAGCGCGCCGAACACCTTTGCCCTTATCACCGGGTCGCTCTCCTCAGAGAGCGTATAAGCGAGGTATGTAAGCACCTGTTGTTTTGATTCATCCGGCAGGTCCGCGAATATGGCCGCGTTTTTGGACTTCACGTCCTCGTCGGGCGAGTATAAATCCTCGGGCACGAGTTTCTCCACTTTATGGAGACCCCAGTATTCCTTGGACAACGGCTGTTTTACCGTGGCGCAGGAAAACGCCAATGAAAGCAGCATAAGAACACACAATATTATTCTTGCCATTTTTTCCTCCTCAAAACTGTTTTTATTGCCCCTGTTATTTCAGGATCTCCACATTTATATCTTTCGCCTTCACGTTAAGTTCAGGCGCGTCTTTCACAAGCGCCTTCACCCGCAGTTCTTTTGACCCGGAGATTTTTGTCGCGGAATTGTTCAGGTCCTGGAAGTAATATCCGCTGTTTTGTATCAGCACCTTCCCGCGGGGAGCGCTTATATTTATAACGGCATTGGCCGATAATTTCAAGTTTTTGGTGAATTTTATTATCACGTTTCCTTTACCGGCGTAGACGGTAAGATTTTGGAATTCAGTGGCTCCCAGCGGGCTGTATTCTATACTGCCTTTTTCGGAATTCAGTAATATGTTTTTGCACGGGTTGCCGGAAATGTAGCTTATATTCCCCTCTGTGGCGGTTATCGTGACCGACTGCTGCGCGCCCGCGGCAAGGTCCGCATTAATTGCAGAGTTCATTTCCGAAAAGAACCCGTCGGATGACGCCAGGTATGTGAGCGAGCCGTCAGTTTTCATGAAATCATCATAATCCGACCACGGTAGTCCGAACCCATTCGCCCGGAACTTCAGCGAGCCCTTTTCCGCTGAACCGACGCTGATATCCGCCTTATTGCTTATTATCTCCGCTCCCGTAAGATACGGAAACGTATACTCTCTGACCTTGTTAAAAGGCGTGGCTATAAGGAAAGCGCCCGCTGTTATCACAAGCAGTATTACCGCTGCCGCATAAACGTAAAGCTTATTTTTCACCTTTATCTTATCCAGCGCGCTTCCCTGCTGATCGGTCTTTACCGCCAACACATGCAGCAATTCAGCCGTCAGGAAGGTTATGCCGGCCGCCCATATGACGTCGGAGGCAAAGTGCCCGCCCTGGGCCATACGGCCAAAACCCATGGCAGTTCCGTAGACAGCCGCTCCGCACAGTGCTGTGTATGAGGCGGCTTTTTTCTTTTTTCTGAGGAT
>PMTB01000084.1 GCA_003167475.1 candidate division FCPU426 bacterium | reverse complement strand
GCATGTGACTGCCATGCCCGTATATGCCGCGGTCGCTGTTGAAACCCCTGAGCAGGCCGGCGCGCAGATAATGGCCTATGACCCGGCCGAGGCCAAATTCATATTCAAATCAGGCAAAACCCAATTGTCCCAAAAGGTTATGGACATGCTGTCCAGGCATAACGGGAAAAAGTTTGAACGCCGCATAAAAGGCACGGGCAGGCACGAGGAATATCTTATAGAAAAAAGCGACGCCGCGGCCATGGCATCGGACGCGGGAATATCCATAAACGCGGAAAAAATGTCTGCGGCAAAGCTAAATACAAGGAAACTCAATGACAAGCTCATAAGGCTGGAACTTAGCGATAAAACCGACGGGGCATGGTACAGGTTTAAAACAGACGTCCCCAAGGGAATGATGGTAAAAAAGATAATAAGGGACGACGGCGTGGAAATACGCAACGGCGGCATGTCGCCTAAGGGCCTGTATTACGATGAGGATACGTGGTACATGGACGGCCAGACATTATATTTTTATGACGACCCCATATCCGGCTACTCGGTCGTACTCGCGCCGCCGCAGGAAATATTTTCGATAATGGTCGAGGTGCCTTCGGGTAATGTTCAGAATCCGGCCGGGCAGCAGTCGGCCCTTATATACCCGTACAACGGCGAAAGTGACATCATAACCGACAACGGCATCATCTTTTTCCGCGACCATATGGGCAGGAGCGAAGACAACGGAATAGGGCGCGACGTGGCAACCGGCGCCGGCGAGAAAATAGCGCTGCGTTTTACAAACGGCGCCAATACATACGAGTACGGCAATCAGGCAAATCCGGCAACTTCCATGACGTATGACGGTACTGCACAGAACCGGCTTTTAAATGTGAACTACACCGAATATAACCTGAACATTACGCCATGGGGCGAACCGGAATCGGTAATAGTGGACAACTTCCAGCAGGCGACCTTAAACGGCACCAGGGTTCCTTTTAACTTCACAAAAAAATATATAATCCGCGGCAACAAAAAATGGTACGCCACGGTCTACTATATTAAGAACGCAAGCGCCACGCTTACGGCAAATAACACAATTTTCTTCCAGGGCTCTGATATGGATTTCAACGGCGATCCGAACAATGATAATTGCGCCTATGATAATGTGAATGACACCGTATACGGTTATAAGGCAATACCCCTGCCCACAAACCCGAGCGTGTCTTACGCCGGGTTCTCCGCGTTAACCCCGAGTTCGGCGCATGAGATCAACCTGTATACGAATATGTGGGCCGCTGTCAGGAACGGGGCTTTGACAAATACCAATGCCTACAGCGGGGACGCCTCATTTGCCATGCAGTATAACCTCGGCAATATGGCGCCGCTGGCTGAAAAAGACCTCGAGTTTGTCTGGGGTTTTGGCAATACTTTAAACGGCCAGGCACAGGTTGACATGCAGAACGAGATAGAGTACGGACTCGCAAGAATGCGCGACACCGGGATAATGCAGATAAAGGCGCCGTATGACATGCGTGTCATGCAGAATTCGGATTCATATGTGATGATCACCGGGACGGTCGTGGATTACGGCCTGCGCGACTGGAACGCTTTGCCCGTGCATATACAGATAACGGGCCCCGCCGGATTTACCGCGATCAATGCCGTTTTCGCCAATGTATCATTCTCCGTGCCCACGCTCGAAAGCGCGGACGTCGGTTACAAGTTCAACATCGCGGCCGTTCCAAGCGGGACTTATACCATAAAGATGTATACGGACCTTACCAATGATATGGGAGTGCAGGACCAGAACACTTTAAATGACTCGCAGACGGTGCATATAGTTGTCGGGGGCTTAAGCGTAAATCCGGAAACTGCGCAAACCGTGAATATCGGCTCTTATGGCGATATACCGCTTACGGTTTCAAACACTTCCGGCGCCAATGACAGGTATGAAATATCCGTGCCACAAAAGACGCAAGGGTGGCCTTTGTATATTATAAACGGCGCGGACGGCGTGACAATATCCTCGGATACAAACGGCGACGGCGTGTGGGATTATGTAAACCCCGCCTATAATACGAACCTTGACGCGAACCCTGACATCCTGATTAATAATAATACGGGGTATTTTCTTATAATGAGGCAGCTCGTTCCCGATACCGCCGCAAACAATGAGTCTGACGCTGTAAAGCTTAAATTTACAGGGCAGGCCGCGCCCGCTGTGAATGTAACCGTGTCTGAAACCACGAACGCAACCTTCAATCCGACGGCCACAAAGTGGCTGTGGCTGCACAGCACCATACAGGCGCCGGCAACGAACGCTTTCGGCCTCACAACCATCACCGATACCGCCGCGGCAGGCACATTTACCACTATAGGACGTTACGCGTCCCACGGCTGGAGCCTTTCTCCGGCGCTCTACAGGAACTTAAGCATCACAAGCAATGTCCTTGTCAGGCTTGTCCTGACAGACACGGCCGCCGTTACCGGCAGGCTCATTTTGTTTTATACCAACGGCACCACCGACACTCAAAATATCGGGCAGATAAATGTGGCGATACCGAACCAGGCCGCGCCGGCCGCGGTGACATTTACCGTTGCCGTCACGTCGCCCGTTAACATCCCGGCAGGGTACAAACTTGCCATGGTCCTGTATAATCTGGGAGACAATGATACAAGCATCAATGTCTATCAAAGCTCAAGCCTCAAGCAGAATTCGGATATACAGCTGCCGGTCGGGACATATGTCGGGGTTGACTGGATCAATTCATTTGAGTCCGGGACGAACACCGTCGCCGCCTATACCACGGGAAATAATATCAGGTTCTCCTCGCAGGTTTCCGACATGTTCGGGTCATACGATGTTGCCGGCGCAAGGGTCACCATCACGGACCCGGCTTCTGTCGCGCGCGTGACAAACGCGGGAATGACCCTCGAGGCGACAGATACGGCGGCCATATCAGGCTGGAAACATTATATCTATAATTACGTGATACCGGCGGCCGGCACAACGGCCGGCGTGTGGACGGTCAAGGTCGACGGGGGTGAAACAAACGGCGTGATGAGCAGCAGGATATACCACTTCACGGTATCGCTGCCGGACCACATACATATCAGGCCTTTGTCAACCGTGATACCTTTCAACAACAATGTGAACTTAAACCTGCAGGTTGTGGATATAAACAACAACAATATGTCTTACGCGCAGTGGGTCACTGTCACCGCAAATAACAGTTCGATCTTCACCGTTGTCCCGGGAGGCTGGACCAACCTGGGCCAGACCGCTTACGGCGCGTTGAACGCCGTCGGCCAGGCCGCCATCAGCGTTTCGGATCCCGTGCCCGAGAGCGTGACCATCACTCCAAACAGCCTTTTACCCGGGTCCCAGGCCGGGCCTGACAGGGATGAAAAATCATATATCCTGTTCACGGGCGCCCATCATTCGAAAGTAACCTCAAATGACGGCGTGGCTGTGGCCGGCGCGGCCGGAACAGGCGAGCCTATAAGGCTTTGGCTTGAGGACGCAGGCGAGAATACCGTGGCGGCACAGCAGTGGGTAACCATAACAGCGTCCGGCAGCGCGACATTTACCACGGTGCAGGCCGGATGGGGCGGGTTGAATACCAATACCATTTTTGGTTTTACCAATGTCAGCGGATTCGCCGATTTTATATTGAAGGATAATTCCCAGGAGACGGTGACTGTGGCTCCAAACTCGTCGCAGTGGGGAACGCACGCCGCCGATGAGAACACGAACGTCATGTTTGTCGCGCCCGGGCAGGATCATGTGGTCCTGATCGACCCTTCCGGAGGCACCCTTACGGCCGGGGCCCAGAAATTGCTAAATATAAAAATAGTGGACGCGGATAACGTGGATGCGGCGGGAGTTTTCAGCGTCACCATAACATCGCCGCCGCAGGGAATTTTCACGGCCACATCTTTGGGCGGGGCAACTGGCGTCGGGACTGCCGTAGTTTCCGGGACAACAGACGCGGCCGGGCACGGTACAATAACCATCAGGGATTTTACGGCGCAGGCGCTGACGATAACCCCTTCCAGCGCGCTGGTCGGCTCCACGGCAACGCCTGACAGGGACGTAACTGTGGCGCTGACCTGGCTATCCGGCGCGGCTGACCATGTGGATTCGCATACTACGGCATCATATACAAATATCGGGACCACGGTTGTTATCAGCCTGCAGGTGGTTGACAGATACGGCAACAACGTGAATTTGAGTACACCGATCAATGTCTTTACAACCGGCAACGCGGAATTTACCACAAGCACGTTGACGTCTTTGTCGGGCATAACAACGGCCAGCGTCACAGGCACGACGAGCGCCTTTGGTTACGGCCAGATAGTGATATATAATGAAACGGCGCAGACAAACACCATAACAGCGCACTCCGGCGCGCTGCTTAACCTGGTCGCTGATACGCCGAGCCTGGTCACTTTCACCAGCAATCTGCCGACGCCGACCGCGACGATAACCCGCACATTTACAGCGACGGCTTCGCCGACGAAAACTTTCACGCAGACATATACAAGGACGCCTTCCATAACGCCGACTGTCACACAAACCGTAACGCAGACTGCGACACCCACAGCTTCGCCCACCGTCACTAAAACAGCCACACAAACCGTGACGCCGACCTTCACGGTGACCCAGACGATAACTCCCACCATAACGCAAACGGCGACACAGACTGTGACCCGGACCGTGACACAGACAGTAACGC
>PMTB01000154.1 GCA_003167475.1 candidate division FCPU426 bacterium | reverse complement strand
GTGATGCCCTTCTCGCGCTCGAGATCCATCGAGTCCATGACCCGCTCGGCGACGTCCTCATTCGCGCGGAAGGAGCCCGCCTGCCAGAGCAGGGCGTCGACGAGGGTCGTCTTGCCATGGTCGACGTGCGCCACGATCGCGATGTTCTTGATCTTTGCCATTTCATCTCCTTAAAATCTTTCACATTATTTGCCGTTATTTCGGGCTTGTGTTGCTTATATTGATAAATTTATAAAAAAAAAGAACCCGGGCTCCGTATTTGATCGAGCCCGGGTAAAAGCAGAATCTCGAACCCTCTAAAACAGTAACCTGTCTGGGTCTGTTCCAAAGCAAGTCCAGCTTCCACTTCTACCACAGTCTTAAAGCAACTACTCTTCGGATCGGCTTACCCTGTACTGGTATAAAACCTCTCATTAATAATATAACAGAAAGGCCATATAATAGCAAGACCCTTTACTACTCGATTTCCAACGCGTCCAAGTCGGTCTCATCGAGGAATTTTTTAAGGCCTTTAAGTTCTTCCTTGTTTAGGCTTATTCCCTTGCCCATTTTCTGCCCGTCAGCCGACCACGGCCTGATGTCGACTTTCGCCTTCCTGTCGTTCCATGATATCATATTGATCTCTTTTTTCCATCCCTTGGACTCCTGGCCTATGGTGCCCAGTTTTTTGACTATCTCGTACTTGAAATCGTCTGCCATTTTAACACCTCTTATGAGTTTTTATCCCTTGTCCAGTAACGTCATTGCGAGGAGCGAGTTCTTCCGCGACGAAGCAATCTGGTCTAAATCAAAACCTGCGGAGCAAAGCCGGCCTGTACAAAAAAACTTATCATGGAACAGAGATTTCCATGTTCCATGGACTATAGGCTTCGTCGGCATAAAACAAATTCGCCTCCTCGCAATGACGGCCTTCAACTTAGAACAACCAAAAAATCCTAAAACAGCTCCATCTGCCTCGGCTCGTGTTTTTTCCCCGGATCGTACTGTATGAAGCCTTTTTCCAGGTTAAACGACACAAAAGACAGGAACTGGTCCAAAAAACCCTTCGCGGGCTTGCTTATCTTGTATTTCATTTCCGTTATGAATCCCCTGACATTTGCCGGTACGTTGACGGCTTCTGACTCCGAAAATATCTCGGGCTTATTCTCTTCAAGGTAAGTGACTGCCGCGTCCAATGCCTTTAAACCCTCGTAAGCCGCGTCTACAGCCTCTTTCTTGTCGGCGTCAGCCCCGGCATAGTCGCCGGTCACATATTCCACGAGATTGCCGGTAAAATACAAAAGGAACGCTTTTGTGTCGTCATTAAGTTTGGGGTGGTTTTTCTTTATATTCTCGAATAGCCGGCCCGGGAACTTGCTTAAGCCGGATTTCTTGAATAATTCAGGATGCGCCTTCCTTATCTTGGGAACCGCTTCGCCGATTAGCTTTAATCCGTTGAAGACCGACTGAGCCTCTTTGCGCATATAGCCACCCTTATATTCAGTTTTTAACATTTTAATACTTAAAACTGTAAAGTCAAGGTCAAAAAGGTCAAGGGCTCGAGATAGTAGAAAGTAGATAGTCGAAGGCCCTGAACCATTCGCTGAAGCTCAGGTTCAGGGTAAAGTTACTTCGTGTGGAACGCGCCCACCATATTCCAATTTGTAACACGCCAAAAAGGCAGGGACTTTATACAAAGTACTTATCCACGCCCCCAAAACCGAACATTTTGTTCTGTTTCGTCATCTTTATTAAATACGCCATTCGTTTTTCGAACTCTGCCGGGCGGTTCCTGGCGCCGTTTATGAACGCCACCCTTATCCTTTTGTACGCGGCCGGGTATTTGGAATAATTCTTCCACACCGTTTTATCTTTCCTCAGTTCTTCTATTATATCATCGGGGAACTTAAACCTGGCCAGGATTATACCCTTTATCCCTGTTTTTACCTCCGGCATCAATTTTCCTTCCTTATATAAGGCGTTCAATCGTTCGATGTTGGCCTGCGAATATGTTGTTTTGGGGTTCCTCGGGGAAAAACGCTGGGCCGCGCTGTCCGGGCCAATGTTCCTTACCTGGCTGTCTATCCAGCCGAAACAAAGGGCCTCTTCTACCGCGTCATTGTACCCGACCCTGGGCTTGCACGTGGATTTGTGGGGGTAAACAAGCCAGACTTCCTTTTGGGTTTTATAATTCTTTTTCAGCCAGGCGCGCCAGGCCGTCCTGTTTTTGGCGTAGAATGTTTTTATCATAACGTCCTTCGTCTTGTACTTGTAAGGACAGCGCTCCCGCGCTGTCCGCGCGTGGTCTGCCGACTTACATTTAAATCAAAAAAAACAAATCAAGTTCCCGCTTTCGTACAGCGCGGGAGCGCTGTCCCTACAGGAGCAAACCTACCTTAGGGCATTTTTGTATGTTTCTTCCGAATAGCCCGGGATGTCGTTTTGCAGTTCTTTGGCCGCGGATTCAAGACTTGTTACGCCGAGGCTTACATTCATCCTTCTCCTTGTTGCGGCTTTGTCCAGTAATGCCGCGGAGAGTATCAGGTCCCTTAACTGCGGTTTGGTGAGGTACCCAAGCTCCATGCTCAGGGCTTCCTCGGGATTTTCAGCGCCGGACATATAAACCTTATAACACGCGTCAGCCGCTTCAGCCCCGAATTTTACTATGGATATGTTCTTTGCCTCGAAATCATTGGGCCTTGACAGGACATTGTCTGTTTTTCTCAGCGGGACCTTAACCTGGGTTTTGAAAGTTTTCGAAAAGACCGTTGTCTTATTTGTGTTGCCGGATCCGGCTGAAACATTCGCGCCCGCGCCGTCCTGGGCCTTTATGTCCATACTGACATTTCCGCCTGTGTTCAACCCGAACCTGATCGGCCCGCCCAATATTGCAGCGATCAGTATTATCAAACCTATGAGTTCCATCATCAATACCGAAAAGAATTCGCTGTCGCCCATCAGGTCCTTTATCGATGAACCTGGCGCTCCTTCTGCCGCTGTTACAGGATTTTCCGGCATGTACACGATGTTGATTTTTGTGCCCGGAGTAATAGGCCTTAACAATTCAATTGTTTCCTTGTGGCTGTCAAAGAGCAATATGTGGGCGTGGTGGGTAACACTGCCGTGCCTGCCGTGGGTCACGTAAGGAACGTACTGAAGTACCTGCGCCTGCGCGGCTTTGCCGTTCTTCGAAAGATCGTAATACTTGTAAAGGTTTGCGCCTGACATTACCACAAAAATCAGGGCGATTATCATCATAAAGACCTGTCCGGGAATTGTCTGTTTTTTTGCCATAGAACCTCCTGGGAAATTATTATACCCAACCTTACTAACAAAATCCGCAACCTTAAGGTTGCGGCCTTTGTTCTGATGCGGCAAACGGCTATATCGCCTTATTCCTGTTGAGCAGCCACAACGTGAACATCAAAGCCCCTATATAAACATACCCTATGGATAAAAAAGCGCAGCTAAGGCTGAATTTATCCGTCACAAAACCGAACGCCGGCGCGAACAACCCGAAGAACAGTCCGCGCCCCATGCTTGCCGTCGATAATACTGTAGCCCTTATATCGGAATTTACAAGCTTATTTATGTAATCATTAAGCAATGGCCATGCAAGGCCCAATAAAAATCCATTAACGAGAACCGCCGCTATCATAAAAACCGATTTGATCAGCCCCAATAGTATGAGGTTCATTCCTATTATAAGCATAAGGTACAGCGTTGTTTTTCTGCCTATTTTAGCCTCTATCCTGTGCGCCTGCATGGAACCTAATCCGCTTAATATGCCGAAACCCGCGTGAATGATACCGAACCAGCCCACGCTTAAACCAATGGATTTATAATAAAAATAATAGGACCACACGCAGGTAATACTCACCGCGAATATTATAGAAAAATACAGCATAAGCGGGCCCACCTGTGGGTGGCTGACTGCGTACTTTACGGCTTTCAGGATTTCCTTCAAATGATCATGCTTTACAACTTTGTCCCTTTTTGGCTCCAATAGCATGAAAGCTATGGGTATAAGGGCCATGCCTGTAAATACGTTTATATAAAAAGGCATCCTCAGAGATATTATGGCTATGGCGCTGCCAAGTATGGCTGCAGTGGCGTCCCCAAAACGTTCAAAAAACGCGGCCCTGCCTTCAAACTTGCGGAACTCATCTTTCCTTTCCTCCTCAAGCAGGGTTTCATACACAAGCGCGGAATCAGTGCCCGAACGCAGTCCCCAGCTGAAAGCCAGCACTATTTCCGCAGCCGCGAAGGCCAGGAAGCTGTGGGAAAAAGCGTATATGGCCAGCCCGGCAGGCATGGCGAACGAAGCTATTATTATTGTGCGCCTGCGGCCTATGATATCCGAGATATACCCGGTCGGTACGTCAAACAGGACCATGGCCAGGTTGAAAATTGACTGTACTATAAATACCTGGCTCGCGGACAAGCCGTTAGCCTGGTAAAAAGGTATAAGCACCGGCACTATGAGCCAGAAACTTGTAAAAAACCTAAGCCAGTACATCTTTGGGATATTTGAGCCTATGTCCCGCATTTAAAACACCCCGCGTTTATTATTTTTAGTATTATACAATAAAAAACAGCCTTTGGAGGAATTTTGATTTATTTACTTTGCCCATTTAATCTGCTAAACTTGTGGTATATACCCGCTTAAAGAGCCTGACTAACGAGGTGTTGATTGGACAATAAATACATTTATAGGACTTTATGCGGGATCCCGGCCGGGAACGCGCTGCTTTATCCCCTGAGCGTATCCCATAAATTCAGGACCGCGGACGGATTTGGCGCAAGAACCTGGGGTGAGTATCAATCCGATATTAAGTCCCTCTCCGCCGGTTTTTCCGCCTTTGGCGTCACAAAAGGCGCGCACGTCTCCTTTTTTGCCGATAACCGCTATGAATGGGCCGTGACCGACTTTGCGATCATGGCATTAAGCGCGGTTTCCGTGCCGCGCGGGTCCGACACTTCCCCCAAAGAACAAAAATCCATTTACAGCCACTCTGACTCGCGCTTTTTGGTCATGGAAAACTTAAGGCACTTAAACGACCTGCTCGCGGAATTTACCCCCGGGGAAACCACATCCATAGAACACATATTTATTATGGACCGACCTGCCGGGGCCGTGCCTGAAATTGTCAGGGACAAGATAACTTACTATGACGACGTTTTATCAGCCGGTAAAGAACATCTGTCAACAAACCCCGGTTTCTATGACGCCTCGGTTGCCGGGATAGACCCCGACGAAACCATGACCATCATTTACACATCCGGCACTTCGGGCAGCCCCAAAGGGGTCATGCTTTCGCATAATAATTTCCTGCATAATGTGCGGGTCATCAGCCCCCTGCTTCAGATAGACAGCCCGGCCGGGGAATGCACGATTTCCATACTTCCCAGCTGGCATGTTTATGAAAGGTGCTACTCATTTTGCGCCGCGACAGGGGCCGTGTGCACCGCCTACTCTTCCGTAAAGACCCTTCAGGAAGACCTGCTCCTGAACAAGCCCACACTCATGGCGTCTGTCCCAAGGGTTTGGGAGACATTTTACGCCAAAATGAGGGCAAAGATCGATACGCAGCCCAAGGCAAAACAGGCCTTATTCAATTTTTTTCTGGCGGCCGCGGAGATGAGGCTGAACGCTTTCAATTACGTTCACGGTCACGTATTATCATTTAAAAAAAGGGGCGCTTTACAAAGGATGGCCGGGCTTATTATCAGGCATGCGATACTCTTCCTGATACACCCGCTGTACCTGCTCTCCAACAGGATGTTTAAGCCGATGAGGGATATACTGGGAGGTAATTTGAGGGCTTCGTTTTCCGCCGGCGGAAGCCTTCCTTTATACATAGACCTGTTCTTTAACGCCGTGGGGGTAAAACTTGTGAACGCCTACGGCATGACCGAGACGTCTCCGGGCATAATCACGCGCAGGCTTGACCGCAATACTTTGGGCGCGATAGGCATCCCCCTCGAAGAAACAAAGATCAAGATCCTAAAGGAAAACGGCTGGCCGGCAAGCCCGGGAGAAAAAGGCATCATATACGTGAAGGGCGCGCAGGTTACAAAGGGATATTATAAGAACCCGGAAGCGACCGCCGCGGTTTTATCGCAGGACGGTTGGCTCAATACCGGGGATATAGCGGTGCCGAGTTTTAACGGCGACATCCTGATGACAGGCAGGGCAAAATCCACGATAGTGCTCCTGGGCGGTGAAAATACCGAACCCGAACCCATAGAGGAAAAACTCATGGAATCGGTCTTTATAGACCACGCCGTGGTCTTCGGGCAGGACAAAAAGGGCCTGACCGCCGTCATCTCCGTAAACGAGGAAAAACTCAAACACCTGGCTGAGCGCATGAAGATCTCATGGCACGACCTGACCGAAAAAGGGACGGATATAATAAAACACAACAAGGTGCTCGAAGAAATAACCCGGGAGATTAAAAGGCTGATTAACAGGAAGACGGGCTTTAAGCCGTTCGAGAATATCTCAAAGATAATCCTGACAAAAAAGAAGTTTTCAGTGGGCGACGAACTGACGCAGACGCTCAAGGTCAAAAGACAGAATGTGGAAAAGAAGTATAAGGAGCATTTGAAGTAGGCTTTAATCCATGTTTTTGTAGTCGCATCTATAGAAAAAG
>PMTB01000174.1 GCA_003167475.1 candidate division FCPU426 bacterium | reverse complement strand
GGTAGTTAAATATTCGACCCGTTTGGAGCTTAACCCGGTTCTATATTCTTTTCATCGGAGGGGATGAAAATGGAAGGCTTCTTTTATGTTTACGTTCTTATAAGCCGAAAGGATGGAAATTTTTATATAGGTTTTACCAATGATCTAAAACGAAGGCTCGAAGAACACAGCCAAGGCAAAAACATCTCCACATGTAACCGCCTGCCTGTTGAGTTGATTTACTTCGAAGGACATAAATCCAAAACGGATGCGTTAAAACGCGAATCCTACTTTAAAACGAACAAGGGTAAAACGACTCTTAAAATGGTTTTGTGTGATCAATTAGAATCGGTTATTTGATTAATGGAAAAGCGTTTTAAAGAGTTTTTATTGTTGACAAGTTCTTAAAAAAAGTATATATTTATAGCGTAATAACAAGACAGTCAGGAGGAAATCCATAATCGTTTTTCCAAATCATCTGCTTGTTTTTTTGTTCATAATAAACCTGTTGCTTAAATCCACCTTGTTTTAAGAGGTTTTGGTTGGCATAAGGTACGGCCCCTATGGCGCCAAAGTTCCACAATTACCCGGGAGGTAATCAATTAAATGAACCTACAGGACTTAAAACTTAAGAAGTTATCCGAACTGCAGAAGATAGCGAAAGACCTCAAACTCGAAGAAACATCCACTCTGAAAAAACAGGAGCTCATATTCAAGATCCTCGAAACCGATTCCAAAAATAACGGGCTGATATTCGGCGAAGGCGTGCTGGAAATACTCCCCGACGGATTCGGATTTTTGCGCTCGCCTAACTACAACTATCTTCCCGGGCCGGACGATATATACGTATCGCCTTCGCAGATCAGGAAATTCGATTTGCGCACCGGAGACGTGGTTGCCGGACAGGTAAGGCCGCCCAAAGAAGGGGAAAAGTATTTTGCTTTGCTGAAAGTTGAGACCATTAACGGCGATGATCCGGAAAAGATCAAGGACAAGACATTCTTCGACAACCTTACTCCGCTATACCCGGAACAGCATATAATCCTCGAGAACAAGGAAAAGGACCCTTCAATGCGTATCATGGACCTTTTGATGCCGCTTGGCAAGGGACAGAGGGGATTGATCGTAGCCCCGCCCAGGACAGGTAAGACCGTACTCCTGCAGAAGATAGCCAATTCCATAACAGAGAACCACCCGGAAGTTTTCCTTATAGTGCTTCTTATAGATGAAAGGCCGGAAGAAGTAACCGACATGGAGAGGACCGTAAAAGGCGAAGTTGTTTCTTCCACCTTTGATGAGCCGCCCACAAGGCATCTTCAGGTCGCTGAAATGGTCCTTGAAAAGGCCAAAAGGCTCGTAGAGCATAAAAGGGACGTTGTCATCCTGCTTGACTCCATAACCAGGCTCGCCAGGGCTTATAACGCCGTCGCGCCGAGCTCGGGAAAAGTATTGTCCGGCGGTATAGATTCAAACGCCCTGCAAAAACCCAAAAGGTTCTTCGGAGCGGCCAGGGCCATAGAAGAAGGCGGCTCACTCACTATTATAGCGACTGCCCTTATCGAAACCGGAAGCAAGATGGACGATGTCATATTTGAAGAGTTTAAAGGCACGGGAAACAGCGAAATCGTGCTCTCCAGGGAACTCGCGGACAGAAGGCTCTTTCCGGCTATAGACATAAGCAAGTCCGGTACGAGAAAAGAAGAGCTCCTGCTTGACAAAGATACCCTGAAAAAAGTGTGGGTTTTAAGAAAAGCCCTCTTGAGTAAAATGAAACCAGTTGATATAATAGAGTTCCTTAATGAGGAAATGACGAAGAGGAAGACGAACAAGGCGTTCCTTGAGGCAATGAACATAGATTAAGCGATACATTAATGAATATCCGCCTTCGCTAAAGCTTCGGCGGACCAGCAAAAAAACAAAAACACAATATTAAGGAGAACGAAAATGAAAAAAGGAATTCACCCGGATTACAAGAAAGCGGTTGTGGCCTGCGCCTGCGGAAATACGTTTGAGACAAAAAGCACCATAGGCGACATCAAGGTCGAAGTTTGCTCGTCATGCCATCCTTTCTTCTCAGGCGTCCAGAAGTTCATGGATACCGACGGAAGAGTGGAAAAATTCAGGAAAAGGGCAAGCAAAGCAACATCCGCAGCGCCCGCAGCTCCGGCAAAAACAAAAGAATAGCTACACAATAAAATACCGCCCTTTGTTATTCCGCGTTTTACGCGGAGTGGCAAGGGGCGATTTTATTAAGGGCGTTTACGGATAATTAAAAATTCAAAATTGAGAATTAAAAATTAAGGTGTCGCTTCCGCCTCCGCTAAAGCTTCGGCGGACAAGTTTGCGACCTTAATTATAATATTGCAAGGGCCAAAGGCCCGCAGCAATAGACGACAATTTTGAATTCTTAATTTTAAATTTTGAATTAAAAGGAGTTTTACCGTGGCAGAAAAAAAATCAAAATACAACGTTGGCGGCGAGGCTGTGATCGAGGGCGTTATGATGCGGTCCCCGCATTTTTACGCTATTGCCGTACGCCGGGCGGATAAGAGTATTTCCGTGACTTCGGACGTTTTAAGCAGCGCTTCTGAAAAGCACACTTTCTGGAAGTGGCCCTTTTTCCGCGGCATACTCGGCATGTATGAATCCATGACGCTGGGTTTCAAGGCGCTCACGTATTCGGCGGATATGATGGAAGA
>PMTB01000138.1 GCA_003167475.1 candidate division FCPU426 bacterium | reverse complement strand
TGCCCCCTCTAAACCGGGATGGGGGAGAAAGGTGGTTTATAATACGTTTAATAGTGTTATTATATACCATGGATAAAAACATACAATCAAGGCTCTTAAAAGCATGCATTACAGGCAGGGGGACGCGTTTGGATATGTTCCTTAAAACCTCCGCTTCAGTTACAAGGCTGCAGGCCCGGGAAATGATCGATCAGGGGCTTGTGTGGGTAAACATGCAGGTACAGAGAAAATACCACCGCATTGTTAGAAACTCCGATGATGTGCGCTATATGTATTACGCCAGGAACCCCGTGATCGTCATCCCCTGTGAGCTCCCACTTAAGATCATATATATAAATAAAGACTTCATCGCCGTGGATAAGGAGGCGGGCATGCTGGTGCACCCAACCGCGCACAGGGAAACCAATACGCTGGCAAACGCCGTAAAAGCCCTGTATCCCGAAAGTACAATTCACGTCATAAACCGCCTGGACAGGGATACGTCTGGGATCGTTATCGTCGCGCTCAATAAGGAAACAGCTTCCGTGCTGACAAAAATCATGGTGAGCCGCGGCATTCATAAAGAATACTTATGCCTGGTACACGGCAGGATCACACACGCGGGGGAAATAACCGCGGAACTTTCAATGAACTCCCGTGAGGCGAAGATCCGCACCGTTGTGGCAACAGGCGGACAGAGCGCGCACACCTTGTTTGAACCTGTAAGTAAAAATAAAACCACAACCCTGCTTAAAGTAATATTGAAAACAGGGCGCACGCACCAGATCAGGACCCACATGAAACACATAGGCCACCCGGTGGTCGGCGACAGGACTTACGGCGACATGGCGCTGGACATAAAACTGCTTGGCGCGGATAATCCGCAGCCCGGACAGATGCTGCACGCGCATAAGATGGAGTTTGTGATGCCGGGAACTCTCGAGAAAATAAACCTGACCGCGGAACCGCCGTGGAACATGACTTAAGGCTGTTTACCTTCATTGGTTGCGTTCGATAATCGAGAATCGAAAAATTGATCAATGTCTATTGCTGCGGGCTGGGTCACTCGCAAACTCGTGACCTGCGCCCTTGCAATATTATAAGTGGAGCGAAGGGCATGAGAGAGTTGAGCAGTAGAGAGTAGATTTAGCAAGCTCGGTGGGTATTATAATAAGACATTCCCTATTCCCGTATTTTCCGCTTTAGATTTTGTTTTAGAGGGGGCTTGCCCCCTAGGGGCTTTCACCGCCCCTACGCTTTAAATCCCCGGAAAATCAAAATAATTTGCAATAAAACATATCTTTGTTCGTCTATAGTAGTAGCGGAAGAAAATAACCGCGGCGGGCTTAAACCCAGCGTTTACAGCGCTCTTTAAGCCATTTTTTTAAAACACATAACAGGAGCCTTAAAATGAAAAGCAAAGCCGACAGGGAACCGGGAACAAAAAAAGACCAAGCCCAAACAAATGAAAAATGGTGGAAAAATAAAAACGCTCAGACGGCTTTTGGCATAATATGCTGCCTTTTTGCGGCCGGGTTTTTTGTCTGGTTTTTTAATTTTCTTCCTTTTGTCTCTACTGATGACGCGGCTGTGGACGCGGATGTTGTCCGGGCCGCAAACCAGGGGGCCGGGTATACTGTCACCAAAGTATATATAAAGGAAGGCGATACTGTGAAGAAAGGAGATATACTGGTCGAGCTTGACCACCGCACCGCGGAGGCCATGCTGGAAAAGGCTTCGGCGCGCGCGGAATTCACGGCTACTGATTACGCGCGGGCCAGGGCCGTGGAGTCAGAGCACGGCATGAGCAGGCAGCAGCTTGACAGGTCCGGGCAGGACGCTTTGACCGCGCACGCGGATTTGGAACTAGCGCAGATAGCGCTCGAGCACACCTTTATCAAGTCGCCTGTGGACGGCGTGGTACTGCAGAAGACCGCGGTCGAGGGGAACATACTTGAGGCGGGGCAGGCGGCTGTGACCATCGCGGATACAGACAGCTCGTGGATATCGGCGAATGTGCAGGAAAAAGAGATAAACTCTGTCAGGCCCGGCCAGCAGGTTTATGTGAATGTTGACGCGGGCGGCAGCCTGACCGGAATAGTGGGGGAGGTGCGCGATGCCGCGGCTTCCCTGTTTTCCTATATACCCGCGGATAACGCCTCGGGCAATTTTGTAAAGGTCGAGCAGCGCATTCCCGTGAAGATACAGCTTAACCCGCACCCGGGAAAAACCCTTCGCATAGGCCAGTCCGTCGAAATAAAGATAAAAGTCCGGTAATACCGGGCTTTAAGACCAAAATAATATTTATTGGAGAATAAACCCATGCCCGCCGTTATAGAAAAACCGAAATACGAAGGCTCCTATAAATGGATAGTGATGATAGTGACCATGATTGGCTTTGTCATGACCGAGCTTGACGAGTCCATAGTCAATGTGGCCATCCCCAAGATCATGGCGGACTTCGGCGTGACATTGAGCAGTATCGAGTGGGTGACAACCGTCTATATGCTCGCCAACGCCATATTTATGCCAATGACGGGCTGGCTGCGCGAAAAAACAGGGTATAAAAATATGTACGTGCTCTCGCTGGTATTTTTTACCATCGGGTCGGTCCTGTGCGGGATTGCCTGGAACCTGCCGACCCTAATCATCGCCCGCGTCATACAGGCCGTGGCCAGCGGAATAATCATGCCCACGGTCATGGCCATGATGACGGAAATATTTCCGCCTGAAGAGCGCGGTACAGCCTTTGGTTTTATGGCGATCGTCTTCATATTCCCGCTCTTCGGGCCCATACTCGGCGGTTACCTTACGGATTATTTCGGGTGGCGTTCGATATTTTTTGTGAACCTGCCCATAGGCATCATAGGGACAGTGGCAGCGGTGGAGATACTGCGCAGCGACAAACCCGCGGATGTAAAACAAAAGCCCTTTGATTTCTGGGGATTTGGGTTTCTTTCGGTTTTTCTCATTTGCACCCTGCTGGGCATATCCAAGGGCCAGTCAGAGGGGTGGACATCAACTTATATCATAACATGTCTTACGCTCGCCTCGCTGGGGCTTACCGGTTTTATCCTTGTTGAAACAAACATAAGCAACCCGCTAATGGACCTGCGGCTTTATAAAATACCGCTTTTCGCGAACCTGTCAATCCTTACAGTGGTACGCTCGGCAACAATGTTCGGCTCCATATTCCTCATTCCGGTTTTTGTACAGCAGCAGCTCGGATACACAGCGGTGCAAAGCGGCATGCTCATGTTCCCGGCCTCACTGGTAATGATCGCGGCTATGCCTTTTGTGGGCAAGCTTGCCGACAAAGTCGGCCCAAAAGTACCCACCATTGTCGGACTTATAATGGTGGCCATAAGCACATACCTGTACGTCAATATCACCGCAAGCACGAGCCAGTGGAGCCTGATATATCCCATGGCCATAAGGAATGTAGGGATCGCGCTCATGATAGCCCCGCTCATGACCGCTTTTATGAACATGGTACCAAAGGACAAGATAGCGGTGGCCTCGTCAATGAACAATATCTTACAGCAGATAGGCGACGCCGTGGGCATAGCTTTTTTTACCGCGGTGATGTCAAGCAGGTCTGTTTTCCATATCGCCATAGCGGGTCAGAACATGAAAAGCGGAACCCAGGCCATGGCACAAAGCGCCGGCCTCATCATGGAGCATATACACAGTCTCGGGCTTAATATCGGCGCGGCGGCAACAGCCGCGCGGGCTTTGTGCATGAACAGCATAATACAGTCGGCTGTGATAAGGTCGTTCCAGGATACGTTTTTTATAGCCACAGTGGCGGCGGCGCTCTCGATACCGCTGGCATTTTTGCTGCCGCTGCGGGTTACGGGCGGGAAAAATAAAACATAAGGCTGTTTACCTTCATTGGTTGTGTCCGATAATCGAGAATCGAAAATTGATCAATGTCTATTGCTGCGGGCTTTGGTCACTCGCTTCGCTTGTGACCTGCGCCCTTGCAATATTATAAGTAGGGCGAAGGGCGTGGGAAGGGTGCGTCCATAACCGTTTTAGATTTTGTAGAGAGGGGGCTTGCCCCCTCTAAACAGGGACGGGGGAATACGGCCGGACACAGATCAATGTCTATTGCTGCGTGCTGGTCACTCACAGGCTCGTGACCTACGCCCTTGCAATATTATAAGTGGGGCGAAGGGCATGAGAGAGTAGATAGTCGAAAGTAGATTTAGCAAGCCCGGCAGGTATTATAATAGGGCCTTCCCGATACTGCATTTTCGATAACTGCGTTATTTTTTATCCCGCCTTTTTGAACGTTAAAAACCGTTTTATTTTAATTTTTTTGTTGTATAATATCATCATGTAAATAAAACATGTACCGGTTTTATCCGGTAAAAAAACTAAGGCAAACCGTCATAACAGGAGGTTATATGCTTGCGGATATCGGTGGCACCTTGATAGGCCTTACCATAAGGTATGATCTGACATGGGCAAAATAAAGATCTCTCATCTTTTAAGCGTGTTCCTTCTTTGGACCGTTTTTTTCAGCCCTTCTTTTGCCGGGAATGAACCATCTGTGGAAGCAGTCAACAGGCTTGCGTTTGATATTTTTTCGTCAAACACCGGTTCTGACAGGAATATAGTGCTCTCCCCTTATTCTATTTTCACTTCCATGGCTTTGGTATACGAAGGCGCGCGCGGAAAGACCGCCGAAGAAATGAAGGGGGCCCTGCACTTTCCGCAGGATACGGGCGAATTAAAGCGGATACTTTCCGGGTTCCGTGAAAAACTCAATAAGAAAGAGCGTCAGTACGATCTTATAAATTCAAGCGCGCTGTGGGCCGGGTCCGCTTACAAACTGCAGGACGGCTTCCTTTCCTGCGCGAAAAATGATTATAATGGCGACGCTTCGAACATTGATTTTGGAGGCGATTCGGACAGCGCGCGTTCCGCCATAAACGGCTGGTTCGAAACAGCCACGGGAAGGCGGGCAAAACCGCCCGCTTCCGAGGGGCTTTTCAGCAAACGCACCAAGTTGGTGCTTACCAGCGCCGCGTGCCTGCGGACTGATTGGCTGCATAAATTCGAATTAAAAAAGACAAAAGCGGAGTATTTCACCCTTATGGACGGGAAAAAAAACGTTGTGGACATGATGCACGCGAAAATGAACGCTTATCTCGACACGGAACACTGGGCCGGGACAAAAGTGCTCGAACTTCCATTTGCCGGGAACGGGCTTTCAATGCTGATATTCCTGCCGGACAACGGCGATACGTCGGCGCTTGAAAAACTTTTTACATACGACAATATGGAGAACTGGTATCAGGCACTCGAACAGGCCAGGCGCAGGCCCGAGCCCGTGGAAGTGAGCCTGCCGAAATTCAGCATAGATTCAAGCCGTCTAATGGGGGGCACTTTGTCGCAGTTGGGCATGCCTTCGGCTTTTACGGGCGCGGACCTTACCGGCATGACTGACGGAAAGGACCCGCTTATATCGCAGGCCATACATCAGTCTTACCTGGACGTGAACGAGGAAGGTACACAGGACGCGGACATGAGGGCGTCGGTGTTCGTGACATTGCGCAATATGTCCATCAGTATAGGCAAGCCGGCGGAATTTACCGCGGACCACCCGTTCATTTTCATCATCAGGGAGAATGCGACCGGGATGATACTGTTCATAGGGAAGGTAGTAAACCCGGGAGACTCCAGAACTTAAGGCTGTTTACCTTCATTGGTCGCGTTCGAAATTTGAAAATCGAGATTTGATCAATGTCTATTGCGGCGGGCTCGGTCATTTCGCTTCGCTTATTACCTGCGCCCTTGCAATATTATAATTAGGGCACAACAATAATAATAAACTGCAGAGAGGGGGCTATGTACCACCATGTACCACTCGCAGTAACTCGGGTACAAGGCACAGCTCGCAGTAACTCGGGCACATGACGTGCTTGCCCCCATTACTCAGCGGGATCTTAACGAATGGCACGTTTTATTCCTTCTTTCGCGGAAAAATTACAAACATCACACCTTGTAAAATAATTTTTTTAGGAATATAATATATTCATCTTTATAAAACACGGAGGCCCTTTTATGGACCCGCTTATAGAACAAAGAAGGCAGTTTATTTTCAGGGTTTTACGGGACGCGGCTGTTGCTGTTTACCGGGATATGCCCGGGACTTTTAATGTTTTTGAGATAGACCAGGCGGGGAACAATATATTTGAGAAGATAATAAGCGATAAAAAAAACGGTATCACGCAGCAGGAACAGACTGACCTTATGTGGCTTTTTGCCGGCTATGCGGATATTTTCTTCCCCGCAGAGGACGGTGAAATCGACGAAGCCGGTATTATGCGGCAGAATGCCGCGGCTTACAGGGCCTTAGGGCTGGTTATTGACGCGATAAAAAGGCTCAGCGTCGTAAAGGGCATGTTTGACGACCATCACGCCGTGGACCGGCTTGAGAGTTTTATACTGTTCTCGGGTTCTTTCGGGCCGCTCACCGATGAAATGAAGGACAATATCGCGGAGCTCTCCGAGTGTTACAGGCAGTCAATCTGCGCGGCCACGGGGGATTTTGATTACTGGGAGTCTTAAAAGGCACAGGCCTGAGAGAGCAGAAGGGTTAATGTTGCTGTTATTATAGAAGGGCTTAAAGGCTGTTTACCTTCATTGGTTTCGTTCGAGAATCGAAAATCGAGAATTGATTAATGTCTATTGCGGCGGGCTTACGCCCACGCAATATTATAAATGGAGCGAAGGCGTGTGAGCAGATTGAGCGGGTTGAACAGATTGATTTAGCAAGCTCGGTGGCTATTATAGAAGGACTTTCTATTGTTCTCGATCTCTTACTATTTACTGCCTCACCTCTAGGTTGACCCGCTGTTGTTCTTCTGCTATATTATATATAATGGTATGCATGTATAACAACCGGAGCGATTAAAATGACTGAAAACGAGAAATTAATAAAAGCGGCCGCCATAGGCGACCTGGATGCGGTAAAGGCGGCTTTTACGGCAGGGGCGGACGACCTTAAGGCGGCTAATCGGGCCGCTGGAAAAGGAAAACACCTTGAAATAAATAAGTTTTTGGAGGAAAAGGGCGCGAACGCCTATGACCAGCTTCTGGCTGTGATGGCTTCCATCGGGTCCATCGGCATGATGGAAAGCCTTATGGAAAGCGGCGCGGATGACCTTGAATGGGCGCTTTTTGAAGCGGCAAAGAACGGGCGCACCCGGGCGGCCCTGTACCTTATCGAGAACGGCGCGGCCAACTATGACGAGTGCATGGAGCAGGCCGAAAAAAATAACTTCCCGGAAACCGCAAGCCTTATAAAAGACTACCGCGATAAAGTAAGAAAAACCCATAAGCTTACCCAAAGCGAAAAGCTCCTTATGGCAGCGAAACTCGGCGATACTGAGGGCGTGATCGTGGCGGTGCACAGGGGAGCGATACAGCTGGACAGGGCCCTGAACAGGGCGGCCAGGAGCGGCAGGCTGGGAACAGCGGCCGTCCTTATAGAAAAAGGCGCCACTGATTTTGAGAGCGCCCTGGGTTCCGCGGCCGAAGCCGGCCATGAGGATATTGTGCAGCTTCTGATTGAAAAAACCCCGAAAGCCGTCATGGTGGATTCCGGAATGGAAACCATGCTGCAAAGGGCGGCAAAGCGCGGGCACACGCAGATAGTCAGCCGGCTTTTAAAAACAGGGTGGTTCATGTCATATGACCAGAAACAGGCGCTTAAAAGCGCGGCACGGGGCGGGCATATGGAAACAGTAAAGCTTCTCATGGAAAGAGGGAACATCAGTTTTTACGCGGCCATGGAAATATCGCAGGAACAGGGGAACCTGGACGCGGTCAGGATGATGGTGGAATCCGGGAAATGCGACATGAACGAAGCGCTAACAACCGCGGCAGGCGGAGGCAGCCTGGAAATGGTGAAATTACTCGTTGAAAAAGGCGCGGGGAATTTTGACAGTGGAATGAAAGAGGCAATGAAAAACAAGCAGGAAGAGATAGCGGATTTTTTGTGGAAGTTGAGGGGCGAGAAAGAGGATTGAAGTCAAAGACTCGAGATAGTAGAGAGTTGATAGTTGATCAATGTCTATTGCATCGGGCTATTGGCCCCTGCAATATTATATTAGGGCGGAAACCTTAAAACAAAATAACACTGTAGAGAGGGGGCGCTTGTCCGCTGGCTCGTCCGCCNNGGTCAAAATTTATTCCCACCCGCATTAAAATAAAAGACAACACCCTTTTTTGATGATATAATTATGCTATACCGACTCGGAAAAGGATGAACAATGAAACAAAACACCATCAAGGACATAGCAAAGCGGCTTGGGATTAACCATTCCACTGTTTCACGGGCTTTGCATGCGGACCCTCAAATCAGCAGGGCCACGCGGGAACTTGTATTGCGGACGGCCATGGAAATGGACTATTCGCCCAATACGGCCGCGCGCTCGCTTGTGGGGGCAAGATCAAACACCATCGCCATAGTCACGCCGGCCTATCACTCCATTTATTCCGCCGAGGTCATGAGGGGGATAGAGCCTGAGATCATAAAAACAACATATGAGATGGATTACTATACCACGCGCAGGTTTACCGTAGTCGGGACCGCGGGGCGGGACGTAATGATATTTGAGAAAATACTCAGCGAGAAAAAGGCTGACGCCCTCATATCCATCACCGGCAACGTGACCGGCAGAGGGGATGACATACTCGCGCGGTATAAAAAGGCGGGCATACACATCATATTCGTGGAAGGCAGGGGATCGTGGGGGCACCGGGTGCATTATGACAATTTCGGGGCCGCTGTGATGGCGGTCAACCACCTTGTGGAGCGCAAGCGCAAAAGGATAGGCATTATGATAGGGGACCCGGCCCGCGCGGAAAGCTATAATGAGCGCCTTGAAGGGTTTAAAAAAGCCATGCGCAGCCATGGCCGCAGGGCGGACGAATCCAATATATTCATCTATTCCGAGGACTCAGCGGAACTCCACAGGACAGCCATGAATTTTTTTGTGTCAAATAAGATGGACGCCGTATATGTGGCGGCCGGTGAAAGTTATTCCCTGCGCGTATACCAGGAAGGCTTAAAACTCGGTATAAAGTTCCCGGACGACATGGCCCTGGTGAGCCAGGACGACGTGCGCATATCAGCGGCCGCGGGTTTCACATGCGTGAGGCAGCCTATAATAGAAATGGGAAGGAAAGCCGTCGAGATAGCGGTAAGGGCGATAGAGGAAAAAAACTTAAATACAATGCGCGACGAGATGTTTTATCCGGAGCTGATGGTAAGGAAGTCCAGTTAAGGTCAATAGCGTTCAGATAGTTGAGAGTAGACAGGTGAAGGGTTAAGGGTTAAGGTTGCTCTTATTATATTAGAACTTAAAGCTGTTTATCTTCATTGGTTTCGTTCGATAGCCGGGAGTTGAAAGTTGATCAATGTCTATTGCATCGGGCCTTCATTCGACAGGCGCAAACGGATGTTCCCTCTCACCGCGTGATTTGAAACTTGATAATGGCACAATTTAAATTCAAACACTTTGGTAATGGCTCAAAAGCATGGTATAATAATTTTGGAAATACGGTTTATTTTTAAGGAGGGCTTATGCCCGAAAATCCAAAATGCCCCAGATGCGGCTCGGATATGGTGCTGCGGACGGCCAGAAAAGGACCCAATGCCGGAAAGCAATTTTACGGGTGCTCGAAATACCCGGATTGCAAAGGGACAATAAGCGTTGTTGAACAGCCGTCAGCCGCCGCCGTTGAGCCTGCTACGGCGCCGGCGGAAACTGTTATTATCCCGGAGCAGCAGGCCGATGTTGTCACTGAACGGCCGAAGCTTGTCATCATGGAAAATGAAAACTCCGGGCCCGGTGAATCCTACGCTGAAAATGTCAACCCGCTCATAGATAATAATGTAAAGATCACCGGGGAAAAACTGGGGCAAAGGGCTGCGCGTTACGGGAAATACGGCCCTGAAAGCGCGGAAACTTCTGTGTCACTTGAAAAAATAACAAAACTCTTCACCGATGAAAGCGTCAGGGACCGGGTGCTTGAGCCGTTTAAGGAACTTTTCACCCGCAATGACGACGCGGAAGACAAGGTGCGCGGGATTATAACGCAGGCGGCCGTGGTCAGCGCCGTGACTGCCGGGGCCGGCCAGGGAGCCGGGTTCGGGCAGAACTTAAGCCTGAGCATGGAAACATACATGGCGTACAGGATAGCGAAATATGAGGGCATGGATATTTCCGGGCCAAAAGACGCCATGAAATATTTCGGCCCCTTATCGGCCATCCTTGGAAATATCTCATGGATATTCAAGGTGATAATCGGAGTGTTATTCTCGGCTTTTTCCCCGTTCCTCCCGAAAATCAATCCTGCCGTGCTTGCGGAACTTATGGTGACTGATTTTATAGGCGTGGTTTTTTGGTCGGGTTTTCAGCAGTTTAAAATGTCCGGAAAGTTCGGCATGCCCGCGTCAGTGGGTACCAAACTAATGGATGAGACAAAAAAACTGGCGGATTTCCAGATGCAAAGGGCGGCGGAGCTTTTGACCGCGGAAAATATCAGGGTATGCGCGGGAAAACTCGCGGAGTTCCTAAAAACTTAAGGCTGTTAACCTTCATTGGTTTCGTCCGATAGTTGAGAGTTGAAAGTTGATCAGCAAGCTTGGAAGGTATTATAGAAAAGCGTAGGGAACGCATATACGCGTTCCGCCGCGGTTTGTCTTGATTTGTCCTGTAGGGGCGGACTCACGCTTTGCGTGACTTCGCTATGTGTCCGCCCGTTGCGGCTTAAAAACATCCTTAGAAACAACATTTATATTGACATACAGGCCTTTGTGTGTTTAAATACCACCAAACTGGTAGGGTAATGAACGGTTTTAAAATACGCGGGATGTTTTTTGTGCCCGTTTGAAGATCACAGGAGAAAATATGGAAAAAATGAAGGCATTCGGGGCGTTTCTTATCACTGTTTTAACGGCATTATTCCTTTCTGTCATGCTCTCATGCAACAAACCCAGGGTCCCGACCATGCCTCCTGTGGAAACCGCAACGCCGGCCGCGGCCATGACATCCACCATGCAAAATACCGCCACCATTACCCCGACCGCCACCGCCACCGCCACAATTATAATAATTTCCTGCAACGACGGCATACAGGACGGGAACGAGACCGATGTTGACTGCGGCGGCGGGACATGCGCACCCTGCGGGCTCGGGAAAAAATGTATGAGCAATATGGACTGTTCCTGCGGATACTGCAGCGGCGGAAGATGCTCGACTCCCCTAAGCACCGCGACCCCGACCTTCACATGCACTTCCACCGGTTTTATTCCTTCAGCGACGGCCACAGGGACTTTCACGGACGTTGTACCTTCGGCGACGGCAACTTTCACTTTCACCGATATAATACCGTCGTCAACCGTAACGCAGACATCCACCCAGGCCGATTCTCCGACCTTTACTCAGACCATAAACGCCGCTGCAACAGCCGCGGCGCAGCAGACCGCCACAATGACGGCCATGAACCCGTCGCAGTTCGGTTCCGCGGGCGCAGGTAATGGGCAGCTCAATACGCCTTACGGCATAGCGCTTGACGCCGCGGGGAATTTATACGTCGCGGACCACGGCAACAACAGGGTGGAAGTATTCAGCAATGCCGGTTTGTTCATGTTAACCATAGGCGGCGCCGGGAGCGGCGACGGGCAGTTCAACGGCCCGCTCGGGGTTTCATTTGACGGTAGCGGGAATATTTATGTTCTGGACCAGGGCAACTTCAGGATACAAAAATTTGACAATACGTTCACGTACAGGGGCCAGTGGGGCACGCAGGGAAACGGCAACTCGCAATTCAATCCGGCCGCGGGCATCGCGGTTGACAGCACAGGCAACGGTTATGTATCGGATTACGGGAACAACAGGATAGAGGAGTTTGACGGCCTGGGAGCATACCTGACGCAGTGGGGTTTTTCCGGTTCGGGCAGCGGCCAGTTCAACCATCCCTATGGCATGGCTGTGGATAACAGCGGGTTTGTTTACGTCGCGGACGCAAGCAATAACAGGGTACAGAAATTCACCGGCGCCGGAGTTTACAGCACGCAGTGGGGGATCTCCGGAAGCGGCGACGGACAGCTTAATTACCCGCACGGAATAGCCGCGGACGGGAACGGCAACATATTCGTGGCTGATATGAACAATATGAGGGTGGAAGAATTCAGCAATACCGGCTCATTCATCGCAAAATGGGGATACGCGGGTAGCGGCCTGGGGAACTTCAGCTCGCCTTTTGGCGTGGCAGTGGACGCAGCGGGGAACGTGTTTGTTTCAGACACGGGGAATAACAGGATTGAAAAGTTTACACCGTAAAAAGGCTGTTTACCTTCATTGGTTTCGTTCGATAGTCGAGAGTTGAAAGTTGATCAATGTCTATTGGTGCGGGCCTGATGGCCCTTGCAATATTATAATAAAACAATAAAAAAAATGTAGAGAGGGGGCTTGCCCCCTCTTGCCGTTGGATTTATGACCGGCTCCGCCCTGAATTTCCTTCTTGAACTATCCCCCTATTCCAAATATAATGATGTTGTCGTTATATTGATATTCATGGAGGTAAACATGGCTGAAAATGAACGCGCTACGGTTATTATCCTTTGCTGCCTCGGGTTTGTCGGGCTGGCCGGGATACACAGGTTTTATAAGGGCAAGGTATTGAGCGGCCTGCTGTGGCTTTTTACGGGCGGGCTTTGCGGGATTGGGACCATACTGGACCTGGCTTTTTACGTCAATAAGGGCAAATTAACCTTCGACTGACCCGGGGTATATAAAATATCATTGACAAACTTCCCCGGTAGTATTATATTCAATACTCGTTTGATTGCGATATTGAAAGGGTCTGCGACTCCCCCAAATATTACATTTTATTAAATTCATTTTAAAAAGGAGGTGAAATATAATGAAAAAAACAATCATCACGTTAGTTGCGGTTATTTTTGCGTTTACAATGTTCGCATCAATGGCAACGGCAGCCAAAGCTCCGAAAGCGGCACCTACGGCAGTTGCGACGGTAGTTCCGACACCGGAACCCACAGCGACACCGCTTTCCTTCATGGCAAAAGTGAAGAGAAAGATCAAAGCGATGTTCGGCATGAAGCCGGCAGCGACCCCGGTCCCGACAGCAGTACCCGCGCCGGCTCCGACAGCAGCACCCGCAAAAAAAGCGAAATAAAGCGATAGAAACAAAAAAGGGGACGGCTTACACGCCGTCCCCTTTCCTTTAGAGCGGCGGGGCTTTTTACCATCATTGGTTTCGTTCGAAATTTGAAAATCGAGAATAGATCAATGTCTATTGCAGCTGGCTTACGCCAGTGCAATATTATAAGTGGAGCGAAGGGCATGAGAGAGTTGAACAGTAGATAGTAGATTTAGCAAGCTTGGTAGATATTATAATAGAACAAAAAGGGGATTGTGATGGCTGCTAATCTGAACGGGATATATGAAATCATAAGTAAAAAACTTCTCAAACACTCTTTTATTGTCTCCCCGGTCAAAAATATCAACTATGGCATTCAATTCGAGATAAGCAAGGACGAGTGGAGCAGCGTGCTCCGTATATTCGCCAAAAAAACCGGGCAGATAAAGATCGATTATTCTCCGCTTAAGGGCGAGAAGGCCGAGGCTGTGCGGGCTATTATCGAGGACAGGCCCGTTACTGAAGACAGCATAGTGATCACTTATCCCTATATCGGCACCGATGAATCCGGCAAAGGGGACAGCTTTGGGCCAGTGGCAGCGGCTGGAGTGCTGCTTGACGAAAAAAGCCAAAAGAGCCTTTTTGAATCCGGCGTGAAAGACTCAAAGGAAAATGACGACGAAACAAACCTGCGGCTGACCGACCTGATAAAAAAAACATGCAAAGGCTCATTTGAAATAATGGTGATAATGCCTGAGCAGTACAATATTTCCTACGCGCAGCACAAGAACATGAACACAATACTGGCGCTGCTGCATACATCCATTATTAAAAAATTGGCGGCCAAGAAGGGCTGTTCCATGGCCATAGTCGACCAGTTCGCGGACAGCCGCCTTATAGGGAAAAACTTTATTGACGGCTCCATAAAGGTCCATCATACCACGGGCGGCGAGAAATACACCGCGGTGGCAGCGGCTTCTATACTTGCAAGGGGGGCGTTCCTGGACGGGCTTAAGCAATTATCCGACGAGTACGGAGTGGAACTGCCAAAAGGAAGCGGGACAAACGTGGCAGCAACGCTTCTAAACCTGAAAAAACGGGGGTTGGCGGACAAGCTCAACATGGTGGCGAAACTTCACTTTTCCTCGGTTAAAGAGCCATAGGTTAAAAAGGCTGTTTGCCTTCCTTTTTATCGTTCGATAGTCGAGAGTTGAAAGTAGATTTAGCAAGCTCGGTAAGTATTATATGATGGCAAAGACAAGCGGGTTTGTTTTTTGTTTTTTTGTTCTAATATAATAGTTACCAGCTTGCTAAATCTAATCTCAACTCTCAACTTTCGAACGTAATCAAGGAAGGTAAAAAACCTTTTCAAGGAACCAGACCCATAAAAAGCAGGGCCAGTTCCGGCGCTTTGGAAGCCTTGCTGGCATCCTCCTCCTCGTGCTTGAAAAACACAAAAGCTTTCCTCCATTTTTGCGCGCGTATTTTTTTTGCCCAAAGTTTAACCGCGGCTTTTGTGTAATCCTCCCGGCGCAGCCTGAAGTAACCCCAGTCTGCCGTGCTTGTGATTTTTTTTATTGGTTTTTCTTCGGTATCTTCCATGCAAATGCAGAAATTCCTTTTTTTAAGCATGGTAAAGGTGCCGCTGTTCATCCAGGTGGCGCTCCTGAAGTCGAAAGCGCACGGTATTTTCGCGGGGATAAGCCTGAGGAAATCCTTAAGTTTTCTTTGGTCGTCGCGGAAACTGGCGGGAAACTGGAACAACACGCAGCCAAGCTTGTTATTAAGGGCGGAAACAGAGGATAAAAAAAACCGTGTTTCCCCGGCCACATTTTCAAGGCGTTTTATATGGGTGATGATCTGGGGCGCTTTGATTGCAAAGACAAAACCGCCCGGAACCTGCAAGGCCCATGCTTTGACCACGGGCAGCGTGGGCATGCGGTAGTATGTGTTATTTATCTCCACGGTCTCAAGGCGGGCGGAGTAGTAGGAAAGCATTTTTGAGGCGGCAAGTTTTTCAGGGTAAAAGCCGCCTTTCCATTCCTTGTAACCGTATCCGCTGGTGCCGGTGTAGATTTTCATGGATAATCCACCTCTTTAAAGTTTTTAAGCCAAAAGCAAAATACAAAAGTTAAGCGGAAGGCAAAAACATCCAAGTGTGGAAAAAGAAGACCCTATTCAGGACTTTCCCTTACCGCTTCTTTCGCGGCTTTATCTTCCCTTATCCTTAAAAAAACCGGGTGCCTCATGATCCCCGCGTTTGTCCAGCCTGTGAAGGTAACTTCACACACCAATACCGGCTTTATCCAGGAGATGGGCGTATCTTCCGGCGGTTTTATTTTAAACGGGCATTTTTTTTGTGACAGGGGTTGGAGTATTTCATATATTGCATTAAGGTTGTTCCTGCTGAACCCTCCGCCGGAATGGCCCGCGTATGTGAGAATACCTTTTTCATAAACTCCCAGGACAAGGCTTCCGAAATATCCCCTGGCGCCCCTTGGCGTCGTGAAACCGGCTATAACGCAATCCTGGGAAACCCGGTTCTTTATTTTCAGCCAGTGCGGGCTTCTTACGCCCTGCACATAGGGGCTCTTTGAGTTTTTCGCCACTATGCCCTCAAGCCCCTTCTTTTTGACGGCTTTAAAAAACGAAACCCCGTCTTTCCATATATGGTCCGAGACCCTGATATTGCCGGAAACCGGCAGGATCTTTTTCAGCAGTTCCTTCCGTTTTATCAGCGGAAGTTTTGTCAGGTCGCGGCCTTGGTAATATAAAATGTCAAAGACGTAATAGACCAAACGTCCGCCCGGGAATTTTTTATAGTCCTGCAGCATCTGGAAATCCGGCAGTCCGGCTTTATCGATTGCCACGACCTCGCCGTCAAGCACGGCGTCAAACCCCAGTTTTTCCAGGGAAGCGGCTATCGTGGAAAACCTGTTTGTAAGGGAATTTTGTTTGCGTGAATATAACAGCGCGTGTTTATCGCTTACCTGCGCGATCGTCCTGTAGCCGTCCCATTTCACCTCGAATATCCAGTCCGGGTCGTCAAAAGATCTTTTTACGGCCGTGGAGAGCATGGGGGCGACATTGCGCGGCATCGGTCTTAGGGGGGCGATTTTATAGGATCCTTTTTCCGGTTCCTTTTTGACCTTATTTTGCGCCGGATCAGCCGGAGTATCCCCGGATTCTCCGGCCATCTCCTCCACTGTCATGCCTGAGACAACGGAAGCGGATTTTTTGGCGATATCATCGGTGGTGGCATACATATCTTTTTCCTTTAAAAGCAGCCATGAGTTCTTTTCCCATTTTGTCCTGATGAGGGCGAACCCGCCCTTTAATTTGGCGCCCGCGAGGGCGAATTTAATTACCCCTTTTTTCAGCCCCTCCGCAAGTAATCTCTCGTTTTCCTGTTTGTTTTTTGCATCGGTATGGCCGTAGAGGCCTTTGTCCCAGATGATGACGCTTCCCGCGCCGTAATTTCCTTTGGGTATTACCCCTTCAAAATTTCTGTAGTCAAAAGGGTGGTCCTCCACCATCATGGCCAGCCTTTTAACCGTTGGGTCAAGCGACGGGCCCTTTGGCACTGCCCAGCTTTTCAGTACGCCGCCAAGTTCCAGCCTGAGGTCATAGTGGAGCCTGCGCGAGGCGTGTTTATGGACCACAAATATAAGGTAACCCGCCTTATTACCGGCTCCCTTGGAAGGCCCGGGTTCGGGGGTTTTTTTTAAATCTCTTTTTTTGGCGTATTCCCTTAATTTTTTCATAAGTACGGCAGCCTCTGTTTTTTATCCAGCATTGCGGAAAACAAGTCCCCGTTTTTTTTCGCCCTTGTTAGCGTCTGTGAATATGTGAACTGAAGACCGGCCGGATCGTTTTTTTTCAAAAACGCTTTGAGTTCTTTCCAGCCCAGCGGAGTCGATGCCATGGGTTTATCCGCGGCGCGCAGAGAATAGGCGGCAACCATGGTCTTCGAGGCGTCGTTCTGCGACCAGTTGATAAAGACTTTTTTATCGCGGGAAGTTTTAGCCATGATAGATGTGACTAATCCCGGATAGTTGTTCTGCATGGAACCTGCTATGGCCCTGGAAAAGTTTTTTGTGTCGTCGAAAGTGGTTTTTCCCGAATTCAGCGGTACATAAACATGCAGCCCCTTTTTGCCCGAGGTTTTCACAGCGCTCCATAATTTCATATTGTCCAGCAGGCCTTTGATTATGAGGGCCACTTTGGCGCATTCGAGTACACCTGCGTTCTCGCCCGGGTCCAGGTCAAAGACTACCGAATCCGGGGTCAGGGGCGTTTTAGCACTGCACAGCGGCACATGCAGTTCTATGGAAGCAAGGTTTTCCACCCATACAAGCGTTTCCAGGTTATTTACCAGGCAGGCATTAAGCTGTTTGCTTGTGCCGTAGGGGATGTCCGCAGTTTCAAGCCATCCGGGCCTGTGTGCGGGACAGCGCTTCTCAAAAAAATAATCTTCATTCACGCCGTTAGGGTAGCGCTTCAGGGTCATGGCACGGCCTTTTAGGTGGGGGAGGATGTAGGGCGCGATGGAGCTGTAGTACTTTAGGATCTGGGATTTGGTGAAATTCGCAGCGGGGTAGAGGACTTTGTCGAGGTTGGATAATGCAAGATCCCTGTTGTTTATTTTTATGGTGGTTTTGTTTGTGTTCAAGGCTTTGTGCCTTCTCTTATCGTTCGAAAATTGAAAATCGAAAATTGATCAGCCAGCTTGGAAAGTATTATCCGCATATTAACCCTTTTTTATTTTTTTCATGGAGTCCTCGAGCGCCGCGACCAGATCTTCGTAGCCTTCGGCTGAGCCTTCTTCTTCTGTTTCGGGGGCCAGGACCTGTTGTTTTTCTTTTGTTTTTTCCTTCAGTATGCCCAGGAGTTTTTCCTTACGCTGGTCCGAGTATTTTTCCGGGGCAAAGGGAGATATCATTTTTTTTATGGAGTTTTTGACCGCGTTTTTTTCCGCGTCCGAAGCCTCATCCTTTTTTGGCGCGTATTCATCCCCTGAAAGTATCTCGTCATTGTAATGCAGGGTGCACAGTTCCAGGGCTTTGCCCCTGGCTTTGACCGTAACCAGGTACTCTCGCTCGCCGAGCACGAATTTAGCCAGGCCAGCCTTGTTAGTCCTTTTCATGGCCTCGACAAGCAGCCGGTAGGATTTTTCCCCGCCCTTTAACGGCGTTAGAAAATAAGGGTGGTCAAAATATATGGGGTCCACTTCGCCAAGGTCGATAAATTCGCTTATTTCTATCGTCCTGCTCCTGTCCGGGGAGACGGACTCCAGCTCCTCGTCTGTTATCATTATGTGTTTGCCCGGGGATATCTCGTAACCCCTGATAATTTCCTCCGGCGGGACTATTTTGCCGCTGTCAGGGCAGAACATTTTCCGCTTTAAGGGGGAGTAATCCTTATTGTGCAGCATACGGAATGAAACGCGGCCCGGTTCCACCGCCTTGACCAGCCTGACGGGAATGGCGACGAGGCTGAACGATATTGTGCCGCTCCAAATACCCTGCATGGGGATATTATCAGCCGGAGTTTCCGTTTTTTTTGCACCTGCGTTTTTCTTTACGGTTTTGCCGGCTGCCTTTTTTGTTTTTTTCATATTAAGCCGCCTTTTTCAGTGATTTTTGGAGCGTTTCCAGCAGTTTGTCCGCCTTGGTCGTCTTTAAATGTTTTGGGGTGAGCAGGGTTATTTTTTCACCGCGCGCCTTTTTATCGATCAGGGCCTGCAGCTTTTTTTGATGTTCATTTGAGTACTTTTGCGGGGCAAAGGGGACGGAAAGTTTGTTTATAAGTTCGCTGCCTATCTGAAGCTCTTTTTCAGTGAGGGAGAAGTCCTCCAGGACAAGCGTTTCCGGCTGTATTATCTCATCCGTATAACGCAGGGTGTTCATCCTCAAAGTTTTCCCGTTTGACCCGAGTGCGCCGAAGTAAGCGCGCTTGCGCATAACCCATGTACATATACCCTCTGTTCCGGTTTCTTTCAGGGCTAAAGCGAGCGCGGAGTAACTTTTTGAGGACTCGTCAGGCTCCAAAAAATATGTGCGCCCGACAAATACCGGATCTATTTCCGCGGGGTTTACAAATTCATGGACGTCAATGGCCCTTGAACTTTCCGGTTCCGCGCCCTCTATTTCTTCAGGGTCTATCAGGATATATTTACGGCCGTCCAGGGGGAACCCCTTAACCTGTTCTTCGGCAGGGACGGGAGCCTTGTCAAAAGCGCATATCATGCGCTGCTGCAGCCTTACCCTATCGGTTTTATGGAGTAGATGGAAAGAGATCAGGTTTTCCCTGACAGCGGTGTGCAGTTTCACGGGAACGTCAGTATCCCCGAAATGTATGTTGCCGATCCAGATAGTCGAAGCCATACTACCTCCACATTGTGTGTTTTTTAACCAGTATCGTATCAATAGTATAGCAGCAGGTACCACGGTTTTCAAGTTTTTGCACGGAGGGGCTGTTTACCTTCCTTTACACAATATGCCGGTTAAAAAAAAGGCGGCACTTAAGCCGCCTTTTTTTTAAGCAAATAAATCAGAATGTGATTTTGTTGAAAATCCCGTCAGTTCCGGCAATACCCGGGGGCGTCATGCCCATGTAGTAGCCCGGGCCGCCTGCCGCTACTGACACGTTCGCGTCAGGAAAAGTATCAGTGCTGTGATATGACAAAACTATTATCCCGCCGCCTCCTCCGTCTCCCGTGCCGCCCATTCCGCCCGCGCCGCCATAACCGCCGTTGGCTGTCATGGTCCCACTGCCGTAAATTGACGGGGCTATGATATAGATCGTACCGCCGGCTCCGCCGCCGCCGCCCTGAAAACCGCTCGAGCAACTGATCATGCCGTTCATGGATATTATCCCGTTAATTGTGGCAAATCCCGAGGCCACGAAGATTTTTAAAAGGCCTCCGCCGCTTGAATTTGTTCCGGAAATACATTCCGGGTTGCCATAACTTCCGCCGCTGCCCATCAAAGCCGGGGCCGTCGCGCTGTCATTTGCCGCGCCGTTGCCGGCTCCGCCATGCCCTCCGTGTCCGCCGGCGCCGCTGCTGTTCAAACCGCTTGAAGGAGCTCCAGGCCCCTGTCCGGCAATATAGCCGAGGCCGTCGCCGTTGATCGAGCCGCCGGAATCAACCGTAAAATAATCTGTTACATTGAGCGTGACCGCTCCATTTACCGTGAGCGTTCCGCCCGAATGTATATATACATAACTGTAAGCAAAAGCACCTGTCGAAAGCGTTGTGGACCCGGTTACGTCAAGGCCGGTAAGCGTCGCCGTGGATGTGGGGGTGATTGTGGCCGTCGCGATGGTTCCGGGCGTAGCCGTCGGGTTTGACGGCGAGGACGGTGACGGGGTTTTTGAGCACGCCTGGATGATCACGCACAGGACCGCGGCCAGGAACACCAGCGCCGCAGCAGTCAGTCTGGATTTGACCGGAAACTTTTTCATTTTAGACCTCCTGAAAAAAATTGGCAATAAATACCACCATTTAGGTGGTGTTTAAGTATAGCCTGTTTGCCCTAAAAGTCAACACTTCAAACACGCACCCAATTGCAAATAGAGGGCGGATATGCTAATATAAAATGGTAAGCGCGGGCGGTATGGGCGGGATATTTTTAAAAATATTTTCCAGGGAGGGCTTTTTGCTTAATCTAAAGAACGATAAATTCAGGAACCTTCTCATACAGAAAAATATTTTCCCGGCCACCGTAATACAGCGGTACCTGGACGACGGGAAAGACTCGGCCGAGGGGCTCATGCTCAAGTACAAGGTCGAAGAAGAGCCGGTACTGATGGCAGAGGCCGAGACCATAAACATACCTTACGTGAGCCTAAGCGGGAAAAACCCCGAGCCCGAAGTGGTCACCTCCGTGGCCCAGGAAATATGCATGAAAAAGGAACTCATAGTTTTCGGGCTCACAGGTGACGTGCTCGAGATAGCCATGGCAAACCCCAATGATGTCGTGACCATAGACCAGCTCGAGAAAAGCACCGGTTTTAAGATAAAGCCTTACCTTGCCTCGCGCGGGGCCATATCGCGCAAGATAAACGAGTACGCCGACCACTTCAAGTCCGATATGGTCAAAAAACTCCTGCGCAGCATAAGCGACGACACGTTCCAGCTCACCAAAAAACTCGGCTTTGAGATACGCGGGGTCGAGGAGCTTGCGGAGCAGGCGCCGATCGTAAAAGCCGTGAACCTGATAATACTCGGGGCCTTTTTAAAGCGGGCCAGCGACATACACCTGCTTCCCACAAGGGAAAAACTCAAATGTTTATACCGCGTCGACGGCGTGCTCATGGAGGACCAGCTTTTCCCCATAACCATGGCTCCGGCGATCGTATCTCGCCTGAAGATAATGGCAAAGCTCAATATTACGGACAAGCGCATGCCGCAGGACGGCAGCTTCCACATAGTCATAGAGGGCCGCGAGATAGATTTCAGGATGGCCGTGACCCCGACAATACACGGGGAAAAAGTGGTCCTAAGGATACTTGACAAAAGCGCCATAATACTGGGGCTCGACCATCTGGGGATAAATGATAACAACCTGAAGGTTTTGAAAGAGGTCATACAAAAACCCAACGGCATCATACTGATATCCGGCCCAACAGGCTCCGGAAAAACAACGACGCTCTACTCGGCGCTGGACGCCATAAATAACGGAGAGAAAAATATCACAACGGCGGAGGACCCCGTAGAGTATGAGATAGAGGGCATTACGCAGATACAGATACACTCTGAGATAGGCCTCACATTTTCACACGTGCTCAGATCCATCTTAAGGCAGGACCCGGACGTGGTGCTCATAGGCGAGATCAGGGATCTGGAGACCACCGAGATAGCCCTGCGCGCTTCGCTTACCGGCCACCTGGTATTTGCCACTGTCCACACGAACGACGCTCCAAGCGCGGTCACAAGGCTTTTTGAAATGGGCGCGGAGCCGTACCTCATCGCCTCGTCTTTGCGCGCGGTCATGTCCCAACGCCTGGTAAGGACCATATGCAGCAAATGCAGGGAAGAGTACCAGATATCGAAGGACATGGCAAAAAAATATTTCAAGGACGAGAAAGCCACAACCCTTTACAAGGGGCGCGGATGCGTGTACTGTTTTAACACCGGCTACAGGGGCAGGACGGTCGTTTCCGAGCTTTTTGAGGTAAAGGATTTTATAAGGGACCTTATAGTCGAAAAAGCCTCCTCAATGGCCATAAAGGAAAAAGCCATGGAGAACGGCTTCGTGCCCATGTTCTCCGACGGCATGGACAAGATAAGGCGGGGAATAACCACTTTCGAGGAGATAATGAAGGTGACGGAGGATATCGAATAAACATTAAGGCTGTTAACCTTCATTGGTGGCGTTCGATAGTTGAAAGTTGAGAGTAGATTTAGCAAGCTTGGTAAATATTATATTATATCTTGTAACGGCGCACATTATGCGCCATACGCGGCCGGGGGAATGCGGATAAAAAATCAATGAGGCGGTGTGGAATGGAAACTTTGAACAAGCCTGTTTCGGTTTTGGACGCGGTAAAGGAAGGGACGCTTTACTTTTTTGACAATGCGCTTTTGATTTTGGTGTTTTTGATACCTTATTGCCTCATCGGCGCCTTGTTTTTCATGTCAAATATAATCGCCAATCCCTACAGGTTTTTTAACGTGCCTTACGTTTTTTACATGGTGAGCGCCGCGGTGATAGCGCTATTGCTGTATAATTGCTTTACCGTGTCGTTTTTTACCCTTCGCGTGGCTTCGCGCGATAAATATTTCAAACCCATCAGCGGCAATTTCGGCGCGCTGGCGCTTAAAATGACGCTGGGGCTGCTTGTTGTGCGGATGATAGCGGTTGTTGCGGCGGGAGTGGGGCTGGTATTGCTGGTCATACCCGGCATTATCATAGCGGTGATGTTTTCTTTTGCCGGGTTCGCGTATGTTTTGAACGGCGGCGTGGTACTGTCGCTGCAGGAAAGCCGCGCCATACTCAAGGGGAATTTCTGGAAGTTCATACAGCTGGGGCTGGCCATTATTGCGCTATATATAGGCCTGAGCATAATAAAATCCGTTATCACGGCTTTTTTAAGCGGGTGGCTGTCCTTTATCCCGGCACTTGCCGTTAATTTCCTGGAACTGGCCATATATTTCTGGACATTCGCGCTGTACAAACAAATGATGATAAACAAGGGCTTCACCCACGCCCAGGACAGGAAAACGGCGGATTTCCCCTATAAATTCATAAGCGCGGTTTCTTTGATTTTGATTGCCGTGTTTTTAGCCGGCATTGCCTGGGCCTGCGCGGTTATCGCTCCAAAATTCGCGGATTACACAAAGATTGAGGTAAAGACAGAGGGACCGAAATCCGTGATGTATATAAAAGGCGTGCCGTCAACAGCGGTTGAGGAAACCGGGTTTGCCAGATCGAAATGGTACGTTTATTACGACAGCGGAAAGCTCAAAAACGAGACGGATATAAACCTGATGACCATGGATTACAGCACAAAGGAATATTATGAGTCAGGGGCATTAAAAAAGACGCAGGAGTTCAGGTCCGGCAGGCAGGAAGGCGAAGAAATAATTTATGATGAAAAGGGCGGCATAAAGGAAAAACATGAATATAAGAAAGGGCTGCTCATAAAGCCATAAAGACGGATAATTGACAAAAGGGCCGCCTTTGGGCGGCCCTTTTGTTTTATGGGGGCCCTGGAACCGGACATTGAGTTTGGGAAGAAGATGGAGGACGGGTGGAGATCGGTTTTTTGAAGGCTATTTAAGGCTGTTTACCTTCCTTGGTTTCGTTCGATAGTCGAAAGTTGAGAGTCGATTAGCAAGCTTGGTAGGTATTATAATAGAACCGGCTGAAGTCATTTCCGCTTTAGATTTTGTAGAGAGGGGGCCATGTACCACCATGTACCACTCGCAGTAGCTCGGGTACATGGC
>PMTB01000277.1 GCA_003167475.1 candidate division FCPU426 bacterium | reverse complement strand
AAACAACATTTGACAAAAACTCAGGTTTGGACGCTATTATATTAATACCCGCCAAAAATCCCTTGCATAAACACCCCATATTTGATATGATTTACCGTTTTTAAAATACACCATGCTTTCCGGATTCCGGGTTGGTCCCCCTATGGGGTTGCCCGGGAGATGAAAGAAGCAGAGGTAAAAACCAATTGGAGGTAGTAGAATTATGCCACAGATTTCCATGAAAGCTTTGCTCGAATCAGGGGTACACTTCGGGCATCAGACAAAAAGATGGAACCCCAAAATGAAGCCTTACATCTTTGCCGCAAGGAACGGGATCTACATCATCGACCTGCAGAAAACCCTCAAACACACCAAGGATGCGGTATTGTTCGTAAAAGACATCATCCGCAAGGGCCACTCTGTCATGTTCGTCGGAACGAAAAAACAGGCCAAGGACTCCATCAAAGAAGAAGCAATGCGCTGCGGAATGCCTTATGTATGCTCCAGGTGGTTGGGCGGCACCATGACCAACTTTGAGACCATCCGTAAAAGGGTGGACAGGTTAAAACAGCTCGAGGAAATGGACGCGACAGGCGGATTCGCCCGCTACCCGGTAAAAGAAAGAATGAATATGCAGAAGGAACTGAAAAAACTTCAGGATAACCTCGGCGGATTGAAGGACATGAACGTGCTGCCGGGCGGAATATTCGTAATAGACGTAAAGCGCGAGGAGAATGCCGTTAAAGAAGGCAACAAGCTCGGCATCCCGGTAATAGCCGTGGTTGACACGAACTGCGATCCGGAGCCGATAGACTGCCTCATCCCGGGCAATGACGACGCCATACGCGCCGTGCGACTGATGTGCAAGTACATCGCGGACACCATCATCGAGGAAAAAGTGACGATGGAAAAAGAAAAAGAAATGATAGTGAAGCAGGAAGCTGAAGCGGCCGCAATCGCGGCTGACGCGGCAGCGGCCACAAACGCCGAAGAAAAAGAAAAAATAGCGGCGCAGATGGTCAACACGGCCGAATACGCGGAAGTATTCGTCGACGAGACCGAAGAAGAAGGCAAGGAACGCATCAGGAAAGCAAAATTAAAAGAAGCTGAATAAACCAAAAACACACATATCATAGGAGAAGTATCATGACTGAAATCAATAAAGACCTTGTAAAAGACTTAAGGGAAAAATCAGGCGCCGGAATGGGCGACTGTCTGAAAGCCCTGCAGGAAACAGGGGGCGATATGGAAAAGGCCATGGAAGTTTTGCGCAAAAAAGGGATCGCCTCGGCCGATAAGCGCGGCGCGCGCACGGCAAAAGAGGGCCTTGTTTACGCTTACATCCACGGCGGCGGAAAAGTCGGGACCATGGTCGAAGTGAACTGCGAAACGGATTTTGTGGCCAGGACCAGGGAATTCGAGGAACTGTGCAAGGAAGTCGCCATGCAGGTAGCGGCTATGGCGCCCAGGTATTTGAAACGCGAAGAGGTCCCGGCTGAAGTCGTGGCCAAGGAAAAAGAAATTTACAAGGAACAGATGGCGGACCAGAAGAAGCCGGCAAACGTCATAGAAAAGATCATCGAGGGAAAACTCGAGAAGTTCTATAAGGACAACTGCCTGCTCGAACAGGCTTACATCAAGGACGACTCAAAGAATATAGATACTGTAGTGAAGGAAGCCATAGGCAAGATCGGTGAGAATATAGTTGTGAAGAGATTTTCCAGGTTCGTGCTGGGGGAATCTCTTTAAGTTGATAAGTATAAAGCGGGTACATCCGGGGAACTTCCCCGGATGTACCCGAATTTAAACCCGGGGGGACCGCAGGCATGCCGAATTCAAAGCCAAAGTATAAAAGAATCATGCTGAAGATTTCCGGAGAGGCCTTAGCAGGCAAGAACAAATCCGGTATCGACTATGATACCGTCTATTCCATTGCGAAGGAAATAAAGGAAGTGCGCGAGATGGGCGTCACTGTCGCGCTTGTGGTCGGCGGCGGGAACATATTCCGCGGCGGCAGGGGAAAGAACTTTAAGATAGACCGTGTGGTGGGCGATTATATGGGAATGCTTGCCACCATTATTAACGCCATGGCCCTGCAGGACACCCTCGAACAGATGGGCGTTGAGACCAGGGTATTGTCCGCCATAGACATGCAGGAGATAGCGGAGCCTTTCATCCGCCGCAGGGCGCAAAGGCACCTTCAGAAGGGCCGCGTAGTCATATTCGGCGGCGGTACAGGGAACCCGTACTTCACGACCGACACGGCCGCGGCCCTGCGCGCCATAGAGATAGGCGCGGAAGTCGTCTTAAAAGCCACAAAAGTTTCGGGCGTTTACTCGGGCGACCCGGAGACGGACAAAAACGCGAAAAAATTCGACGAACTTACATATATGGACGTCCTGAATAAAAACCTGAAAGTAATGGATTCAGCGGCAATATCACTGTGCATGGACAATAACATACCGCTTATAATCTTTAACCTCAATGAAAAAGGGAATATTAAAAAAGTGGTAAGCGGAAAAACCATCGGGACAATAGTCCGGTAAGGGGAGAAAAAATGGAAAATTTATACGCGGAACTCGAATCAAAGATGAGGAAATGCGTGGAGGCTTTTCAAAAGGAACTTATTTCAATCCGCACGGGCAGGGCCAACACTTCCGTGCTTGATGCGGTAAAGGTTATTTACTACGGCAACCCCATGCCCATCAACCAGGTAGCCTCGGTCTCTGTCATAGAGGCCAAAACACTCGACATAAAGCCGTGGGACAAGGGCGCCATACTCGATATAGAAAAAGCCATCATGGCCGCGAACCTTGGCCTTTCCATAGTAAATACCGGTGATTCCCTCAAGGTGAAATTCCCCGACTTAAACGAGGAAACCAGGAAAGACATGGTCAAGAAAGTCAAAAAAATGTCCGAAGAGTCAAAGGTGGAGCTGCGCAACATAAGGCGCGATTTCAATGACAAAGCTAAGGAACGCGAAAAGAAAAAAGAAATATCCGAGGATGTCCTGAAAGCTGCGGAAGCCAAAATACAGAAGTCAACGGATAAACATATAGAAGAGATAGACAAGATAGTGAAGGATAAGGAAAAGGACCTGCTGACGATATAATTACGCACCAGCAGTCATTGCGAGGAGGCGTTTTTGTATTATGCCGACGAAGCAATCCCAGTTCCACCGATAAGCCTTAAAAATGCAGCGTACCACAAAAGTACAGAGATTGCTTCGTCGCTGAGGGTCTCGCTCTAGTTCGACATGCTCACTACCCTGAGCTGGTCGAAGGGCTCGCAATGACGGCAAAACCGGAGCCATATGGACAAAAACTTAAAACTTCCCGCGCACATCGCCATTATCATGGACGGCAACGGAAGGTGGGCAAAAAAAAGGAACATGCCCCGGGTATTCGGGCATAAGCAGGGGGCAAAATCGGTCCGGAGCATTACCACGGCCTGCGCCGAACTCGGGCTTAAATACCTGACCCTTTACGCTTTTTCGACGGAAAACTGGAAAAGGCCCAAGCAGGAAGTGGGTTTTCTCATGGACCTACTGTCCGATTTTCTTGACAAAGAAACAAAAACCCTGATGAAAAATAATGTGCGCCTTATGACCATAGGGGAGATAGACAAGATGGACCCCAAGGTCCATAAAAAACTTATAAGCGTGAAAAAGCAAACCTCGAAAAACACGGGGCTCACCCTTATACTGGCGCTTAACTACGGGTCCAAAAGGGAACTGACCCTGGCCATGAGGGCGATAGCCGCGGGCGTCCTCGGAAAAAAAATAAAAGTAAGCGACATAGACGAGGAACTCATTTCAAAAGGACTTTTTACGGCAGGCATCCCGGACCCGGACCTCCTTATCCGCACCAGCGGCGAGATGAGGATAAGCAATTTTCTTTTATGGCAGATAGCCTACTCCGAGATATATGTAACCGATGTTTTATGGCCCGATTTCGGGAAAAACGACCTTTTCCGCGCGCTGGAAGAATTTTCGGCGCGTGAGCGCAGGTACGGGGGGATCCAGGCAAAATGAAAACAAGGATATTGTTGTCCCTTATTTTAATACCGCTGCTGGCATTCTTTGTTTTCTTCAATAATCCGGCGCCGTTCATCGGTTTTGTGCTGCTTTTGGGCATGGTGGCCGTCAATGAAGTGTACGGCATGCTGGATAAAATAAACATGTCCTCATACAGGTCCAGCGGCATACTTTTCACGCTCCTGGTGCTTGTGTTTTCCGCCAGGATAAACTATCTCTCCAACCCGGCAGCCCTGCTCATGCTTGCCATGGCATTTTTTATTATGCTGCTCTTTTTTATCGTCATATTCACCAGGAACACCGATAATTTCCAGAAGATCATGAATACGGTTTTCCCGGTTATCTATATAGCCGGGCTTGGGTCTTTTACCATTCACTTAAGGCTGATGGAAAGCGGATACTACTGGATATTCCTGCTCTTCCTTTACACTTTTGTTTACGACGGCGGCGCGTATTTTGCCGGTTCGTTTTTCGGGAAGAACAAGCTCATACCGGAGATATCCCCGGGAAAGTCGATTGAGGGCTGCCTGGGCGGGGTCCTGATCAATGTGCTGGTTGTCGTTATAATAAAGTACACATATCTTCCAAAGGACATACTCGGGCCAAACACTCTTATACACCTGATAATACTCGCGGTGCTGCTGTCAATAGCCGGCCAGGCCGGCGATCTCGCGGCCTCGGTGATAAAACGTTTTTGCGGCGTCAAAAATTCCTCAAACCTTCTGCCTGAGATGGGCGGGGTGCTCGACAAGATAGACTCGACGCTCTTTAACGCGCCGGTGATGTTCTTCTACATTACATACATCACAAAATTATTTTAAATCGGAGAGTTAAAGAGACAAGAGACTGGAGCCTGAAGTTTATACAATTACAGTCTCCAATCTCTTGTCTCTTACACTTAAGGTAAGCTGTTATTTACTGGAGAAAAATCAACATGGCAAAAAACATCGTCATCATAGGTTCCACAGGCTCGATCGGGACTTCCGCGCTTGACCTTTTTGACAAAGCGCTGCCCGATTATAAAGTTCTGGCTTTATCCGCCAATGAGAACGCGGAAGAACTCGCGGCCCAGGTTAAAAAATACAGGCCAAAGTACGCCGTGATTACAAGGCCGGAAAAAGCCGGCATTGTGAGAAGGGCGAACAAGGGTACCAAAGTACTAACCGGCATTGACGGCCTTATAAAGATAGCTTCTTTAAAAGAAGCCGACCTTGTGCTTTTGGCAATTGTCGGAGCCATAGGGCTGATACCGCTTATGGCAGCGGCAAGGGCAGGCAAAAGAATAGGCATGGCAAATAAGGAATCCCTGGTAATGGCAGGCGATATAGTCCTGAAAGAAGCCAGGAAATACGGGGCGGAAATAATACCCGTGGATTCCGAGCACAGCGCCATATTCCAGTGCCTTAAAGGCAATGATATAAAGGATGTAAAACGCCTTATAATCACCGCTTCGGGCGGCCCGCTTAAAGATTTATCACGCAGTGAAATTCGCAACATCACCCCGGAGCGGGCCTTAAAGCACCCCACTTGGAAAATGGGAAAAAAAATAACCATAGATTCATCCACCCTCATGAACAAAGGCCTCGAGGTTATAGAGGCGCATTATCTTTTCGGCCTGCCTTATGAAAAGATAGACGTGGTAATACACCCGCAGTCCATAATCCACTCCATGGTGGAGTACGTAGACGGCTCCATAATAGCACAGATGTCGCACCCTGATATGAGGCTGCCCATACTTTACGCCATGACATACCCGGGCCGCAGGGCTGGGGTAATAAAACCCATGAGCTTCGCGGAGATAGCCAGGCTGGAGTTTTTTAAGGTGGATTTCAAGAAGTTCCCCTGCTTTAACCTGGCTTTGAACGCCGGAAAAACAGGGGGCACCATGCCCGCGGTCATGAACGCGGCCAATGAGGTGGCGGTGAATAATTTCCTTAACAAAAATATAAAATTTGATAAAATAGCGTACTACGTGGCTGAGGCGATAAAAAAGCACAGCCCCGTTAAGAACCCGGGAATTGATCAGGTCCTTAGAGCCGATCTTGAGGCAAGGGCTTTTGTTGAGGAGATGATAAATGCTTGATTTGGAAAAACTCGTACCAATAACGGATTTTATAGTCATAGTTTTTGAGATACTTGTGACCATCGGCCTGACAATATTTGTCCATGAGCTGGGGCACTTTTTGGCCGCGAAAAGGATGGGCGTCAAGGTCGAAAAATTCGCCATAGGCTGGGGCCCGAAAATAGTTTCATTCAAGTACAGGGAAACAGAATATCTTATAGCGCTTTTTGTTTTTCTCGGGGGTTACTGCAAGATGGCGGGAGAAGCTCCGGAAGATGCGGCAGCGGCCGGAGAGGGCGGATTTCTCAATAAAGCCCCGTTTCAGAAGATATTTATATCGGTTTCGGGAGTGGTGATGAACGCAATATTCGCTGTGTTTCTGATGTGGGTGGTGTTCATGGCAGGTACCGAAGTTTTAAAACCGGTTGTAGACGAGGTCAAAAAAGGCTACCCTGCCCAGGCAGCCGGCTTGCAGCGCGGTGACGAAATAATCCAGATAAACAATGAAAAGATAAAATACTGGAACCAGGTCACAGATATAATAGGAGCGTCAAACGGGGTTCCGGTAAAACTTATTGCCAGGCGCGGTGATAAGGAAATGACTTTTGACATCAAACCTGTGATGGAAGAGGCGGAAGACGTATTAAAGGAAAAGAAGCTAAGGCCGTTTTTGGGAATAACGCCGGTGACGTTCGTTCCTGAAGTTGAGAGCGTCACGGACAAATACCCGGCGCAGGAAGCAGGGATGAAAAAGGGAGACATAATAACCGGGATAAACGGGAAAAAAATAGAATATTGGGACGACATCACCGACGCCATCAAGGCCTCCGGCAAAAAAAAGGTCATGGTAAAAGTTTTAAGGGGGAAGAAAATAATGGATTTTGCGCTTGTCCCGCGCGTCGAAATGATAGAGGACCAGGATAAGAAAAAAATAGAGACGTTCAGGATAGGGATATCGCCCAAGGGCAATACGGTCATGGAAAAATACGGTCCGATTGTAGCCTTCGAAAAAGCCTCACAGCAGACATGGTACTTCACAGAACTTACGGTAAAATCGCTCTATAAAATGATAACCAGGAAGATCGAGCCTGACGTGGCCGGCCCCATAGGCGTGGCGCAGATAGCCTACAAGGTGGCGAAAACAGGGTTCATAAACCTGCTGCTTCTCATATCGATAATAAACATAAACCTCGCGCTTTTTAACCTCCTGCCGCTGGTTCCCTTTGACGGCGGGCTGATAATGCTTTTCCTCATAGAGGCCGTCACAAAAAAACAGGTACCGCAGAAAGTTCAGCAGGTGATGATGGAGATAGGCTGGGCTTTGGTCATATTGCTGATAGTTTTTGTCAGCTACGGGGATATAATGAGGATAGTGAAGGGTGGGTAAAGCGGGTAATTTTAGATTTTAGATTTAATGTGTGCTTCGCACTTATTATAATAATGCGAGGAATGAAATGACGAGCATAGACGATAAATATAAAATTTAACGCGGAGCAGACCCTGATAAAAAACGGAGAACCCATGAAAACCAGAAAAGTAGCAATAGGCGGTCTGGTCATCGGCGGCGGCAGCCCTGTCGCGGTCCAATCCATGTGCAACACCAGGACCAAGGACGTCAAGGCCACTGTTGAACAGATAAAGCGCCTCACCGACCTCGGCTGCGAGATTATACGCTGCGGTATACCAGATATGGAATCGGCCAAAGCCCTTGCAAAAATAAAGTCAAAAATAAAAATTCCGCTTGTCGCGGACATACACTATGATTACAAACTGGCCATAGAGTCGTTCAAAAGCGGGGCCGACAAGATACGTATAAATCCGGGAAATATCGGCTCGCAGGAAAAGGTAAAGGCTGTCATAGACGCGGCAAAGGAACACAACGCCGCGGTACGCATAGGCGTTAACGCCGGTTCCCTTAAAACAGATCCGGCATATAAACTGCCTGAATCAAGCGGGATTGCAAAAGTTGACAAGATGGTATCGAGCCTTATGGAACACATTGATTTCTTTGAAAAAAATTCTTTCACAAATATAGTTGTTTCGCTTAAGGCTCACGACGTGCCCGAGACGCTGGCGGCTTACAGGCTCTTCAATAAACTAAAGGATTATCCTCTGCATATCGGCATTACGGAAGCGGGCACCGCCTATTCAGGGCTGATAAAGTCATCAGTAGGGCTCGGTATACTGTTAAATGAAGGACTGGGAGATACCATGAGGGTATCGCTTACAGCCGACCCTGAGGAAGAGATTTATCCCGCATATAAGATTTTAAGTTCGCTCGGCCTGCGCAAAGTGGGAGTGGAACTCATATCCTGTCCTACCTGCGCGAGGACGGAGATAAACGTGATAAAACTGGCAAGAGACGTGGAAAAAATGACAATGAAGATAAAGAAGCCCCTGAAAATAGCGGTGATGGGATGCTCGGTTAACGGGCCGGGCGAGGCAAAGGACGCGGATCTGGGAGTGTCCGGGGGGAAAGGCGTGGGGCTGATATTTAAGGGCGGGGATATAATAAAACGGGTGCCGAAGAAGGATTTGCTGAAGGAGTTTGAGAAGGAACTAAAGAAGTTATTAAGCCAAAAGCCAAAAGCCAAAAGTTAAGTGGATAAGGAATAAGGTAATAAGGGGATCCGGGGAAAGGCTGCTTGCAGGGTTTCCTTTTATACTTGTTCTTACTTGTTCCAGTTTTACTTTACTTTTGTCTCTTGGCT
>PMTB01000133.1 GCA_003167475.1 candidate division FCPU426 bacterium | reverse complement strand
TCTTTTTGGTCCGAAATCTCCACCGAATCCCTGGTATTGTATACCGCTTATGGAACCGGCAAAAACAGGCGTAAAAATCATTGCAATAACAAAAAGTAATTTTATGGCATTTTTTCGCATAAGCACCCCGTTATTATTCGTTTTAAAACGCCCCAAAGCGTTCGTTATGTTATGATAATTTAACCGGCAGGAATCCTGGAGATTGCCCCCAAAATACAAATCGACGCCTTAAGGCTCAGGCGCTTCTTTTCACACGACTTAATTGTTCATTTTACCTCTATTTACTATTCCTTATAAAAGCCGCTGTTTTATCAAACCCCGTAAAAATCGGCATATGCATATAATCCTTATATTTTTCCTTAAGTGCCTTAAGCTTTGCCGGATCATTTAACGCTGTTTTAATGTCATCAAAATAGGCTTTCTGATCCATCAGTATTTTGGCGCCGGATACTACGCCATGCCCCGGAACAGCCGTTTTTACATCGTAATTTTTGATCAAATAATCCAGCGCTTTCACCCACTTATCCGAGTCTGCGCCGCCCAGTTTCATAAGCACCGGATGCCAGCCGTTAAATACCAGGTCGCCGGTCATCAATAGTTTTCTTTTCTTAAAATATACTATAGAATCGGCAAAAGAGTGGGCGTTGCCCATGTTCCTTATTTCTATCTCATCATCCGGAACTTTCAGGGTGTATGTTTCACCAACTTTTATAAGCATGCCCTGCAAAGCCCCCGGTTTCGAACTTTCGTATCCACCGGTTATAAAATCAGCCTTTGGATAAAGCTTATTGCCGCCGGTATGGTCGCCGTGGGCATGGGTGTTTATTACCGTGACTTTGGCGTTTGGGTTGATGCTGTCGGTATATGCCTTTAATTTCTTTGCCCACTTCCCCATTTTCGTATCCACTATTACGATAGCGCCCTTATCCGGGGTGACATACACAGCCGAGTTGCCTCCGCCGCCCGTGAATATCTTCAATCCGCTGTCAATATCAACCACGCCGGTCTTTGACATGGCATTGACCGCCGGAAACATGATGACAAATAAGGCTAAAATCAAAATCAATATTATTAACCCTGTTATTGCAAGAACCTTTTTCATATCGCCCTCCTTATTATAAGCTAAATCTTTGTGTTTTGTTTTGCGCACGCTTTCAAATTAAAGTTCGTTACATTTTAACAAGGAACGAGGGTATGTCAAGATTAAAGACGTTTTATGCGGTATAGCACGTGCCTTTTCAGTTGGATTTATCCTTTTTCCCCGGAACACTCACTTGATTTTTGCGGGCTTCTTTTTGCCTGAGGTATTTAGTACGACGGCCGCTTTGATGAGCGCTTTGAACGCGCTCGCGTCAACCTTAGCGCCTTCCGGGATGTCGATGGCGCGCCTTGTGTTCCCTTCAAGGCTAGAGTTGAAGAGCTTGCCCGGGTCTTTCAGTGCGGCGCCCTTGGCAAAAGTCAACTTTACTACCGCTTTATAAGTTTCTCCCGTGCAGATGATACCGTCATGGGACCATACCGGCGTCCCGGCCCACTTCACCTCTTCCAAAACATCAGGATCGGCCGCCTTGATAAGGCTGCGCATCTTTGCCAGCGTCTCGCCCCTCCAGTCTCCCAATTCGGCGATCTTTTCGCTTATAAGTTCAGAACCCGACTTGCCTTCCGCCGCCTCTTGTTTCTTTGCCATTTTTGCCACGCTCCTTGTTTTATATTCATCAATTATTTCAACTTCATATCTGTATTATACTATAAAGTTGGTGGGATTCAAGCTGTTGTTGTCAAGTTTAAGTTTTGCATTTTGTAGAGAGGGGGCTTGCAATCCTGAACTTGTCGAAGGAGCTCCCTCTCCCAGCGGGTCTTAGAACGCCCCCGGGTCATAAATCCCACGGCGAGAGGGAGCTCCTTCGACAAGCTCAGGATTGCAGCCCCCTCTCTACAAAATCGAAAAAAAATTGCCATCTGTAAAAAAAAGCTCCGGACGATACCATTGGTATCAAACCGGAGCCTTATTACAATAAATCAATTATTCTATATTATTTTTTCCTGGATTTTTTTTCCGCTGGTTTTGCCTGTGCCGGCATGGTTTCGACCGCCTTTTTAAGGCTCGCGAGACGGCCCTGCATATCATCCCCCATCATTTTATCCATGCTCATAAATATCCCGAATATTTTTGCCATGAAAGTGTTGGAGCCGTAATTCGCCCATGTCACCCTGGTGCCTTCGCCTTCGCGTTTCAGCGTGAAATCCACCATGAACTGGGCTTTCATCGCCGGAAAAACAAGTTTCATCCTGACCATTTCCATCGGCGTAACTTCTGTTATTTCCCTGCTTCCATCTCCTGTCGTCTTGCCTGACCATGTGGTTATAGCGCCCTTGCCTTTTTCCGCCCCGCTGTAAGTGATTTTCTCGCCTGCAGGAAAAGGCGACCACTGCTCCCAAGCGCGGAAATCCTCCAACAAAGGATATATCCTATCCGCGGGCGCATTGACAGTTATGGACCTCTCTATCCTGAAAGTATCCGGCTTTGTGGCGGCATACCCAAATATCCCCACGACAACCAAAATCAATGCGACCAAAACCCAACCAAAGACTTTTCCCACAAAAAACCTCCATTTTTTTCGGCAATAATGCCGGAATTGTGCCTATAACTATTGCTTCAAATTCATTGATTTACTTATGGAATTTTAGATTATTATTAAGTTATGTTATTATATACACGTTAAACTCTGCTTTGTCAAGGAAGTCAATATGTTCGTTAATTTCTTTTTCTAATCATGTCCCACGGAAATTATCACATTTCCCTTTTTATGACCCATGTCAGTATATTTGTGCGCCCCGACAATCTGCTCGAGCGGATAGATACGGTCAATTACCGGCTTCAAACTGCCGGCTTCAGCCAGTTCCTTAAGCAGGTTCAGGTCTTCAATATCATTCTTCGGCCTTCCGTCGTCGATTGAGATATACCTGCCTCCCGAAGAAAGGGATTTTTTGCATTGAAGCTTTAGTTTTGAACCTTTATTCTTCCCGACAGCATCAATAATAAGGTCATAAAATACACCGCTTTTTACAGTGTCCTCTTTTGTGTAATCGATCACTGCGTCCGCTCCCAAAGATCTTACCAACCCCAGGTTGCCCGTGGAGCACACGCCAGTCACGTTTGCGCCGGAATATTTTGCCAGCTGCACGGCCATAGTTCCTATAGCCCCGGAAGCCCCGTAAATAAGCACGTTTTGCCCGCTTTTGATATTTGACCTGTTCACCAAAGACAAAGCCAAAAGACCGCCATACGGCAAAGCTGCGGCCCCCTCAAAATTCATATTGCCGGGTTTTAACGCCACCATCGAACTTTCCGCGATGCATTTGTATTGTGCGTAACCTCCAAAACCGGGAAAAAGATCCCATCCAAACACATTGTCGCCTCTCTTAAATACCGTAACATTCCCGCCCAAAGACTCAACCTCCCCGGCAAACACGATCCCAAGTATGGGTTGCCGCGGCTTTTTAAACCCGACCACCAGCCCCATCATGAACCCCATAGGTTTCCAGAAAGGAATAGAAAACCCCCGTACAATGCAATCGCTCGCCGTAACCGCGGTCGCGCGGATCTTTATGCATATTTCATTATTTTTAGCCAAAGGTTTAGCAACTTCCATGATCTGAAGTACCTCGGGAGGCCCGTACTTTGTGCAAACGGCTGCTTTCATTCATTTCTCCTATTTTAACGCTCTGATTCCGTTTTTAGATTTTGTAGAGAGGCTGCTTGCTGCCTCTCTACGCAGGATTTAAACAGTGGATTCGTTCTATAGCCTGCAGTGAGAGGGGGCAAGCCCCCTTTCTACACATTCGCGGAACGTGACCGATGAGCCTCGTTCAACTTTTTTTTCCCAATTTAAAGAACCTCAAAGCGATCATTATGAGCCATACCATCAGCGGCAACAGCGAAAGAAAAGACAATATAAACCCGGGCTGGCCTGCTGTCGGAGGGACGAGCATCAATACCCCCATAATAAACCCTGTCCAACCGGTCGCCTTTGTAAAAACATCGCCTTTTATCATTATTATGGAGAAAATAATTATTGCCACCCCGCCCAGCACGTAACTGACATCAAAACAGGTACCGTTAAATATAGTAAGCATTGCCTGGCCTATGGTCGCAATTGCCGTTTTTTCAGCGTCGCTTGCGGCGGCAAAATACTGCCCGCTCAAAGACATCATGCTGAACAAGCCTTCCCGGGAAACGACATAAAGGATAATGCTGATTATAGCGGCCACAAGCCCCACAGTCGCAAGCGGTTTGTTGTATTTTTTCAGGAGATTGTAAAACCCTATGTAAACAAGCATAAAGATCAGATTGTCCACAGTGAGGCTCAAGTCCAAATCCAGCAAGCCGAGCATCCAGTTACGCTGATAAACCTTAAAGAAATCCACTATGGTTTTTGGCGGCGGCGCTATGAAGTAAACAGCCGCCTGAAAAGGAATGATCGCAAAAAGCACGATCGCCATGAACCCAAGGAACCTGTAATAAGCCTTCCACTGTGTGTCTTCAAGCAGAACATTTTCAGCCGTCATATTCAACCTCCATAGTTTTTCGGGCGTAAACCCGGTAAGTGAATTTGTAGAGAGGGGCATCTTGTCCGCTGGCTCGTCCGCCAGAGCGTATTTGCGGAGGCGGAAAGCCTCAGCGGAAGCGGATGCCCCCTCTCACTGCAGGCGCTTGGAACTAAACCGAAGTTTTTCACTATTGATCAACTATAACATTTTTTGCCTTCCGTTGCCATTTCGCGATTTTCTGTATTTGCCAGGCAATAAAACCCCACCACCGGCTGTCGCACTTGCTGATATAATTATCCAGGTACATTCTCAGCAATGTATAATCATACCGTTTCATCACCAGGTAATGATCGCCTTTTTCCTTATAGTGTTCGATCAAAAAATCTTTTTTGGGGACAAACCCCTTTACCGCGGAAAGGCCGCAGACAGTAACGGTAAATAGATCCGTTCGTTCTTCCCCGACCGGGCCTATGAACATTTCAAGGCGGAATTCAAAATCACTATAATCGAATGGTTTATAATCCCACAAATCCACAACGCCGGGAGATTCAAGCGCCTTTACCTCAGCCTTCATTTTTGCCTCCTTAAATACGAAGATCCTACAGCGAGAGGGAGCTCCTTCGACAAGTTCAGGATTACAAGCCCCCTCTCTACAAATTCATTTTATGCGGGCCAAACATAGGGTCATGCTCTCACCCGCTTAAAAAATTATAAACTTTAAAGTCCATAACTTCAAGTTCTTTAAAAGGGCGGAAATCGGGACAACAAAGCATCGCTTTGCACCGGTTTACATACCGCCCGGGAAAAAAATATTTCACTTGATTTTATAACTTCATTTGAAGTACAATTAATTGCGTAAGAGACTGTTTTGTGTTAAAAAACATGGCTTGGGGGTCTGTATGAAAAAAATCATTATTCCGGCAATTATACTCGCGGCAATCCTTATTATACCGGGGTGTAAAAAAAACCCGCCCTCTGCCCCGGCAACATCCACGCCAAACCTGGCAGCGACTTACCAGGCCCAGCAGACCCGGACAAATACGCCTCAGGCTACCGCCACAATTACTTCCACCGTCACCCCGACCTCAACGGAAATT
>PMTB01000245.1:286-5440 GCA_003167475.1 candidate division FCPU426 bacterium | reverse complement strand
ACAAAGAAAGAAATGAAGAAGATCTTAACCGAGATCCAGGACGGCACGTTCGCCACAGAGTGGATACTTGAGAACCAGGCCAACAAGCCCAAATTCAACGCGCTCCTCAGGGCGGATTTGAACCACCCGATAGAAGTCACAGGCAAAGCGCTCCGCAAAATGATGCCGTGGCTCAATGAAAAGAAAGAAGCGCCCGCAGCGGCAAAACCGGCAAAAGCGGCGAAGAAAGCGGTTAAAAAAGGGAAAAAGAAATAAGCAGTATTTAATATAAGGAAACAGGGCCCGGGGTAACCCGGGTCCTGTGGCCTGAATTTAAGTGGGCCGTCATTGCGAGGAGCCGTTCTTGTTCTTTGGCGACGAAGCAATCCCTGTTCCACGATAAGCCTTAGATTTAGAAAGACCGCGGCGCTCCGCGGGCTTTGATTGAGACCAGATTGCCATGAACCACTCGCAGTAGCTCGGGTACATGGCTCCTCGCAATGACGATTGAAACGGAAACAACCAGAACTTATAATGAAAGGCGGTGTACTATGAAAAACGAAAAGATCCTGATTTTTGACACGACACTGCGCGACGGCGAACAGGTTCCCGGCGCTTCACTTACCAAAGCCGAAAAGCTTGAGATAGCCAAACAGCTCGAGAGGCTGAACGTCGACATGATCGAAGGCGGTTTTCCCGCGTCTTCGCCCGGTGACCTTGAGAGCGTGCAGGAAATATCCAGAGCCGTTAAAAAACCGATAATTGCCGGCCTTTGCAGGGCCGTTAAAAAAGATATAGACGCGTGCGTCATTGCCCTTAAACCGGCAAAGCGACCGAGGATACACACATTCATAGGCACTTCGCCCCAGCATGTAAAGTTCATCACCAGGACCACGGACGAGGAAGTATTGAGGCGCGCGGTTGAATCCGTTAAATACGCCAGGACTTTCTGCGACGATGTCGAGTTCTCCGCCATGGACGCGACCCGCACTGGTTTTGAATACCTCTGCAGGATCGTTGAAGAGACAATAAAAGCAGGCGCGACCACGGTCGACCTGCCTGATTCGGTCGGATATACCACCCCCGAAGAATATGGCGCCATGATAAAAAAACTTATGAACACCGTGCCGAACGTGAACAAGGCCGTCATCGCGGTACATTGCCACAATGATCTGGGCATGGCTACCGCCAACTCGCTCGCCGCGGTAATGAACGGCGCGCGTCAGATAGAATGCACAATCAACGGATTGGGCGAAAGGGCCGGCAACGCGGCCCTGGAAGAAGTTGTCATGGCCCTGCATACCAGGCGGGATGTGTACGGATTTGACACAAATATCAATACCGAAGAAATATATAAAACGTCAAAGATGGTATCGCGCCTGACCGGCATGCCGGTACAGCCGAATAAGGCCGTAGTCGGGGCCAACGCGTTCGCGCACGCTTCCGGCATACACCAGGACGCGATTTTGAAAAATGAATCCACGTTTGGCATCATGACCCCCCAGTCTATAGGTATACCGGGCCATGAACTGATATTGACGAGCCGCTCGGGCAGGCACGCCATATCGCACAGGCTCGCCGACCTCGGGTTCAAAGTGACGGAAGCGGAAATGGCAGCCGCGCTTTACCCGAAATTCCTGCAGATAGCGGACAAGAAAAAAGAGGTTTTTGACGAGGACCTGATAGCCATGATGGAAGGCACGGGGCATAAGGGAAAAGACTCGTTCCACCTGGAGTCGATCTATTCGGCAACGGGCAGCAAAATAATCCCGACAACGACAGTTGAGATAAGCAAAGGCGGCAAGATGTTCACCCAGGCTTCCACCGGCGACGGCCCGGTAGACGCCACATATAAGGCGATAAACGCGATAGTAAAAGCCGATTTAAAGCTGATTGACTACCAGATAAAGTCCATCACCAAAGGCGAAGAAGCCCAGGGTGAGGTTACGATAAGGGTAAGAAAAGGCGATAAGGAAGTAACGGCAAGGGGCGTGTCCACTGACATTATAGAGGCCAGCGCTAAGGCGTATCTAAATGCCGTGGGCAAGTTTGAGGGCAAGAAGGCGAAGTAGTTAAGCCAAAAGCCATAAGCCAAAAGTAAAGTTTTTAAGTGTATAAGGAAGAGAAAGAAAAACGAAATAAAACGAAACGGTGTAGTTCTACTTGCTCCACTTGATCTTACTTGCTCTACCACTTAACTTTTGTCTTTTGGCTTTTGGCTTAAAAACTTAATCGGAGGTTTAAACATGAGCATGAACATAGCTGAAAAGATCCTGGCCGCCAAAAGCGGCAAAAAGCACGTCGAACCCGGGGAGTTGATAATCGCCGATGTCGATATGGTCCTGGCCAATGACATTACGGCCCCTATAGCCATCAGGGAATTCAAGTCCTCCGGCGCCACAAAAGTCTGGGACAGGACCAAGATAGCTTTGGTTCCCGATCACTTCACGCCTAATAAGGATATCAAATCCGCGGAACAGGCAAAGATTCTCCGTGATTTCGCCCATGAACAGAAACTCACGCATTATTATGACCAGGGAGAAGTGGGAATAGAGCACGCATTGCTGCCTGAAAAAGGCGTGGTAGTGCCCGGCGACCTTGTTATCGGCGCGGACTCACATACCTGCACTTACGGCGCTTTGGGCGCTTTTGCGACCGGCGTGGGCTCCACTGACGCGGCATTTGCCATGATGACCGGCAAGGCGTGGTTTAAGGTGCCGACCTCAATTAAGTTCGTATATAAAGGAAAGCTCAATAAATGGGTAAGCGCGAAAGACCTGATACTTTACACCATAGGAGACGTCGGAGTTGACGGCGCGCTTTATAAAGCCATGGAATTTACCGGGCCGGTAATAGACAAGATGTCCATGGACGGAAGGCTGACCATGTCAAATATGGCAATTGAAGCCGGAGGCAAGGCAGGCTTGATTAACCCGGATGAAATAACCATGGAGTACATAAAGGGCCGCGCCGAGCATAAGTGGAAAGTCTACACCAGCGACAAAGACGCGAAATACGAGAAAGTCATAGAATACGACTGCGCGAAGATAGAGCCCATAGTTTCATGCCCGAGTCTGCCGGAGAATACCAAGGCAGTTTCCAAACTCGGTAAAGTAGTGATAGACCAGTCTGTCATAGGTTCGTGCACCAACGGCAGGATGGATGACCTGAGGATCACGGCAAAAATATTCAAGGGTAGGAAAGTAAATTCCAGGGTGCGCTGCCTGATATTCCCGGGAACGCGCGACATATACACGCAGGCCATGAAAGAGGGACTTGTGGACATATTCATGAAAGCCGGAGCGGTATTTTCCATGCCGACCTGCGGCCCGTGCCTGGGAGGCCATATGGGCATCCTAGCCAAAGGCGAAGTGGCGGTTTCCACGACGAACAGGAACTTCGTGGGCAGGATGGGATCGACGGAATCGTCGGTGTATTTGTCAAGCCCGGCAGTAGCCGCGGCTTCGGCGATACTGGGCAGGATAGGAACGCCGGACGATATCAAAAAGTAGATAAGTGCAGTTTGGAGTTTTAAGTTTTAAGTCGTAGTAAGCGGGCTGTCATTGCGAGGAGCCGGTTTTGCAGTACGGCGACGAAGCAATCTCAGTTCCACCGATAAGCTTTAGATTTGATTTAAGTACGCAGCGTACCGCAAAAGTACAGAGATTGCTTCGTCGCTGAAAGGCTCGCTCCTCGCAATGACGGGCAAAAACATGGAGGTAAACATATGAAATTCACAGGCAAAGTATGGAAGTTCGGAAATGACGTCGACACCGACCTTATAATTCCGGCAAGGTACTTAAATACGTCCGACCCTGCCGAACTTGCAAAGCACTGCATGGAAGACGCGGATACGACCTTCGCCGGCAAAGTCCAGAAAGGCGATATTATCGTGGCAGGCAAGAACTTCGGCTGCGGCTCATCCCGCGAGCACGCTCCTGTGGCCATAAAGGCCGCCGGAGTCGCATGCGTTATTGCAAAGGATTTTGCCAGGATATTTTACAGGAACTCGTTCAACATCGGCCTGCCCATATTCGAGTCCGAAGAAGCCTCTGCCAAGATAGCCGAAGGTGACGTGGTTGAGATCGACGCGGACAAAGGCGTTATAAAGAACAACACAAAGAATGAAACATATACGGTAAAGCCGATCCCGCCCTTCATGCAGGAATTGGTCGCGGCCGGCGGATTGATCGCTTACGGGAAAACAAAGTTTAAGATCAAATAAAACAAGGTTCAGGGATGGCGGTACCCAGACTTGACCAACAACTAAAGGAGAACCACAATGAGCAAAACGTACAACATCGCGGTAATGGGCGGGGACGGAACCGGCCCGGAAGTGGTAGCTGAAGGCATTAAGGTCTTAAAAGTAGCGGCGCAAAAACACGGGGTCGGGCTTCACTTTGTGGATTATGATTTCGGCGGGGAGAGATATTTAAAGACCGGCGAGATGGTGCCTGATTCCGCGATAGAGGAATTTCAAAAAGCGGACGCCATTTACCTCGGCGCCATCGGCCATCCGGACGTAAAACCGGGGATACTGGAGCTGGGTATACTGCTCAGGCTACGTTTTGCCCTCGACCAGTATATCAATTTAAGGCCGGTAAAGCTTTATCCCAATGTGGAAACACCGCTGAAAGACAAAGGCCCCGAGCAGATCGATTTTGTGGTGGTCAGGGAAAATTCCGGCGGAATTTACACGGGAATGGGCGGCGTCGTAAAAAAAGGGACACCGAACGAGATCGCGACGCAGACCATGGTTTATTCGCGTTTCGAGGTGGACAGGTGCATAAAGTACGCTTATGAACTTACGCGCAAACGCAATAAAAAGAACATGCTTACTCTTGTCCACAAGTGCAATGTCCTTACGCACACAGGCGACCTGTGGGTCAGGGCCCATAAGGAAATGGGAGACAAGAGTTTTGAGGATATCAAACAGGATTACGCCCACGTCGACGCGACATGCATGTGGTTCGTGAAAAATCCGGAATTTTTTGATGTTATCGTCACGGAAAACCTCTTTGGCGACATCATAACCGACCTGGGCGCCATGATACAGGGCGGAATGGGGATCGCGGCGGGCGGCAACATTAACCCCGAAGGCGTCTCAATGTTCGAACCTATCGGCGGTTCAGCCCCGAAATACACGGGTCAAAACGTCATCAACCCGCTCGCGGC
>PMTB01000245.1:0-280 GCA_003167475.1 candidate division FCPU426 bacterium | reverse complement strand
GTAAAATGGGTATGGGAACCTCCGAAATGGGCGATTTTGTGGCGGGGCTTGTGAAGTAAAAAATCAACAAAATAAATCATAATATATGAAGGAGAAAGTGTCATGGCTAAAGAATATAATGTAGCGATCATGGGCGCCACGGGCGCTGTCGGAGAAGTAATGCTTGATATACTCGAGGAGAGGAAATTTCCTGTAAAAGGGCTAAAACTGCTCGCTTCCGAGAGGTCTGTAGGAAAAGAAATGAAATACCAGGGCAGGAACATCAAGGTTGAGCTCCTTG
>PMTB01000256.1 GCA_003167475.1 candidate division FCPU426 bacterium | reverse complement strand
CTTGACAAGTGAGGCCAGCGTAGCTATTAACTCGCAACCTGGCATACCCCCTTTTAGTATACTTTAATCTTTTGCCACAAATACCTCATTATTTATATTTATTTAATTTTACCACTTTGTAATAAAGATATTCTTTTAGTAAATAATTCAAACCTTTTAAACAGGAACTCGTCATAATATTTTAAGAATCTATTTATTTTCAATTTTCTTTTTCTACCACCCAAATGCGATTCGGCGTTAATTAGTGAATTAATATCTTTAAATGGCAGCAGTGTTGTTTTAAAGAATTTTTTCTGGTCTTCAATTGTAGATTTTTCTTTTAATTGATTATACCAATACGAAGGCAAATAAGCATTTTTTGATGCATTCTTTAATTGAGGGATAAAATTAAGGTTTAATATTGAATTGATTGAATTTCCGATTTGTTTATATTGCTTGCTAAGGTTGTAGGGGTAAAAATGATCGTCCTGCTTTTTCCTTTTTGCCGAAGCTGTCTCGTCGATGTTTATGCTTGTTCCGTCTATCCATGTTGGGCCCAGGTTCCAAAACATCAATTTTATCGCGTTCCTTATAGAAGAACGGCCCGTATGAATATCTATATTCTTTAAATCTTCATATTTAAAATATGCTTTCCCGATTTTAATTTTTTTTCTTTTTTGAGCAAGATCTTTCATGAAAACTACATCTTTTTTTACGTTATCGCCATAACCTCTTCCAACATATCGGTTGCTAAAAGAGGCACGCCAAAACCATTTTTTGAGTTCCTTGACCTGACTCTTATGTTCAGTCTTATTCGCGTGATAATAGTAATAGACCATCAAAATAGTCAGCAGTGTTTGTGAAGGAATACTCCTAATGCTTCGTACTTTGAATTCCCTTTCAACGAATGACCAAGCATCTTCCGCTGCCGACATAACACGCCGAAGCATTTTCTGGTATTTCGCTGACTTTTCTTTTCTTATATCAATAGCCACCTTTTTCAGCTGCTTTAAAGATATGTCAACAGATGCCCTACTTTTCTTTTTCGATTGTTCTTCGAGCTGAGCGATGACCGATAAAGCGTGCACAAAAATAATATTATCAATCTTGTTCAAGTTATTATTCTTGATCTTATAACGCCAATTCCTTAACATTTTTCCAAGGTTTGATTTTTTATTCCACGATTCAGACAGGAATATAGCATCAGAAGATATTCTAGTGCCTGCCTGATTTATCCTCTCAAAAACTTCTATAGCTTGTCGTACTTCTTTTAAATCTATTATTAGTATTGGCAACTTGTATTTTTTCCCTATTAACCTATACATTTCTTTTGAGTCAAAATTGCAATTACTGTTGAACGACTTCTCTAATGATTTGCCCTTGTTATAAAATTGCTCAAATTTTACGATTTTATGGGATTTGCCTTCGTAAACTTCCTCAAATTCACGCTGTACCTGCAAAAAATCTTTTTGGTTCAATAAATAATATAATGTCAATAGCCTTTGCTGTCCATCGATCACAAATGTTTTATGGCCAAAATTATTAAGTTTAATGTTAAACATATTTCGAAAACCTATCCTCTGGCTTGTTTTCCAAAGAACGATAGTACCTATTGGATATTTTTTGACAATACTATCATATAAATCTTTTACTTGTTTGTCGGACCATACGTACCCACGTTGAAATTCAGGTATTACCACCTTATGTTTTCGCAAATAATGTGTTAATTCACCTATTTTAACTTTCTCTACCTTTACCAACTAAGCCCTCCACAATATTTTGTAATTAATCTCACCCACTGTCGCCGGTTTCCACCCTTTTTTGTCCACAAATATTTCAATGAAATACCCCAACACTGAAAGTCTAATCCTTCTGGAAAAATTCCCAACACCGTGCCTCGACATAAGACATAACACTAAAATCAACCTTATTTTACGTGCGCGAACTACCCAAAGTCAAGATTCAAAACCGACAACCCCTCAACCGTCCTATCCAAATCCCCAGCGCACTCATGACATTTATAGATTGTCTTTAGGTACTTCTTCTCCAGCAGCGCCGGCAGTATATCGAAGTATTTCTTTTCCGCCTGGTTCTCCCGCTTGAAGTAAGCATATAGCCCGAGGTCGTTCTTGGAGGAGTTGCATGACTTGCATGCCCAGACCTGGTTGGATATCCCTTGTATCGCCGGGCAGGCCGGGCACTTGCCGTTTATTACTGTGCTTTTCGGTACTATGTGTTCCCAGCTGAGGTCCTTCTTCGCCCCGCAGTAGATGCATTCCTTCTCCGACTGCGCAAACTCCACCGGATTTCCGAAGGAAATCCGAGAAAGTAGATAGTTGACGCTCCTCCGCTGAAGCTCCGGCGCGCAAGCCAGTTGAGCAGTAGACAAACGAAAGCAAAGCGTTGCGCGCGTGATCAGCTTGGCGTATTGGAAGTAGATTTGGTCCCGTATGGTCTTCACATCCCGATCCGGCATATCCCCACCCGCATTTTTAGACGTGTTTGTTATCGTGGTACTATTATACACCTTCTGAGGAAAATTGAAACCCCAGAAAGTAAGTCGTTTTCGCCATACAAAACTGTAATCATTACAGCGTTTTACCCCTAAACCCACCCCAATTCACAAATTGGGGACAGTCCCTACTTTGGTGAATTACACTCCTTCAAAGTCCTAAACCAACCCCCAATTCACAAACTGGGGACAGTCACCAATTTGTGAATTAAGCGATCCAAACGCTCTTTTAGGGTCTTATCTGCAGTCGCTTCTGCTTCCAGCTTGTTTACGGCTTTGCTTACTGCTGTATGGGTTATGTCAAACATACCTGCTACTTCTTTTAGCTTCAGGCCGGTTTGGCTTCTTATCAGGGAGATGGCTATGTTTCTTTCTTTGGAGGCTCCGCCTTTAAGCAGCTTATCAACCTCGACTTTGTGTTCATTGGCTACCAGCTTAACTATCTCTATCGGCGGCGGAGCAGATATAATTTTGGCTTCATCATCGTATCCAAACTCTGCCAGCAGGTTCCGAAGGTTGGGTGTGAAAGTTTGGGTAACGTCTTCAAAAAACTTTGTTTGTCGGGCGTCGGACGTCGGATGTCGGAGTAAAATCGAAAACAAACCTCATATAATATCCAACTTTGTGTCATTTGTTTCTTCTGGCTGTTTTAATAGTTGATACTGTTATTGCGACTATCTTATTGGCTTTATCAAATAATGGTCCTGCTTCTTCGGATTTTACAATTCCTGATTCCACCAACAATTCCAGCCAGTGCATTGTTTCGTCTGCTTCTTCTTCAACAATTCCCATCTTAGCTATAAAATCAGCCTTGGATTTAGCCCTTGAAGCAGCTCGATAATTAGCACTTGTAGACATTCCACACCGTACCAATTGCTTGGCAATTACGTCGGCAGTACGTGTTTTAGGTAAGTTTTCTGTAAACCGTATTACATCTAAAGCAAGTTCTTTAGTCTTTGTCCTAAACATATCCTTAAAACTCTCCATAACCCCTCCGTTATGTTTTTTTACCCCGACACCCGACTTCCGATAACCGACAATCAAAGGTTTCAAATCCGATACCTTTACAATATGCCTGAGCCTGTCGAGGTATTCCCCCTTGAGAAGACGTGATAACACGCCCCCGGGAACTCGATCCTGCGCCCCCGCGCCATAACTCACCTCTCTATACTTTTCTATTTCACAAATTGGGGACAGTCCCCAGTTTGTGAATTGGACTATTACTTTTATTGTTTTGGCAGTAACGTTTCCGCGAATTTGTGGATTTCTTCCGCATCCGCGGAAAGTTTTTGAGCGTCCTTTTCGCCCAAAACCCGTTCTTCATACGATGCCATGTTTTTTGCCTTAAGTATCCTTATAAGTTTTGGCCTTACTTTTTCAAGTTCCTGCCTCTTTATGCCCTCAATAGACATGAACAGCCCTATGGATTCCTCATGGTTTATTCCCGCGTGCCTTTTTTTCAGGTAATAAACGCAGACTGCGTCTATTGCGGCAACCGCTGAAAATACCGCGTTTAGGGACGCTGCGGCGTAAATCGAGTCGTCCATACATCTCCTGGCCGACCTAAGCAGTTCCCCTGAACGCCTGAGGTAATTCACATACAGGTATTTGTCGACATCCCTTGTTTTGATGTCTTTCATATTCCCCCTATATTTTTCTATATCAGTTTTATACCCTCTTTTGCTATGTTTTTCATTACAGCCAGGCTTTTCTTCCTTTGAAATTCAGCTTTCGTATTCACGTAACAGGCCACATGTCTTCCAAATTGTTCATAAATAGTATCCCTTAATTTCTCGTCATGTTTTTCAAAGTTCTTTTTTTCCTCCATGGAGTCCACTATGACCAGAAGATCAACGTCGCTGTTCTCATCATAGTCGCCCCTGGCCATTGAACCGAATAACTTCGCCTCTAAGACCATTCGTTTAGGGAGGCTTTCCTTTATGACTTCTTTCATTCTTTCAAGCGGTGAAGGCGCCCTAAAAAGCGTATCATAGAGCGGGGCAAGCGCCTTATAAGCGTAGCTGCCGCTATTTAAGGACCACTCTATGCTGTTGCCGACTTCACGTCCTGTAACAAGGCCCGCTTTCTCATATGAACGCAATACCCTGTGGGCGGTCATCAGCGGCACCCGCGCAAGCCGCGCTACCCCTTTTGCGGTATCTTTAAAACCGGAAAATAAAACATACTTAAGCACGCTCTGTTTTGCCCTGGAGTTAAGCAGGTCAGCAGGCTTTAACGACATGTCCATGGTTCACCTCTATAACATATTTGTTATGATTATAACATATATGCTACGTATGTCAAGAACGTTCGCTCCAAATAATCATGACAGAACATTTTCCGCAGCATATTGTGGTGACAAACAGGCACCAACTGTCTTCTTTTTCAGACAAATGCCCGCTTTTACAGACACTCTTTCAATTGGTGACAATTTGTCACCGGTTCAGGCCTTTCAGTATTTTCCCGGCTTCCGTTTTTACGCCTTTACCAGCGTATTGCTCGAGGTTTTTTAATCCTTTTACGGCAAATTCGTAATCCGGCTTTATCGCGATGCTCTTTTTCAGGCAAGCCAGGCACGCTTCTTCGTTGCCGGTGCTGATGTATGACTTTGCGAGGTTATACCATGCGGCGTGGTTGCCGTCGAAGATTTCCAGGCAGTCATGGAATTTCTTTATGGCTTTTGTGTACTTCTGTGTTTTCAATAATTCCATCGCCTCAATATACAGCACGTCGTATTTTTTTCCGGCTTCTTCCGTGATTAGCGAATCAAACGAAAGGGTGTAGCTTACCTCTTTTTGAGTGTTGCCACGGCTTTCCCTTTCTTTTAAAATCACTTGGTTCGGGGTCATTCCCTTTAAAGCCGGCTGGGATGTTTGGAGCCACTTGTCCGTGAATTCCCCGACTTTTACCTGCCTTTCAAACTCATCGGCAATATCAAACGGTTTTACAGCATCCATCACGGCGTCCCTGAGCGCGCCGTTTATTAGGGTTTCTTCAAGAGGGCCTTTTTCGGAGCCTTTATCCGCTGCCACTGCGTTCCATATGTCAAAGAACGCCGTTGCCAAGCCTTCCATGGTGTCCCCCCTGAAATTTTCCGCATCCGACACAAAATCTTTAAACAAGGCCTGTGGATCCACGCTTTTATCAGCCGCCGCAAGACTGATTTTTTCCAGGAGTTCGTCCACCTTTTCTTTGTTTATGCCCGCAGCCTCCGCGGCTTCAAGCAGGCTGCGGCTTTTTGGATTTTTTGCGGGTCTTTTTTTATTTGCCATAGATTGCTCCTTTTGCGGACATAATTTTTTTATGAACGATGCCGCGTAGTGAACGCATATATGCGTTCCGCTGATGGCTCTAACATCCGCTGTTTTGGGGCAGATCCTGCGGCGGAACGCATATATGCGTTCCCTACGCGGGCCAATCCGCTGCCACCTTATCCACCTGGGCGGATATTTCTTTTCGCGCTTCGGCTTTGTTAAAACCCTTTGCGAATAACTCCTCTAAAAAATCAAGTCAATTTTAAATCCTGCCTTTGTCGCCCAGCCCGGTTTAGAGGGGGCAACCTTCGACAAGCTCAGGTCTAAAGCCCCCTCTCTACAAGTTCTAGTGCGTTAAAAACGACATAAAAGAACCGGTAGAGATGGGGCTTTAGACCTGAACTTGTCGAAGGTTGCTCCCTCTCACCGCTGGCTTTTTGGGGATGTTTTTGTCCTGATTATTCCCGATTTTTTCCCTTTCCTGTACGTTATAGCGTCCTTATGCAGTACCCCTATCTTCACCCCTGTGGTACAGGCTAATTCCTCAGCGGTTTTTGCCCCCGTCTCTTCCAGCACTTTCCTTAACACCCACGCGCAGCCTTCCGCGTCGCTGCCCGCGTCGTGGTGGTTTAGTTTGTATCTGACGTGGGAACATACTGTGGGGAGCTTGTGGTTTTCCAGGTGTTTCCACAGTTTGCGGGTCAGTTTGCAGGTGCACAGGAATTCCGTCTGAGGAAAATCCAGCCCGTAGAGATTTACCAGCGCGCGCAGCACCTTTGAATGAAAGGCTGAAAAGTACGCGGCCAGGGTTGAGCCTTTAAAGAACGGTTTTAACTTTTCATAAACCGCGGGGAATTCGGGTTTGTCTTTGACATGGGCGGGCTTTATGCCGTGTATCATGATAAAATCGGGCCTGAAATCCGAATACCCGGCGTGCGGCCTGATCAGGAACGACCCTTTTTCAATCACCTTCCCGCTTTCCAAAAGAGCGTACCCTATGGCGCAGGCGCTTTCAGGGCTGTAGTTCGCGGTCTCAAAATCAATGCATAATACCCTCATGGCTCTCCTTGTAAACTGTTTCACAAACCGGCGCCTGCTTGTTTGATTACCGGATTTCCGCCTGTTTTTTAAGTTCCAGCATTACCGCGGTTTTAACTTTTGCCGGGAATTTTCCGGCGTATTTAACGAGCTTTTTTTTGTCCAGCTTTTTAAAATCAACTTTTGCCGGATCGAACCCCGCTTCTTTGCCGTATAACTTCATATACATGGTATCCAAAAACGCTTTTTCCGGTTCAGCCGCAAACAATCCGTTTTTTATGCTATACCCGAAAAAGAGTTCTTTTTTTAACTTTCTATATACCGCTTCAACAGAGCCTATTTTTCTTTTCCTGGTACTTTTTGTGGTGGCAAATTCCATAATATACGGCACTTCGCTTATGATTCCCAGTTTTGCCAGCGCGTATTGAAACGAGATATATGACGGATATACCGCGTTGTTAGCGGCGCTCTCTGCTCCCGCAATCCTGCCCGGCAATACGTACATGCCGCGGCTGAGCCTCACCAGGACCTGCGCTTTGACCAGCCTGTTTAACCTGATTTGCATCGGTTTAGGCCCAAGACCGGTTATCTTTTTTAAGTCTTGAAGGCTGTAGTAATCCTTGTTTATGCTTTCCAGCCGCCTTACAAGCTGCAGGGTATTCATAGTATCTGGTCCAGTACTTTACTGTACACCGCAGGCAAATACCTGCCCAGAACCTGCCTGTAACGTTTTGTGTCCGGTTTTTTTCCCGGGTTGAAAGGAATCTTTTTAAGCTGGCAGATATACCACAGGTCAAAATAATCCTTTGGCTCATCGCGGCCCTTTAAAGCCAGGAGCTTGTCGGCGTATATCGCGTCCAGGGTAAACACATTCACCAGGACCTGTATCCCGAAATCCTGTGACACGGCCATTTTTAGCTCTATGCCGCGGCCCGCCGGGATTTCCCTTTTGGAGATCTCAAACTTGATTGAAAACGGCATTTTAAGCCAGTCTTCCGTGATCATTATCTCACAAAGGCTTGTGTTTTTCTTGTCCCACAGATCCGTTATGCGGGTATTGGCATATTTTGCGGCAATAGCCCTCATGGCTTCCGAAAAAGCCTTAAAATTTGTTTTTTTCAGGGCGGTAAAATCAAGGTCATCCGAGTAACGCGGAAGCCCGTAATATATCCTCAGTGCGGTGCCGCCCTTAAAAGCGGCAAGAGCGCCGGCTTTGGATTCAAAAAAATCGCGCAGGAACATATATTCGTAATATTCCCTGATAACCGCGTCCATGCTTATTTTCCTTTTAAATGACACTTCTTCTATTATTCGCTGTTCCATATAAGTTATCCTTTCTGTTAACTTTCATATATCAGATTATAATGGCATAAACGGCGTTTGTCAAGAAATTATGGTGCAAAAATTATGGTGCCAGACCTCGAGTTAATAGTTAATAACCCCGTTCTGAAACAATCCAATTTAACAACTATCAACCAGGGGGTCTGGCGCCCTCTCAATCATATGCTTTTGCTGTTTCTTAGTCTTCTATCATTACATCGGGCTTTCTAACCCAACATCTTCTTTGCCCAGTTAAAGTACCTGTCCGTTCTCTTATATATTTCTTCTGCCTCTTTTTTTGTAAATATTCTGTCTAAGTATTCCACCTGGTTTTTCATCGCTATTATCCTGCCAAGCGCCGCGGCTTCCGTGTCTGCTTTGCTTCCAAGTTTTTCTTCCAGAAGTTTTATCACATCCCTGTGATCCTTGCTTGTGCTCCTTATGCCGCATTTTTTCGCCAATACGGCATCAGTAGCCGATATGGCGCAGTGCACGGCTTCAAGCCCGACTGAATACCAGTTTTCATCCTTATATGCGGCGTTCATCGCCCTGAAAAACGCGGCTGCCTTTTCCATATATACCGCATGGCTTGAGCTTTCCACGTTTTCAAAGCCGCCCTGTTTTGCGCTCATTTGATAAGTTCCCCCATGTTTTTCCCGTGAATTACCGTCCCTGTCCTGAATATATTCATTATGAGCGCGTTCTTTTTACCATACCCGCCGCAAAATTCATATACGCTCATTATTGCCGGGGAAACCACATTTCCGTATTTACCTATAAAAAATCCAGCCGCTTTATGAAGTTTATCGGCTGTTGCCGCCTTTTTATCCGCGTTCTTTACCACCAACATGATATCTATATCGCTTCCCGATGTTTCAGAACCTTTTGCCACGCTTCCAAAAAGTATTATGGAGACCACCTCCGCTTTGCAGATGCCGGCAAGGTCCGCGCCAAGCTCGTCTTTAAGGCTTTCTTCGGCCTTAAATACCGGCTCTATTATCTTCCGGACTATAATGTGGTCCATGCTTAACCCATAAAGAGCAGTCCTGCCGCTTCCGCCCGTTTTTATGACGCCCAGCGGGATAAGTTTTTTTAACTCCGAAGAACAAGCCTGATGGTTGATACCGGCCATCCTGGCAATAGCGCGGCCGGAATGCAGCCCTTGTGTCCTGCAAAGCGCTTTAAGCAGCTTAATCGCGGTTTTATCCGGGAACACGCTCAATAGCGCATTTTTAAATATCATACTGCCTCCTGTCTGTTTTTTCAGACAATTGTCTGCTTTTATAGACAGTATACACTTTTTATATTTTTTGTCAACTTAAACCTTATTAAACCCCCATCCAATATTACAAGCTGTAACCTTTCAGNNGCCAGACCTCGAGTTAATAGTTAATAAATACACTCTTGAACAATACGGTTTTCTCAACTATTAACTCGAGGTCTGGTACACACCATCTCTACCCTCGGTACTACCCTCGCTTCTGTTCATTCCTTGCATATTATTTCGCATTTTTCGTCCATCATCTGACAATGCCGCCGGGTATCTGCCTGAAGCGCGCCGAACAGCGTCACCAAATCCTTCACATTGGTGTTAAAAATCTTAAAGCAATCCGATTCCACTATTCCTTTTTCAATCGTCCTTGCAAGCTCGAAAGCCTGCTTGCAATCCATGCCCTTGTTTTTTGCCCTGTCAATTTCGCCGCTAAGAAAACTGATGGATTTTTCCAATGATTCCGGTTTAATATAATCCAGGTCAAGTTTTATATCTCTGTCATCCACAATGTTGCCAAATTCACGCAGCATGCCTGCATGCCGCTTTTCTTCCCCGGAAATATCCTTCCAGAATTGCCTGTGTTCCGGGAATACATCCCCGAAAACAGAGTAAAGTTCCATTACTTTTTCCTCATTAACAGCAAGCCTTTCAACAACTTCACGCGTCCTGTACATGATTCCCACCCCCGATTGTCAGTCTATAAACTTTTTTGTATATCGTACAATTCCTTGTTATTATATTACTATTGGGATGAAAATACCATTAGTTTATCTTGTATGTCCCTTTGGACATCAGACTGATAAATTGACAGGTATTGCGCCGGTTCCCACGCAGTGCGGGGATTAAGAAACCGGCAACAGTCAGGAATTTGATTTTGATAAACTTACCAGAAGCTCTTTATTGCCGTCTATTAATGCCTGTTTCTTTTTCCTTGACCAGCCCTTAATTTGTTTTTCCCTAAACCTTGCTTTGGACTCGGTTTCAAACGCTTCCTGATGGACAAGTGTAACCGGGGTTATTAGTTTTGTGTGGGCTCCGCCGTGGTTGGTGTTGTGTTCTTTCAGCCTTCTTGAAAGGTCGCTGGTGGAGCCGACGTAAAAACTGTTGTCACGACATTTTAGGATGTAGATGAAATACATAGCAAACCCCTTGGTTTTATGTATTTGAGGCTAAGGCTGGAGCAGAATCTAACGCTGGGCGCTTCGACGGGCTCAGACTGCCTTTACACAACAGAAGAACTCAGCCTACACTGGCGCTTCGACGGGCTCAGCCACCTTCATAAAACTCTGCCTACACTGGCGCTTCGACGGGCTCAGCCACCTTCATAATACTCTGCCTACACTGGCGCTTCGACAGGCTCAGCGCTTTTGTTAATTATAGTTCAGGATGCTTCGCATCCTGATTAACATTAAGGTGGCTGCCCGAGCAGGATTCGAACCTGCATAACAGCCTCCAAAGGGCCGCGTCTTACCGTTGGACGATCGGGCAACAATTATGAATACCGGAACGGTGTTTAACTGGAGATTATTATACACAAAACAAATGAAATGTTAAAGATTAAAATGTCCGTAACACTATTGAAAAACGTTCCCCGGTTTTAAAGCGGGCTGGTTTTGCGGAATGTCTCAGAACGTATAAATAATGAAACCTTAAAAATGGACATGCCGATACCGCTTTTTTTTGTTGTTCGGGGAAAGATCTTGGTTATTTGAAAGGTTGTGTTGTCCCGCTTATTGCGCCCTTGTTCCCGCGTCCTGTTTTGTTTCCAGGAACTTGTCCAGGACTTTTCCCTCGATGGATTTCCTCATCGGGGTGTTAAGCGGATGGGCTATATCCTTGAATGTGCCGTCTGATAACTTCCTGCTCGGCATTACGACAAAAAGGCCGTTCTTTCCGTCTATGACCTTTAAGCCCCTTACCACAAATGAGCTGTCAAAAGTTATCGACGCGTATGCTTTCAATTTCTGGTCCTCTGACTCGTTCGTTGACCTCGGAAAAACCTTAACTTCCGTAATTTCCATTCCATTCCTCCTGTTTGTCAGACAATAAAAATAATAAAGGTATTAAATTTTGGTTTTATTAGTTTAGTATAATAAATACCCTCACATATTTATTAGCCCGGTAGATAGTCTGTGAAAAAAAATGTCGTGAAGCGCTATTGCGCCCTTGTGTCTGCCGCCTGCATTGTTTCGTGGAATTTATCAAGGACCTTGACTTCTATTGACTTCCTCATATCATTGTTCAGAGGATGCGCAATGTCCTTGAACGTGCCGTCGGATAATTTCCTGCTCGGCATTACCACAAATAACCCGTTCTTTCCGTCTATTACTTTCAGGCCCCTGACAACAAATGAACTGTCAAAAGTGATCGACGCGTACGCTTTCAGTTTCTGGTCCTCCGATTCGCTCGTGCCTCTCGGAAAAACTTTTACTTCCGTAATTTCCATTGCATCCCTCCTGATATCGAGTCTCAAATCGAGTGCGCAAGGCCGACAAAACTTCCCTTCCACACTTTTACAGCTTTTTTATAACCTTCAAGCGCCGCTTTCCTTGTGTCAAACATCGCGTAAACCGCGCTTCCGCTTCCGCTTAGGGACGCGTCAACGCAATCCGTCTTCAGCAGGAAGTCCCTGACATTCTTCAGCACCGGGTACCTGCCGTAGATAACGCTTTCAAAGTCATTATATAAAAAGGCATAAACGCCTTTTTTATATCCGTACATAATATTAGTGTAAGATTTGTCATTTGTCAAATTAATTTTATGGTCGTACCAGCCATACGCGTCTTTTGTGGTTATCCGTATATCTTTATGTACCACTACAACATACCAAAATACGTTTTTCCTGTCATATTTTGAAATTTTTTCACCTTTGCCGGAAACAAAGGCCGGCTTTGCGTAAATAAAAAAAGGCACGTCAGCGCCGCAGCTGTAACCTATCCGGGCCATTTCCGGTTCAGTAAGTTTCAGCCCCAGGAGCTGGTTTAATGCCTTTATAACCGTTGCCGCGTTGCTGCTCCCGCCGCCGAGCCCCGCGCCGTTTGGTATGTGTTTATAAAGAGTGACCTTAACACCGCTTACGAACCCGGATTTTTTCGCGAGTAACTTTACGGCTTTATAAACAATGTTCTTTTCCTGGGGAACTTTAAGCTTTTTGAAATAATCAACAACGGTTATCTTCCTGCCCTGTGTGATTTCCACGTCGAGCACGTCATAAAGCGAGACCGGGTCAAAGACCGATTCTATGAAGTGATAATTATCCCGCGGGTCAGAGCCTTTTATCCTGAGCACCAGGTTGAGCTTTGCCGGGGATAAAAAGATCACTGTTTCGCTTTCTGCAGGTCTTCAAGTTTTTTTATAACTGCGTCCTTTGACTCGGGCCCAAGGTCAATGGACTTTTTATAATAATCCGACGCTTTGACGAAATCATTGAGTTTAACGCAGGTATCCCCCAAATGCTCGTATACCGTGGCGTCACCCTTTCCAATTTCTTTTATGATAAGCTCGGATGCCCGGCTCAGCTCATCCAGAGCCGACTTGTAATCTCCCTTTTTATAGTAGACCCAGCCAAGGCTGTCCATAAAATAACCGTTGTCCTTTTCTATAACGAGCGCGGTATTTACCATATTTAAGGCTTCGTCAAGGTTGATACCCAGGTCCGCGTAGGTATAACCTATATAATTACAGGCGTCGGCGTTCTTCGGGTTTGCTTTCAGCACTTCCTTGAACTGCGCGATGGAATTGTCGTAATCCTTCAGCTTGTCATAGGCTATAGCCAGGTTATAATGCAGTTTTTCCGATGCGGGGAATTTGGCAAGCGCTTTTTTATAAACCTCAACCGCTTCCTTAAACTGGTCATTGTCATGGTAAGCCGCCGCAAGCACCCCGTAAAAATCCTCGTTATCCGGGTTCTCTGCGAGTTTTTCCTTGAATAAAACTATGGCCTTGTCCAGCTGCTTGAGTTCCCCGTATATGTACCCCAGGTGGTAATACGCGTTTATGAATTTCCCGTCAAGTTTTGTGATCTCGTTGAATTTGCCTATGGCCTTGTCGTAGATCTTCTGCTCCTCATATGCCACGCCTATATAATACTTCACCATGGTGTCGTCGGGTTTTATCTTTTCCGCGGCTTCAAGCGTGTCAATGGCTTCCTTGTACTTTTCGGCCTTCAGGTAGATCATCCCCAGCGAGTAAAGCATATCCTTGTTGTCAGCGTCGCTTTTGAGTATCTGTTTATATGTCTTTATGGCCCCGTCAAAATCCTTGCTCCTGTAATACATATCGGCCACGTCTTTCATGGCGCCCAGATCACCCGGCCTTAAACCCAGGTAATCTTCATAGACCCTCAGCGCGGATTTGATATCGCCCGTGATCTCATAAACGCCGGCCAGGGCCGTATAAGCTTTCAGGTACAGGGGGTCCTTCTCCACGGCAAGAGAGAAATATTTTACGGCTTGGTCGTAACTCTCCCTGCCTGCGTAAAGCAGCCCTATATTGTAATATGACGCCGCCGTATCCGGGGAGAGCGCCACATTCTTCATAAACAACGACTCCGCGGTATCCGTATCGTCCTTTTTGAACGCGATAACGCCCAGGTAAAAATACGCGTCAGGTATCATGACATCTATCTTTATGGCGCGCTCAAAAAGCACCTTCGCGTCATCCAGATCCCCTGTATCGAGCTTTATCCTGCCGGCCATGATAAGGATATCGGTATTGTACGGGTCCTCGGCGAGGCCTTTATCTATGATATCCTTCATTCCTGGCGCGTTGCCCTTTAATCCGTACAGGTAAGCGATCTGCTTGTATACGGGGCCCGGCGCGTAGGAATACTTGGCCGCCACATTGTAATATTCCATGGCGTAATCATCCTCGTTGGCGAGTTCAAAGACATAACCTATGGAGTAATAAAGATATGAGACCGCTTCCTGGTAGGGGTTGATATCGAGTTCCGGGCGGACGACCTTGTCGATGTCCATATATGTTTTGACAGTGGCGCAGCCGGAACCCATAAGCAGCAAAAAAATAACGGCCGGCAGAAGAAATCTTTTGATTTTCATATTATTTTACCTGTCTTCAAATTTCTTGTCGGTTATCCTGAGCCTTTTATTGATCACCTTAAGGAGCGCCATCAGTATTTTGGCCGCGATCTTGGGGTCCGAATCAAGCATTTCATTGAAACTTTTTTTTGTCACCACTATAAGCTTCGAGTCCGCGCTGGTCTTTCCGGTGGCCGTCCTGGGGCCGGCGTCAATCAAAGACATCTCCCCCACTATTTCACCGGGATGCAGCACGGCTATCACAACATCGCCTTCCTTGGTTTTTTTTGATATTTCGACCGAACCCTCTGTGACAATATAGAGGATTTCGCCGGGCATGCCTTCCACAAACAAAGTCGAGCCCTTTTTATAATCCTTTTCAAAAATGCGTTTGGAGACCACATCAAGCTCGGCCATATCAAGTTCCTTGAAAAGCAGTATGTCCTTTAGTTTGTCGTAATCCACGGGTTCGGGCATATATTCAACTTCCTCCAGTTAAGACTCGTCGTTTCCGCTGCGGAACGCATGTCCAGCTCCGCAGGACTTCGTATGCGTTCCCTACGCAATGCAAATCCCAATTTTGGATTTGTGATTAGATCTGTATCTCCCAGCCTTCCTGTATCGCAAAAGTCTTGTCGTACTTTGCCTGGGCCTTGCGCTGTATCTCATCGACATCCGAGTCGTTATGTTCGGGCGCGTGATGGCACAGGTGCAGTTCCTTTACGCCTGCTAGCTGCGCCACCTTAATGCCCTCTTCGTATGTCGAGTGGCCCCAACCGGCGTATTTAGGGTACTCTTCCGGCGTAAAATGGGCGTCATACATCAGCACATCGGCGTCCTTTGCGATTTCTATGAGTTTATTGTCCGGCACGGCATAGTGCTCTATGTCCGTCGCGTAAACAAAAGACCCGGATTTGCACTCGATCCGGTAAACGAGCATGCCTCCCGGATGGTTGATCTTGACGGAAGTCACTTTGAACGGGCCCACATTGACCTCTTCGCGTTCCTTTATCTCGGTAAAGTTCAGTTTTGCGAGCATGCCTGAAAGTTCCACCGGGAAATTGATGAATTCCTGCTGGCGTTTTAATACATCCTGGACTGATTTATTGTATTTTGATTCTCCGTATATGTTTATCTCATTGCCTTTTATGAATCCGGGGGTAAAAAACGGAAAACCCTGGAGATGATCCCAGTGATAATGGGAGAAAAACATGTGGATTTTATGGCCGGTGGGGCCGTCCTTGAGCATATCGCGTCCAAGGTTCCTTAAGCCGGTGCCGGCGTCAAGGACTATACGGGTATTTGCCTCTTCGATGGAAACACATGTGGTGTTTCCCCCGTATTTCACGGTATCTTTTCCCGCAACAGGAATGGAACCTCTTACTCCGTAGTATTTAATTTTCATCTCGCCTCCAGATGTCTATTATATCCCAATTATCCTATGTTTATCAAGTCAAAACTGTTTCCATACTTTAGTTTTATTATACGGACTAACTGTTCCTTTTTGATGTGATTTGAGTCACAATTATCCGAAATAAACGAAAATGCCGCTTCCTTTGCCAGCTCCAGCAGCTCCCTGTCTTTCATTATATTCGCCATTTTAAACTCGGGAATACCGTGCTGCCTTGTTCCCATGAATTCCCCGGGGCCCCTTATCTCAAGGTCGGCTTCCGATATTTTAAAACCATCCTGGGTTTGTTCCATGATCCCCAGCCTTTTTAGCCCGTCCTCGGTCCTTGGGTCGCCTACAAGCACACAATATGACTGCTTCGTGCCCCTTCCGACCCTGCCCCTGAGCTGGTGAAGCTGTGAGAGACCGAAACGTTCGGCGTGTTCTATGACCATGACAGAAGCATCGGGAATATCAATGCCGACCTCGATAACCGTGGTCGCCACAAGTATGTCGATTTCCTTGTTTTTAAAGGCGTCCATTGCCGCATCACGCTCTTCTTTCTTCATCTGCCCGTGGACTATCGCCACCTTATAATCCTTAAAACGCAGCGAAAGTTGCTTTTCCATTTCTATCGCGGATTTC